>JBOIBB010000211.1:0-2421 GCA_050739335.1 Gammaproteobacteria bacterium
GCCGCACACACTCACATTCCAGCAAGGTGTACCCACTGCGCTGGACGGCAAGAAACTCGACCCGGTGGCATTGATCGCAACGTTGAACGCCATCGGTCTCGGCTATGGCATTGGCCGCGGCGTGCACCTCGGCGACACCATTCTCGGAATCAAAGGGCGGGTAGGCTTCGAGGCGCCCGCCGCGCATCTGTTGATCGGTGCGCACCGCGAACTCGAAAAGCTGGTGCTCACCGGCAAGCAGCAGTTCTGGAAGGACACGCTTGGCAATCTTTACGGCCAGTTGCTGCACGAAGGGAACTTCTTCGATCCGCTGGCGCGCGATCTTGAAGCCTTCCTCGCCTCGAGCCAGCAACGCGTCAGCGGCGAGGTGAAGCTCACCCTCTACCCGCGCGGCTTTTCCGTGGACGGCGTCCGCTCGCCGCACTCGCTCATGGACGCCAAGGTGGCAAACTACGGGGAAGCGAACAGGTTCTGGACCGGCAACGAGGCGGCCGGCTTCGCCAAGCTCTACGGCGTACAACAAATCCTCGCCTTGCACGCTGGCACAGTACATGAGTAGGCAATGGGTGGCTCAAAAAATCAGGGATTTTGACCTGTGGCTAGGCAAAAATCGGCGAGGCACCGAAGTGTACATGCCGGTACATGAGGATGCCGAGCCGATTTTTAACAACGCCAGAGGGCAAAAGAGCGATTTTTGGAGTTGTCCATGAGGATTAACGCCGACAAGATCGCCAGCGTCACGCGCAACCTGAAGCTCGACCGTGCGCTCACGCTGTCCACCGAGATGCGCGCCGAGCACGGCGCGGTGCTCGCCGGACGCATCCTCAACGACAAATCGCATTACAACACGCTCGAGGATGTGCACGGCCGCATGACCGTGGTGCACAGCGACGACATCGTCGTGGGCGCGCTCGGCCACCGCAATGCATTGCATGGTTATGAAGGTGTGCTGCCGAAGAGCATCGAGCCCGGACAGGTCCTGCACGTACTCAATCTAGGCGGCGTGATCGGCGAATGCGTGTCGCACAATCCGGAAGTGGGTCTGCCATTCCAATTTGAAGTGCTCGGGCAGGTGCTTGTCTATCCGCAGTTCCAGTCGCGTCAGGGCGAGCTTGCCAACATCGGCATGGGCGCACTGAAACCCGACGGACACGAGGCGAAATGCCGCGTGATTTACGTCGCCGGCACCTGCATGAACGCCGGGAAAACCAACGCCGCCTGTGCCATCATGCGCAGCCTCGCGCAGGCGGGCCATCACGTGGGTGGCGCCAAACTCACCGGCGTGGCGCTGATGCGCGACACCTTGAGCATGCGCGATTACGGCGCCGAAGTAATCCTGGATTTCACCGATGCGGGCATCGTCTGCACCGGGCCGGACAGCGCGGCGCGCGTGGCGCATACGCTTTTCGAAGAACTCTCGACGCGCAACCTGGACATCGTGGTGGCTGAAACCGGCGATGGTGTCATGGGCGAATATGGCGTACAGGCCATTCTCGCCGATGCCGAATTGCGCGCGCTCACGGCGGCCTTCGTGTTCTGCGCCAATGACCCGGTCGGCGTGGCTGGCGGCGTGGAGCACTTGCGCGACGACTATGGAATCTCCGTAGACCTGGTGACCGGACCCTGCACCGACAACAACGTCGGCGTACGCTTTGTGGAGCACGCGACTGGCAAGCCCGCGATCAATGCGCGCACGCACGCCAAGGCGCTCGGTGAACGCGTACTCAAGATGCTGGAGGCACGCGGCATCCGGTCCCGTGCCACGTGATCGGGCGCAATGCGTAACACGGAACGCCCGTGAAGAAAGTCAGCGCCTATATCTTCGGGGGTTCGGGCTACGGCGGCGGTGAGCTGCTGCGTCTCCTGTCGCAGCATCCGCACGTCGAAAGCATCCACGCTGTATCCCGCAAGCACGCAGGCGAACCCTTCTGGAAGGTGCACCCGAATTTGCGCGGCGTCGTGGCTGGCAGTTTCGACAATGAGCCCACTTGGACTGCGCTCGCCGGGGCGGAAACGCCGGTGCTGTTTTCCGCCATGCCACACTTTGAGTTTGCGAAACAATTGCCCGAGATCGAACAAGCCTGTAACAAGCACGGTCTCGCCAAGCGTATTACATTAATAGACTTGTCGGGCGATTTCCGCCTGGACAACGCAAAGGCTTTCGCGCAGGCCTACGGCAAGCCGCACCCGTACCCGCAGGCGCTCGGTACATTCGTGTACGGCCTGCCGGAGTGGCAAAAGGAGAAGGTCATCGGCGCCCCACGCATCGCGAGCCCAGGTTGCTTCGCGACCACGATCCAGCTCGCGCTCTTGCCGCTCACGGGCCTGAAGAATCTCGGATTTATTGCTATCAGCGCGATGACCGGCTCGTCCGGTTCCGGCGCGACGCCAAGCGAGACCACGCACCACCCCGCACGCGCG
>JBOIBB010000212.1:0-2638 GCA_050739335.1 Gammaproteobacteria bacterium
GTCTTGAACATCGCGAGCATGCGCTCGGTCGAGACGTAGCCACCCACCACGTTGCCGGCGGCGAGCAGCACGCCGATGAAGCCGATCACCTGCTCGGCGGTGGTGTGCGCGTTGCCGAGCGCCACCATGGTGCCCACGAGCACGATGCCGTGCACGAAGTTCGAGCCGGACATGAGCGGCGTGTGCAGAATCACCGGCACGCGCGAGATCACCTCGTAACCGGTGAAGGCGGCGAGCATGAAGATATATAAAGCCAGAAATCCGCTAATCATGGTCGGTACCTCAAGAATTTCCACGGCCCACGCCGTCATTCCCGCGCAGAGTTTGCCCCCGCGAAGGCGTGGGGCGGGAATCCAGAAATATCCAAAACCTGGATACCCGCTTTCGCAGGTATGACGAATGAAGGAAGCCGTTCTTTAATCACCAATCAACTGGCGAGTGGCTTCAGGTGTAATCACGCCGTCATGCGTGAGCACGCTCTTGACGTATACCTCGTCGTTCCAGTCGATGTGGATCGCGCCGTCTTTTACCAGCGGCGAGAAGAAATTCAGCAGGTTACGCGCGTACATGTCGCTCGCGTGCTCGGCGAGCAGGCTCGGAATGTTCACGGGTCCGCTCACGAGCACATGGCCTCGCCAAATATCCTCGCCCGGCTTGGTCAGTTCGCAGTTGCCGCCGGTCTCGGCGGCGACATCCACGATTACGGCGCCGGGCTTCATGGCTTCGACCATGGCTCGGGAAATGATGCGCGGGGCCGCACGCCCGGGAATCGCCGCGGTAGTGATCACCGCGTCGGCCTGGGCGACGTGCTTGGCGAGCGCATCTTGCTGTTTCTGCTTTTCCTCGGCGGTCAGCTCGCGTGCATAGCCCCCGGTTCCTTCGGCCGAGACACCGGTGTCCACGAACTTGGCGCCGAGCGACTCGACTTGCTCGCGCGCTGCGGCACGCACATCGTAGCCCTCGACCATGGCGCCCAGGCGCTTCGCGGTGGCAATAGCCTGCAGGCCGGCGACACCCGCGCCGATCACGAGCACCTTGGCCGGACGGATCGTACCGGCGGCCGTGGTCAGCATCGGGAAAAAGCGCGCGAGTTTTTCCGCCGCGAGCAGCGCCGCCTTGTAACCCGCAGCCGCGGCCTGCGAGGACAGGGCGTCCATCGCCTGCGCGCGCGAAATGCGCGGCACCAGTTCCATGCTGAAACTCGTGACCTTGCGGTCGCGCAGGGCTTTTACGACGTCGAGGTGATGCTGTGCATTGAGCAAGCCGATCAACAATGAACCCGGCTGCATGCGGGCGACGTTTTCCGGCGCCGGTGCCAACACCTTGAACACCACGTTGGCTATGGCCGCGCCCTCGGTGGCGGTAACGAAGCGTGCGTCTTTGAACAAGTCATCGGGGAATCCCGCCGCGTCTCCCGCACCAGGCTCGATCAGCAAGTCCACGTTCAGTGGCTTGAGTTTGGCAGCGACCACCGGGCTCATCGCTACCCGGCGCTCGCCGGGAGCCCGTTCTTTGGGTATGAAAACGGTAATGGCCATGTGGGTTTCGATGCCAGTCTCGGGTCAGGATTGGGACGCGTAGCGGTAGCAGACGCTGCGAAGTTTAGGCGGCAGCTGAAGTTTTTGCCACCCGTGGCCGGAGTAAGATAGCCGCCGCACCTGACTCGATTTTGCATTTTGAGCCGGTTTCTGCAATAACAGCCGCGCCCGAGCAGGCTCTGTGGACACCAACGTGTACGATCTCAGTCAAGAAGTTCTGCGCACCGATGCGGCCGGTATGCCGCTCGAGTGGATCGATTATCAGGATGCCGTACGCCTGTACTACCTGGAGCAGGTCGCCTATGGCTGCGGTTCGCTGCTGTATCGCCTGCACGGCGGCATCAGCGGTCGCACCGGTCACCAGAGCCTCGTCGAGGTCAACTCCATCATCGCGACCTATGGCGACAATCGCGCACTCGCCAAGGCGCGTGCGCACTATGTACCGCCGCTCAACAACCACACGCTGTTCCGGCGGGATGCCAACATTTGCATGTACTGCGGGCACCGCTTCCCGTCCGCCGAGCTCTCGCGCGAACACGTGACGCCTTTGAGCCAGGGCGGTACCGACACCTGGAACAACGTGGTCGCGGCCTGCAAGCGTTGCAACAACCACAAGGCCGGGCGTACTCCGGAAGAAGCCGGGATGCAGCTCCTGGCGGTGCCGTTCACGCCGAGTCATGCGGAGTACATTTACCTCAAGGGCCGGCGCATTTTGGCCGACCAGATGGAATTCCTGCTGGCGCATTTTCCGCGGTCGAGTCCATTACACCGGCGCGTTCAACAGTTACTTGCCTGAGAGCACTGGTCCGTCCCTGGAGTGTTGTCCGGGGCGCACAGCGTGTGCGCCCGCTCGTCGCAGTGCGCCGAGCCGGCTGCATCGGCGTGTGCGGCAACTGCTCGCGTGACCTGCGGCCTGATCTCGTTCCGAAACGGGCGCGCAGCGCCCGTTTTCAATTGAGTTCCATGCATGTCCGACGCCTGGATTCACACGGCGGTTGAGCAGCGCTTGAGCGCGGATTACCCAGGGCCTTGGCATTGGCAGCGCGTCGCGCAAGGCGTGGGCGGAGTGCTGTGGCGCGTGCAGTCGCCCGACGCCGCGT
>JBOIBB010000213.1:0-2262 GCA_050739335.1 Gammaproteobacteria bacterium
ATCCAAGCGTCATTTCCTCAAGTACATCGTTGCGGCGGTCGTGGTGATCGTCGTGGTCATCGTGGGTGTGTTCCTGTGGCGCGCGCACCTTGCAGCGCAAAACGCGCATCGCTACCAGACGGCTGAGATCGGCTACGGCAACGTGGCCGAAACCGTGTCCGCCACCGGTACTATCAACCCGCAACTGATTGTCAACGTCGGCACCCAGGTTTCCGGTACCGTGCAGAATTTGTATGCAGATTACAATTCGCACGTGACCACGGGCGAGGTGCTGCTGACGCTCGATCCCACTCTGTTCAAGGCGTCGGTGGCACAACAACAAGCCAATCTGGCGTCCGCGGAAGCGACCCTGAGCTATACGATTACCAATGAGGCGCGTGTAAAGCAATTGTTCAAGGAGGGTTACGGCAACAAGCAGGCGGTGGACCAGGCGCTCGAAGCGACCGCCAACGCGCAAGCTTCGGTAGCTTCCCTCAAGGGACAGTTGGTGCAGGCCGAGACCAATCTTCAAAATACCATCATTCGCTCGCCGGTGAACGGCACGGTCATCAACCGCGAAGTGAGCCTCGGCCAGACCGTCGCGGCCAGTTTCCAGACGCCGGTACTGTTCGAGATCGGCCAGGATCTGCACAAGATGCAGATTGATACGACCGTGAATGAAGCGGACGTCGGTTCCATCAAGCCGGGCCAGTCGGCGACCTTCACGGTGGCGGCGTACCCCAACCGCATCTACAACGGTACGGTGAAACAGGTACGCCTGAATTCGACCAATACCCAGAACGTGGTCACCTATGACGTGGTGATCGAGGTGAACAACGCCGACCTGTCGTTGCTGCCGGGTATGACGGCCAACGTGGTGGTGATGATTCAGGACCGCCGGCACGTATTGCTGGTGCCGAATTCGGCGCTGCGCGTGCATATTGCCGGCCTGGGCGGGTCACGGGGACCGCGTGGGCCGGGCGGCGGAGGGTTCGCGGGCGGTGGCCAGCGTCCCGCGGGCAGTGCCGGGGCAGTGGGTCAGGCGGACGCTAGCGCGGGGCACGCGCAGGAATTCGAGGTTGCAGCGCCGGGCGAACAACTGGTCTACGTACTCGGGCCCAAGGGTCAGCCGCAAGCGGTGCGCATCCGGCTCGGAATTTCCGACAATCTGAATACCGAGGTGCTCTCCGGATCCTTGCGGGCCGGCGAGAAGATCATTACCGGGCTGTTTGGCATCGAGCAGGGGCCGCAACGTTCCGGGTTCTTCCGGCCATTCTGATGGACGCGGCACCCCTGATTCGCACCGAGAAGCTCGGCAAGCACTACGACACCGCCGCCGGCCAGTTCGTGGCGCTGCGCGACGTGGAACTGAGCATTGGCAAGGGTGAGTTTGTCGCCATCATGGGGCCGTCCGGTTCCGGCAAGAGCACCTTCATGAATCTCCTGGGTTGCCTCGACGTGCCGAGCAGCGGTGAGTATTACCTCCAGGGCCATGCAGTCTCCGAGCTCGACACCGACGAGCTTGCGCATATCCGCAACCGGCTCATCGGCTTCGTGTTTCAGGGCTACAATTTGTTGCCCCGCCTGACCGCCTGGGAAAACGTGGCGCTGCCACTGGTGTATTCCGGTTGGGAGCATGCGCGGCGCAAGCAGCACGCCCGCGAGTTGCTCGAGCGCATGGGGCTGGCACGGTTTGCGGATTTTTTCCCGGCACAGCTTTCCGGCGGCCAGCAGCAGCGCGTGGCAATTGCGCGCGCACTCGCCAATCAGGCGCCGCTGATTCTTGCGGACGAACCCACCGGCAACCTGGATACTGCGACCAGCGATGAAATCATGACCCTGTTCAGCAAATTGGGCAGCAGCGACGGCGTGACCATCGTTTTGGTCACGCATGAGCCGGACGTGGCACACTATGCACACCGTCTGGTGCATTTTCGTGATGGCCGGGTCATGGATGACCAGCAACAGACACCGAGGTTAGTGGCATGAGTTCAGCATTCATGGTTACGGAAGCCTGGCGGGCCCTGGGTGCGAATCGCATGCGCACGCTGCTCACCATGCTGGGCATGATCATCGGCGTGGCGGCGGTGATCCTGATGCTTGCGGTCGGCAACGGCGCACAGTTCAAAGTGAATCAGGCGATTGCCTCGATGGGCAGCAACTTGTTCGTGATCTGGAGCTCCGCGCAGAACGCCAACGGAGTGCACAACGCGGCAGGCTCCGCGCCCACGCTCACGCTGGACGACGCCGCGGCCATCAGCCAGCTCCCGGACGTGAGCGCGG
>JBOIBB010000214.1:0-4507 GCA_050739335.1 Gammaproteobacteria bacterium
GGCACGAGCTTTTCCGCAAACGGCACCGCGAGCTCGCGCAGCAGCACCCAGGGCCGCAACGACCAAGAGGAGTAATTCTTGTTGGCTATATATAAGGTCAGCATGCGGGCGCGCCTCGCGAGGAAGCGCGCATTCTACGCGTGCCGTCGCACGCCGCCGCGCGCCCAGCCTCCGGCCTGCGCGGGAACCCCGACAAGGATTTTCGAGTCATAACCAGCAGCAACCCGCCCGCAAACCGCTCACTGCGCCAGTCCAGCCCACGCACGTCAGGCCGCCTGGTGTCAATGTCAGTGGGCCACACATTTCACCTGGAGCACCGAAGATGCACTCATCCAATTCCCGTCCGTTAAAAATCCACTCCCTGCGCCTCGCAGCCGCTGTCTCCCTGGCGCTGCTGACAGCCTCCCTTTCCGGCGTGGCCCTGGCCGATGCCGCCGACGCGCACATCCCACTGCCTCGGGACATCCCTTATCCCGGTGCCATCACCCTCAACGTCAACGCCACCGATACCCAGCAAAGCATCTTTCGCGTGCACGAGACGATTCCGGTGCAGCCGGGCGAGCTCACCTTGCTCTATCCCAAATGGATCCCCGGCGACCACGCATTCAACCCCAACACGCTCGACAAGTTCGCGGGCCTGATCATCACCGCCAACGGCAACCGGATTCCCTGGTTGCGCGACAAGTACGATGTCTTTGCGTTCAAGGTGGACGTACCGCAGGGCGTATCGAAACTCGATCTTTCGTTTGAATGGTTATCGGCGCGTGCGCCCGACCAGGGCTCGTACCTCATGACCAATCGGATCCTCGATATCAAATGGAATCACGTGTCGCTGTATCCGGCCGGATATTACTCACGCGACATCACCTTTGCGCCCACGGTGACGCTTCCCGAGGGTTGGCAGATCGGCACGGCGCTTGAGACCGAATCGGACACTGGCAATACGTACGTCTTCAAGCCGACCACCTATAACACGCTGGTCGATTCGCCGCTCTACGCAGGCAAATATTTCAAGCGCCTGGACCTCAACCCTGGCGACGCGAACGGCAACGTGCCGGTGCACATGGATCTCTTCGCCCAGGCGCCCAAAGACCTGGATGTCAAACCGCAGGAGTTACAGACCCTGCGCAACATCGTGACGCAGGAACACGATCTGTTCGAATCGCACCATTACCATCACTACGACTGGCTGGTCTCGGTGTCGGATATCTTCGCCATGAATGGCCTCGAGCATCACCAATCGAGCGAAGACGGCGTGAAGGCGAATTTCTTTACCGACTGGAAAGCCAACGAAGTCGGTTTCGGGAACCTGCTGGCACACGAATACACGCATTCCTGGAATGGCAAGTTCCGCCGTCCGGAGGACTTGTGGACGCCGAACTTCAACGTACCGATGGGTGATTCCAAGTTGTGGGTCTACGAGGGCCTGACCCAGTACTGGGGTTACGTGATCACAACACGCTCGGGGATGTGGACGCCCAAGCAGTATCGCGAATCCATGGCGATGCTCGCGGCCACTTATGACGTTGACCGTCCCGGCTTCGCCTGGCGCAACATCCAGGACACCACCAACGACGAGATGATCGCGCACCGCCGCCCACGTCCGTACCAAAGTTGGCAGACCGGCGAGATGTACTACAACGCGGGCCAGCTCATCTGGCTCGACGTGGACTGCAAAATCCGGACATTGACGCACGACCACGACTCGCTCAATACCTTTGCACGCGAGTTCTTCGGCGTGGGGAACGGCAGCATGGTCACCAAGACCTTCACATTCGACGCCATCGTGAACGCGCTGAATCACGTGGTGAAGTACAACTGGGCCGATTTCCTGCGCGCGCGCCTCGATGCACACACTCCACCCACGCATGCACTCGCCGCGGCGGGCTGGAAGCTCGTGTTCACCGACAAGCCGAACGATTTTGAAAAGCAGGCGATGAAAAGAAAATCCCGCCCCTGGAGCGCTTTCCCCTACTCGATTGGACTCTCGATCGGCAAGCACGGCGAGATAAGCGACGTGCGTTGGGACGGGCCTGCGTTCAAGGCCGGCGTCGGCTCGGGCGAGACCCTGGTCGCCGTCAACGGGCAGGCGTACTCACGCGAGGTGCTGGACGACGCGCTCACTTCCGCCGAGACCGACCAGACCCCGATCAAGCTGCTGCTCATGTATCAGGGCCAGTTCCAAACCATTCCGGTGGCCTACTACGGCGGCCCGCAGTACCCGCATCTCGAGCGCATCCAGGACACACCGGACTATCTCGACCAGATCGTCGCCCCGCTGTCGCATTGATCTTTGTTCCGGGCCACGGCTGCGGCTAGCGGTAGTGGCCCGGACCAACCACGTATCCCCCGACATACCACTGTGGGACATGCGGTCCAGAGCCCGATTGGGGCCAGGAGCCCCCGGTCGAGGCTTCTGGGGAGCCACCTGATAGCGGCTGTTGACAGCTTGCCGTGAACGCTTTTCACCTTGCATAAACGTTAGCCGGCATGCGATATATCGCCCGGCGCAGTGAACCCATGTCACTAGGCTCCGACCGAGACCCAGGGCAGAGTAGCCGCCCTGTGATACACATATGTGTTAATGTGTGTTTGTGGTAGTCACGGAGTTCCGCATGAGCCGTCTAACTATTGATATCACCAGCCAACAACATCAAAGCCTGAAGGCGCTGGCCGCCCTGCAAGGCAAGACCATCAAACAATACGCACTCGAACGATTGTTTTCGGGCGATGTGGGCGATGGTCCGGCATGGCAGGAGCTGAAAAACCTGTTGAGTACACGCATCGCCGCAGGGGTGGCGGGGAAGGTTTCTGCCAAGAGCATCAAAGAAGTCCTGGACGAGGAACTGGCGGATGGCCGTCGCGCTTGACCCGGCGCGACTACGTTCTGACCGATGCGGCGGAAGCCGACGTGCGCGGAATCATCTGCTACACGCGCAAGCAATGGGGTGATGCCCAAGTCCGCCGCTACATCACCAAGCTGGAACAGGGCATTGCTCGCCTTGCGGCTGGCCAAGGGGCTTTCCAGGATATGAGCACGCTCTACCCCACGTTGCGCATGGCGCACTGTGAACACCATTACGTGTTTTGCCTGCCGCGCGAGCACGCGACTGCGTTGATCGTTGCAATTTTGCACGAACACATGGACTTGATGACGCGATTGGCTGACCGGCTGAACAAGTAACACGTGGACGACGGTGAACGGGCAAGCTTACTCAGCCGAGATGCTGAACGCGGCGCTCACTTCTGCCGAGAGCGGCAGAACGCGGATCAAGCTGCTGCTGAAATACCAGGGGCAGTTCCAGACTATTCCGGTGGCCTACTATGGCGGCCCGCAGTACCCGCACCTGGAGCACATCCAAGGCACAGAGGACTATCTCGACCAGATCGTCGCACCGCTGTCGCATTGATCTTTGTTCCGAGCCACCACCGCGACTAACGACGGTGGTTCGGACAAACCACGTATCCCTTGGCACACCACCGAGGGTCATGTGGTCCAGAGCCCGGCTCCGGCCCACTGCGGTCAGTCACGGCCTCAATCGAGCCACCATATAGCGGTCGTTCGTGACTTGCCTCGGCGTAGCAACGTTTGGCCTGCACAACATCAATCGCGGGCTGGCCTCCCTGCCGGTAACGGGCTGCATATCGTCGTTCCCAGCTGAAAACCCAACCACCACTCGGTGTCCCACTGCATCGCGTGCACCACGCCTGCCGGACAAGCCATTGTTAATTCGTAGAGCTTCCTCGCTTGACGTGGTCCGCGCAGCGTTGGAGGATACCCGCAAATGCCCCGCTGGGGGCTGGCTAAGCGCCGGGCAGACAGGGGAATGACACCGGAGTCCGATTTCACGCGCGCACTTGAGGTGAAGGTTGCCGAGCAACTGAAAGCGCAGCGCGTCGGTTATCTGCTTGGGGCTGGCTCGTCAAACCTAGACAATGCTGGATACCCGCTCGCCTTCGAGCTTTGGGACCGTATCAAAGAACGGATCGCCGACCCCCAGAAGCGAGCCGACATCCAAGCCAAGCTCGACAACGGAGCGACGGGGCTCGAGCATGCCCTCGACCTGCTCGATGACGATGGTGCTGTGGACACTTCGTACCGGCATCTAGTGACAACAGCTATCGCGGACCTCTTCCAACCCATGAGCCCGACGCTCGATTTGCACATTGAATTTGTGCGTCGGTTGTCCAGCCATGCCGACCCAACCATGACGGTGTTCAGTCTCAACTACGATCCGCTTGTCGAGCGGGCGGCGGAAACTGCCAAGGTACGGCTAGCGGACGGATTTGTTGGTGTGGAGCACGCCTATTTTGACCCAGCGGTGTTCGATGAGCGCATCGGGCGCATTCGTGGCACCTACAAGGGACGACAGTTCGACGAGACTGTGAAACCGATACACCTGCTGAAACTCCACGGCTCCGTGGGCTGGTACGAAGATTCTCAACAGGACATACGACGTTGCGCGTACGGATTAGCTCTACCGAACGGCGCCAAGCGGCTCATGGT
>JBOIBB010000215.1:0-4023 GCA_050739335.1 Gammaproteobacteria bacterium
GGCTTTCCGCACATCAAGCGGCAATGCCGCTCTTTGCGTGGCTAATTCTGGCCGCCGTGCCGCTTGCCGCGCCCCCGGGAGGATTGAACGGTGCTGGCGGAATGGATCACCACGGTGCGGCTGCGAATCAGGGCGCTGTTCCGCCGCCGAGAGCTTGACCGCGACTTGAAAGATGAGCTGCAATTCCACCTCGCCGAGCGCGAGCAGAAGCTGGCGGAGTCGGGCGTGCCGCCAGAAGAAGCGCACTACGCTGCGCGGCGGGCATTCGGCAACGCAACGCGAACGAAGGAAGTGAACCGCGAGATGTGGACCTTTGCCTTCCTCGAAACCCTCTGGCAAGACCTTCGCTACGGTCTGCGCCAACTGCGCCGCAATCCCGGTTTCACGGCTGCCGCTGTTTCAATTGCGGCACTCGGTATCGCGGCCACATGCGTCATTCTTAGTTTTGCTGAAGCCGTGGTCATCCGTGCCCTTCCTTACAAAGAGCCTTCGCGCCTGGTTTCCATTACGATGTCGGATGCAAGGTTCAGCCATGCGTGGGACGAGGTTCCGGCTCCGGTATTCCTGAACTGGAGGGAGCGCGCAAAAACCGTGGGTAGTTTTGGGGCGAGTGAGCGGCGGACGGGGCTGACGCTGGCGGGTGTGCCCGAGCCGGCTCAGGTATCCGATTATGCCATTTCTCGCGGGGCGCTTGCGTTGCTCGGGGTTCAGCCATCCCGGGGGCGCGGCTTTCTTCCTTCCGATTACGATTCCGGCGCTCCACCCGCGGTTCTGCTGAGCTATTCTCTCTGGCAACACTTGTTCGGCGGCCGCCCGGCGGCGGTTGGCCACACGATCACGCTGGACGGCGTGGGCCATACGATCGTGGGCGTCATGCCTCCCGGATTCACGACACCGGGCGCCACGAGTTGGGAGCCTGCCTGCTGGACGCCTCTGATCTTGAATGCGGCCGAACGGTCTGACACAAAGACCCGCTCGCTTTCGGTGTGGGGTCGCTTACGCGTGCCGCCATCACGCGCCCAAGCTGCGCTGAACGTATTGGCTCTCGGGGTGATGCGTGAGCACCCAGGCGAGGCTGGCGCGAAGTGGCGGATCACTGTGACACCGCTCACTCAGCAGGTCATCGCGCGCTGGCGATCGATCCTCATCGTTTTGTTTGGCGCTGCGAGTTTCCTGCTTGCAATCTCGTGCGCCAACGTGGCGAACCTGTTGCTCGGGCGGGCTGCCTCACGGCAAAAGGAAATCGCGATACGCACGGCGGTTGGTGCGGGCCGCCTGCGAATCTTGCGGCAACTGCTCACGGAAAGCGTCATCCTGGGAGTGCTGGGAGGGGCGCTGGGAATTCTGCTCGCCCATTGGGGAATCGAGTTGGAAAGCGGCATCATCCCGCGGCTGTTTAGCGCGGCCAACTTTGAGCGGATAGGCATCGATCCACGGGTGCTTGTGGCAACGCTCGGAACTTCGATCGCGGCAGGGATTGCTTTCGGCCTGGTGCCTGCGATTCACGCCTCGAAGGCTGATCTCGCGGGGTCGCTGAAAGAGGGTGGCGTGAGCGCTGCGCCGGGTAGGGGGCGCTTTGGCGCGCAACGAATTTTGATCCTTGCTGAGGTCGCCTTGTCGCTGGTGCTGCTTGCCGGCGCTGGCTTGATGCTACGCAGCTTCTTGAAACTCGAGGCCGTGAATCCCGGCATCGATCCGCACGAGATTCTCACGCTCCGCGTTCTGCTGCCGAGATACCGCTATGCGAATTCGGCTGACCAGATCGCCGCGTATCAGCAGCTTCTTCGAAAGGTCAAGTCCGTGCCCGGCGTTGAAGCGTCCGGTTTTATCAGTCCGCTGCCCTTGGATGGCATCAACGGCACGTTCCGGGATACGGGTGAGCCCGGCATGGCAAATCTTGGACCGGGCGGCGTGGTCACCGGGGGCCTTCATGCCGTGAGCCCTGGTTACTTCCAAGCGATGGGGATTCCACTGGTCCACGGGCGGGACTTCACGGCGCAGGACGCAGAGAGTTCACCGCGCGTCATGATAGTGAACAAGGCTTTCGTAGAACGATACTGGCTGGGGCGAAGTCCTGTCGGGACGGGATCAAAGGACGAGCGAGTGGTCGGCGAAGTGGGGAACGTGAGAGATAATTCCCTTGCCGAGGGAGCGAGGCCGGAGGTCTACGTTCCATTCACGCAAAAGCTTTTTGCCGCGTTCGCCGGAACCGTCGTCGTAAAGACCCGCATGCCCGCGACGACAGCCGTCGCCATGCAGAAGGCGATTCACTCGATCGACCCCGAAGCCCCGATCTCGCAGGTTGAGACGATGCGCCAAGTACTCAGGGGAAGCCTTTCGGAGAATCGGTTTTACGCCATCATTGTGGGCGTGTTTGCCCTGCTCGCGCTTGTACTCGCTATGGCTGGAATTGCCAGTACCGTGGGCTATGCCGTAAACCGGCGCCGCCACGAAATTGCCATTCGTATGGCTCTCGGCGCGCAGAAAGTCGACATTCTGAAGATGGTGATAGGGGAGGGGCTCACTCTGGCGCTGATCGGTGTGGGGATCGGACTTGTTGCGGCGTTGGGCCTGACGCGGTTTCTGGCGAGCCTGCTTTACGGAGTCGAGCCCACCGATCCCGCAACGTTCATCGTTGTCGCGCTAATTCTGGTCGGGGTGGCGCTCCTCGCGTGCTACGTTCCAGCACGTCGGGCGGCGAACGTCGACCCGATGGTGGCGCTGAGACACGAGTGAACTATTCCACATCGTCCGAAGAACATCTCCGTGACTTAGCCAGGCCCCATTCTGATGGATTCCGAACCAGCATAAAGAGGACGGGTCTCGCCCGGTAGCCCGGCGTCTATTGCACCACCACCGTCGGCCTGGCATTGCCCAGTTCCCAGTCATTCCGGCGACGGAGGGGAAAAGCATCCCGTCCGCCTCACGCCGACCGTCACGCTTTGCTATCCTCGACTGGCTATGGAAACGCATTCTCACCGCCAGTCGCAACAGGCTGCGGAAAAACGCCTCGGAGCCATATGTCATTCCGGGCGCCCACAGCCTTCGGCTGCCAATCGGGGGCACGGCAAAACGTAGCGCGGAGTTGTCCTTTAACTCCGCGGCTTTTGTTTATGCCCGAATGAAATGCCGCAGAGTTTCTGAGCAGCGCACCTCTGCGCTTTCGATCAGGTACGTGGCCGCAATGATGTTCGCAGGCTCCCCTGTTGCCGCCGCTGCCGACACAATGTCCTCCGCCGCCTCGTATGAGACGGTCTCCCAGCCGAACTGTGAACCCGGAACGTAAAATCTTCCAGGGCCGTTGTTTCCGAAGCACTGTTGGGAGCATTTCAGGTAATTCGAGTACGGGACCGTTGTGCCCGTGGGGATAAAGGTAGGCGGTGGCTGATTGTACTCGAAGTAGTAGGCTACCGGGTCCAGCGAGTCGTCATCGCAGGTGTAGCTCTCGCCCGTGGAATCGGTCGTACATCACGGCGGGGGCTCGCCAATAAGGCCCGTCGGGTCGATGAGGCCCGTAGGATTATTCAGTGCGTACGCATACCGATTGAAGGATTGCGGATTAAAAACATCGCCCGGCATTGGGTCAGGGCTTTGCCATCTGCCGATGCCCGAGGAAAACATCCGGAAATGCGTGGGGTCAAGCTCTGTTTCGGCATCGCGATGCTCGAGCCGTGCAAAGCGCTCTTCATCGAGCGTGCCGACCATGGTCCATTCCTGGCCCCAGGGATAGTGCAGCTCATCCTGCACCACGTTCCCGCTGCTATCCGTCACCATGAACGTTGTGCCCACGCGGTCGGCATGCACAAAATATGTGCTCCCGCTGATGAAGCCGGTAGCCATGGCGCAATTTTGGCGCCGTGGGTTTTTATTCGTCGTTGAGAAGCCCACGGCAAAAACCGCGTGCCGCGATTACCCGCTGACGTTGCAATAGCGGTGGTAGCCACGGTCAGTTGCATTCCGATTGACCGTGGGTTTGTCGCGATGGGTAAAAAGCCCACGGCACACACAAGCGGTGCCGTGGCT
>JBOIBB010000216.1:0-12388 GCA_050739335.1 Gammaproteobacteria bacterium
CCTCGGCTTCCGGCATCAGCTTGGCGAGCTGCGCGGCGGTGTGTGCGATCGTGCGCACGTCGTTGTGCACGAAGTACACCTGGCCGCCACGCTTGATCTCGCGCAGGCAGGCTTCGCGAACGAGCGCATCGTTCCACTCGCTTACGAAGGTCTTGACCGCGAGCCGCTCCTCGGGCGGCGTGGCGATGATCGAGAGATCCCGCAGTCCGGCGAGCGACATGTTGAGAGTGCGCGGGATGGGTGTGGCGGTGAGCGTCAGCAGGTCGACTTCGGCGCGCAGTTTTTTCAGCTTTTCCTTGTGGCGTACGCCAAAGCGGTGCTCTTCGTCCACGATCACGAGCCCCAGTTCCTTGAACTTGAGCTCGTCGCGCAGCAGCGCATGCGTGCCGATCACGATGTCCACGCTGCCGTCGGCCAGCCCCTGAACCACCTGGTTCTGCTGCTTGCCCGAGCGGAAGCGCGACAGCACCTCGATGCGTACCGGCCAGGCGGCGAAGCGGTCGCGGAACGTTTGGTAGTGCTGTTGTGCGAGCAAGGTGGTGGGTACCAGGAGCGCTACCTGCTTGCCGTCCTGCACGGCCGCGAACGCCGCGCGCAGCGCCACTTCGGTCTTGCCGAAACCGACGTCGCCGCAGATCACGCGATCCATGGCCCTGCCGGCGCGCATGTCGGCGAGTACGCCGTCAATCACCTGCTGCTGGTCCGGGGTTTCGTCGTAGGGGAAGCCTTCGGCGAAAGCCCGGTATTCCCGTTCGCCGAAATGAAAGGCGTGCCCGGTGCGGGCCGCGCGATGGGCGTAGAGGTCGAGCAGTTCTGCGGCCACGTCGCGCACCTGTTCGGCGGCGCGCTTGCGGGCTTTCTCCCACTCGCCGCTGCCGAGGCGGTGCAGCGGTGCGGTTTCCGGCGCTCCACCGGTGTAGCGTGACATCAATTGCAGCGAGGATACCGGTACGTAGAGCTTCGCGCCTTCGGCGTACTCCAGCACTAGGAACTCGGTCTCGACGCCATCGAGCGTCAGGGTCTGCAGGCCGCGGTAGCGGCCCACGCCATGCTCTTCGTGCACCACGGGCGCGCCGGCCGCGAGTGCGGTGAGGTCGCGGATGATGTTCGCCGGGTCGCGCTGGCGCACGCGGTGCCGTGCTTGGTGGGCGCGCACGCCAAAGAGCTGTTCCTCAGCGATTACCGCGACACCGGCCTCGGGCAGATAGAGTCCGCGTTCGAGCGGCGCGACACAGACTGCCAGGTGTTCACGCGACGCCAGGAACCCGGCCCAGCCGTCGACCGCCGCCGGCCGCAGCTCGTGTTGGGCAAGGAGTTCTGCGAGGTATTCGCGCCGTCCGGCGCTCTCGGCTGCGAACAGCACTCGACCGGGAAAGGCCTGCACGAACTCGATGAGCCCCGCCGCCGGTTCCGCCGCGCGGACGTCGACGCGCAACTCGGGCGGCGCCCCGGTGTGGAAATTCGTGCCACTGTCCGCTGGGAACTCGAAGCCTTGAACCTGGATGCGCGCACGTGTAGCGAGTGCGGTGCGTATTTCATCCGGCGGCAGCCAGAGTTCCTCGGGGCGCAGGAGCGGCCGCTCCAGATCGTGGCGGTGCTGTTCGTGGCGCTCGCCGATCTGCGCCCAAGCCTGCTCGAAGCCTGCGGCCGCGCCTTCCATCAAGGCCACGTTGGCGGGCGGCGGCAGATAGGCGAAGAAATCAGCGTGTTGGTCAAAGAACAGCGGCGCGTAGTATTCAACGCCGCCTGGCGCGAGGCCGTTCGACACCTCGCGATAAATGGAATTTTTCTGCGGATCGCCGTCGAAGCGCGCGCGATACCGCTGGCGAAAGCTGCGGATGCCATCCGCGTCGAGTGGAAATTCACGTGCTGGCAGCAGCCGGACGTCGGCTAGTTTCTCGCCGGAAAGCTGGGTTTCGGGGTCGAAGCGCCGGATGGTCTCGATGTCGCGATCCAGCAGGTCGATGCGCAGTGGTGTGGCGCTGCCCATGGGAAAAACATCGAGCAGCGCGCCGCGCACCGCGAACTCGCCGTGCTCCATGACCTGCGTGACGCTGGCGTAGCCGGCGGCGGTGAGCCGCTCACGCATGACGTTGAGATCGAGGGCCTCCCCGGTCTTGAGCAGCAGGCTGTTGCCGAGCACCCAGGCCGGCGGTGGCAGGCGCTGCATAAGAGCGGTCGGCGTGATGACCACGAGACCGCGCGCGAGGTCCGGCAGTTGCGCAAGCACCGCGAGGCGCTCGGAGAGGATGTCGGCATGCGGCGAGAACAGGTCATAGGGCAGTGTTTCCCAGTCCGGGAAGAGTGCGACTGGCAGCCCAGCGCCGCCGTAGAAATGCAGCTCGTCCACGAGGCGCTCGGCGGCGCGCGCATCCGCGGCCACGACCAGCAGCGGGCCGGGCGCGGGTGTCGTCGCCTCGGCCAGCGCCAGAGCCGCGGCGCTGCCGTACAATTGGCCCCATTGCACTACGCCCGCGGGCGGAGAGGGGAGTGTAGGTTCGAACAGGTTTCGCATATTTATTTCAAGCACACAAATGCTTAAACCCCGCAGAGCGGGGTGAGTAAAGTAAAAGTATCTGCGTCAGCAGATACTCATTGTCCGCTCTTCCTCGTGGAGGAGGGCGAGGTGCTAAGCGCCGAGCGGGTGGCCCCTGAGGGCAACCCTGGGCTCTCAGGCGGAGCAAGATTGCGCAGCCTGAAAGGGTGATCCTTCGCCGGTGCGACGGCATTATTGTAGGTAGGGATGACACCGCGAATCCCAACAGTTTTTCGATCTTGTTGGGTTTCGGGGTACGCCTCAACCCAACCGGCCAGCCGTTCGATTGACGCCTCAGCCAACCTACTGATTGCTGGCCGCGCTGGCAGCAGCCGTCAGGGTCGCAGTGGTATACGTCCGGGCCAGCTTCCGGAAGCGCGGGTCGGCACGCAGCGCGAGGTACATCGGATTGACGGCAAGGTCATTGCAGCCGACCGGGGTGGCCGGGCATGAGGTTTCCAGCAGTTGCAGTGCGGACGCGGTCTCACCAAGCGCGAGGTACATTTGCAAGAGGTTGCCCGCGACGTCCTGATTGGACGCGTGACGGCTCAAGGCTTCGAGCGCGGCGAGCGCTCGGGGGCGGAGTTTCGGATCGGCGAGCGCCCGGTAGGTCAACCTGCCCGCGGCAATCTGCTGCCGGTCGATATCGGTAGCGGGCTTGACCGCCGCGAATGCACTGGCGATCTGGTCGTCCCGGTGCAGCTGCTGGTATGCGAAGGCCAGGCTGAACGCGCTGTCCACGTCTTGGGGATCAAGCCGCAGCAGGTTCTGGGCCGCCTGGAGCTCCTGCGCCCAGTTGCCGAGGTCCTGAGCATAGCCGGCCAGATTGTTCCAGGCGGTAGCGTTGGCGGGATCGAGCAGCGTGGCTTCCTGCGTTTGGGCAAACGCCTGCTTCAGCGGCAGCACTGTGCCGTAATCAACATGCGCCGCCACGTTGCTGGGGTCGAGTGCCAGCGCCTTGCGGTAGGCCTCCCGCGCCTTGGCGAAGTCAGGCGGGTCGGTGCTGTTATTCACATTGCCCAGGGCCACCCACGCATCGGCATTACGCGGATCGAGCGCAAGAGCCTTCTCGGCTTCCGCGCGAATCGTCGGCAGCGTGGCCGCGAGCGGCAGGTCGGAGCGCTCGGTGAGCGCAAGCAGCACGTGCGCCAGCCACGCGTGCCCGTCGGCGTACTCCGGGTCAAGGGCAATCGCCTGTTCGAAATCTCGGCGCGCCGCGGCGAGGCTTGCAGCATCAAACTTGTCTGCGAGCGCGCGCCCCTTCAGCACAAGGTCGTGGGCTGCGGGGTTGATGGTGCCGCTTATGGGCAGGTCGGCCTGCGCGAACTTCACCTGCAGGGCCGCGGCGATCGCCTGCGAGACCTCATCCTGCACCTTGAAGATATTGGCGAACGAGTCGTCGTAATGCTGCGACCATATCTGGTAGCCGCTGCGCGCATCCACGAGCTCCGCGGTGATCCGCACCTGATCGCCCGCGCGCACGATGCTGCCGTGCAGGATGTTGGCAACATCCAGCGCCTTGCCGATGGTAGTGGCGGATTCACCGCTGTTGCGGTACTTGGAGGCCGCTTCCCAGGCGATCACGCGCAACGCGGGATTCTGGCCGAGCGCGTCGGTGAGTTCCTCGGTGATACCGTCGCTGAAGTATTGCTGCTTGGGATCGCCGCTCAAGTTGGTAAAGGGCAGCACCACGATTGTATCGGACGGCGGATTGAACGCAGGCGTGACCGGTTTGACCTGGGTAATCTGCTCGGCGGCCATACGCGCTGCGTATCGTTCGCTGAAATGGAAGGCATAAATCCCCGAGATCACCACGGCTGCGATCACGACCGGCGTGACGATCGCGCCGAGCTTCCAGTGTCGCTTCTGCCACACGGTCTGCCGCGCGAGGTCGGTGGGCTTCACCAGCAGCCAAGCGAGCACGAGCGCGACCGGGAAGCTTGCGATCAGAACGATGATGACTGCCGGCACCGCCGCCGACCAGCCGAAGTAGGGAAACGCACGCGCCACTACCTGGATGCCGATCGCGATGGCGGTGCCGTAACCCACCGCCACGCGGTAGATGTGGTGCTGCTTCAGGCGCGCGAACAAGCCGGGTGGCGGGCTGTGGGTATCGCTCGGGTCCAAGCGCGGCTCCCTTCAAGATGCGCATAGCCTAGCGTAAAACTCAGTCCGGAGCGGGTTGTGTTCCAGGCCGCAGGAAGGCGCTTGGCCGACACCGGCACCAGCGGATCCAGCCCTACGTTTCTATGCGTGCTGCCGCAGCTTGCGGCGGTCGTTAATCACGAAAACGTTTCAAAAGATCGCCGTAGGCATCGATGCGCCGGTCGCGCAGGTACGGCCAGATGCGGCGCACTTCCTCCGAACGGGCCAGATCGAGTTCGGCGGTCAGCACCGCGGGCTTGTCGGCGCCGGCTGCGGCAAGGATTTCGCCTTGCGGACCGGCGATGAAGCTCGAGCCCCAGAACTTGATACCCGTTGTTTTCCCGGACGGATCCTCTTCGACACCGACGCGGTTCGCGACCAGCACCGGCAAACCATTGGCCACGGCGTGCGCACGCTGAACGGTTATCCAGGCATCGCGCTGGCGCGTTTGCTCGTCTGCCGGGTCTTCTTCGACCCAACCGATGGCGGTGGGATATAGCAGAATCTCCGCGCCGCCTAGTGCCATGAGGCGCGCGGCTTCCGGGTACCACTGGTCCCAGCACACCAGCACGCCGAGTTTCCCGACCGAGGTGGCAATCGGGTTGAAGCCCAGATCGCCCGGCGTGAAATAGAATTTTT
Source organism: Gammaproteobacteria bacterium (assembly GCA_050739335.1). GTDB lineage: Bacteria > Pseudomonadota > Gammaproteobacteria > Natronospirales > REEB76 > REEB76. The sequence continues at coordinate 5,321 of JBOIBB010000216.1, forward strand.
CCGAAAAACCCGGGTCGTCGGGAATATGCATTTTGCGATAGATGCCCGCAAGCGAGCCGTCACGCTCCAGTACGGCGGCGGTGTTGTGGTAGAGGCCCGGCGCGCGCTTCTCGAACAGCGACGCCACGATGACCACGCCCAGTTCTTTCGCGAGCGCGCCGAGTGCACGCGTCGTGGGGCCGGGGATCGGCTCGGCCAGATCGAAAAGCCGCGTGTCCTCGGTCTGGCAAAAATACGGCCCAGTGTGTAGTTCTTGCAGCAGTATCAATTGGGCACCGCGACCTGCGGCTTCGCGGATGCTGGCGGTGCTGTGTTCCAGGTTTTGGGTACGATCGCGGCTGCAGCTTTGCTGCACCAAGCCAACGTGCAAAAGTTTTGTTGGGCTCATGTCAGTCCGTTTCCGGTACCACGCCTTCGGGTAGCTGCATGCTGACGCAATGCAGGCTGCCGTATTGATAAATCAGCGGCCGGCACAGGACCGGAACGATCTCACGGCCTGGGAAAACCGGCCGCAACGCGGCCAGCGCCGGTGCGTCGGCTGCATCATTATAAGTGGGCACCAGCACCGCTTCGTTGATGATCAGAAAGTTTGCGTATGTGGCCGGCAGGCGCCGGCCGGCGTGATCGTGGATCGCCTGCGGCCAGGGCAGCGGCACCAGCCGGTAAGGCTTGCCGTCCTTGCGGCGCAGCGCACGCAATTCGTCCTGCATGGCCTGGAGGTTCTGATAGTCGCGATCGTTCGAGTCTGCACAGGCCTGGTAGGCAATGGTCCGGGCATCGCAAAAGCGCGCGAGGGTGTCGATGTGGCCATCGGTGTCGTCACCGTCGATGGCGCCATGCTTGAGCCACAGGATGCGGTTCACGCCCAGCAATCGCCGCAGTTGTGCTTCAATCCGGGTGCGATTGAGCAGCGGGTTGCGGTTCGGATTCAACAGACAGCGTTCCGTGGTGAGCAGCGTACCCGCGCCATCCGTTTCAATGCTTCCGCCTTCGAGCACGAACGGGTAGCTTTCGAGCGGGGTTGCACCAAAGGCGCCTCGCGCGTGCAGTTCCCGGGTGATGCGGTTGTCGTCGGCGTGCGGATATTTGCAGCCCCAACCGTTGAAGACAAAGTCGAGCAGCGTGAGCCGTCCGTCCTTTTGCACCGTGATAGGCCCATGATCGCGTGCCCAGGCGTCGTTCGAGATCAGGGGGTAGAGGTGCAGACGGTGCGGCCGTCCGCCGGCGACCGTGACGAGTTCGCGGATGCGTTGCGCGTGTGCGTCGTCCATGCAGGTGATGACCACTTGCGCGCGCTTGCTGATCTCCGCGGCGAGCTGCGTATGGCAGCGTTCGACACTCGGGTAATCCGGGCTCCAGTCGCCGTCACTGCGCGGCCAAGTGAGCATCACGCCACTCTGTGGCGCCCATTCGGGAAGAAGCTGGTACTTTGCCATGCAGAATAATAAACGCCCGGCTTGGCCGGGCGTGTGAACGCGGAAATGTTCCGGTGTCAGTTGGTGCTCGCCGACGGATTGGAAAATGGATGCGCCTTGAGCACCGAGTGCACAACGTAATTGTATTCGAAATACACCACGTACTCCGGGTACACCCAGCGGGTGATGGGTGGACGCACTTTGGTGCCGGGATCGGGTACGGCCGGGAGCTTCTGCTCGGGCTCGCCAAATTCACGTGCGACGCTGCTCATCAGCATGCCGCGCGTCGGCATTTTCACCGGTGCCGACGCTTGCGCGGAGGTGCCCGCGGTCACGCCGCTCGCTGCGGGTGTCATCTGCGTGGCGGGGGACGGACTCGCACTTGCCACGGTTGCAGCAGCGAGTACCGCAGTCTGCAAGGCGGCACTTGCAGTGGCCGTTGCCGTGGTGGAAGCCGGTGCGTTACTGGCAGCAGCACCAGGAACGCTCGCCTTCGCGATCGGATGCTCCGGGGGAGTCACGGTATTGGGTTTGACGTTTGCAGAGCAAGCGGCCAGGGTACCTGCCACCAGCACGCTCAGCGCGAGGGCATCCAGCGTATTACGCATCATCTCGCAATCTCCCCATCAGCTTGCGGCTAACTATAGCACCAAATGCGGCCTTAAAAAGCCTTTTGCAGCATCGGCTTAGCGGCTTTTCCTGAAACCCTCGACAGACTCCCCCACGCGTGGATTACATCCCACACCGTGGGCCGGGATGCCCGCCGCCCGGCAACCAGCTACGTCAGACTCCCTGTTGCACACTTCGCGGTCGGCGCTGCGGAAACTGGCAAGCGGCCTGTCGCTGCCAGGCTGGACCCGCGTGTTTATGTTCTAATGCGGGCCCATGTTTCGTCCCTTGCCCCTGTTTGTGGGCCTGCGGTATTTCCGCGCCCGGCGCCGCAACCAGTTCATTTCCTTCATCTCCATCATGTCCATGATCGCCATAGCCATCGGCGTCATGGCCCTGATCACCGTGCTCTCGGTAATGAACGGTTTCCAGAACGAACTGCGCACCCGCATCCTGAGCATGGTGTCGGATGTCACCATTTCTACCTATGCAGGCAATCTCACCGATTGGTCAAACGTGCTGGCGCGCGTCCAGGGCCTGCCGCACGTGACCGGCGCGGCGCCTTACATCGAAGAGCAGGCCATGCTGTCCAACGCCGGCACTATGAGCGGCACCGTGGTGCGCGGCATCATTCCCGGCGACGACACCCAGGTGTCGGATGTCGGCAAGAAGCTCACGAGCGGCAGCCTGAGTGACCTGCGTCCGGGGAGTTACAACATCATCCTTGGCCGTGACCTCGCGGAATCGCTGGGCGTGGTGCCGGGCGACAAGGTGATCATGCTGATCTCGCAGGGCAACGTCACTCCGGCCGGCATCATTCCCCGATTACGCCGCTTCACGGTAGTGGGGATCTTCTACGCCGGAGTTTACCAGTACGACAGCGCGCTTGCGCTCATCAACCTCAAGGACGCGCAGACGCTATACAGCTTGGGCGACGCGGTCACCGGCGTGCGCCTCAAGCTCGACGACAATCTTCTCGCGCCCATGGTGGCGCGCACTCTGTCGCGTAGCTTGGGTGGCAATTACTACGTGAGCGACTGGACCCAGCAGAATGCCAACCTCTGGACTGCCATCGCCATTGAAAAGAATGTGATGTTCGTGATTCTGTCGCTGATTGACCTCGTGGCCGCGATCAGCATCATCATCGTGCTGGTGATGGCCGTGACCGACAAGCAGTCCGATATCGCTATCCTGCGCACGCTTGGCATGACGCCCAAAGGCATCATGGGCGTGTTCGTGGTGCAGGGCACCATTATCGGTTTGTTCGGGACCCTAATCGGCTTGGGACTGGGAATTCTGCTTGCCGACAATGTCAACAACCTGCTCGATCTCGTGCGCCGCCTGTTCCATGTGCAGATCTTTCCGGCGAGCGTTTACTACATCAGCAACCTGCCGTCCGACATCTACTTGAGCGATGTCCTCAAGGTGTGCATCGCGACCTTTGTGTTGACGGTGCTCGCTACGCTCTATCCCGCTTGGCGCGCGGCGCGCACCCAGCCCGCCGAGGCGCTGCGCTATGAATAGCACAGCGGTTGACCAGGCCGCATCTGGAAATACCGTGCTGCGTTGCCGTGACTTGGTCAAGCGCTTCACTGAGACCGGCCACGTCGTTGAAGTACTGAAGGGCGTGAATCTGAGCGTGGTGCGCGGCGAGACCGTGGCCATCGTGGGCGCCTCCGGATCGGGCAAGAGCACGCTGCTGCATCTGCTTGGCGGACTCGACTTGCCGACCAGTGGTGAAGTCGAGGTGACTGGCCGGTCCATCAACCGGCTGCGGGATGCCGAGCGCGGCTTGCTGCGCAACCGCGCCGTAGGATTCGTGTACCAGTTCCATCATTTGTTGCCGGAGTTCACGGCGGTCGAGAACGTCGCCATGCCGCTTCTGATCCGTGGCACGCGTGTGGCCGAGGCGCGGGCGCAAGCGGTGAAGCTGCTGCAACGCGTGGGCCTTGGCGAACGTCTGGATCACAAGCCCGGCCAGCTTTCCGGTGGCGAGCGCCAGCGCGCGGCTGTGGCGCGGGCTCTGATTCACCATCCCGCCGTGGTGTTGGCCGACGAGCCCACCGGCAATCTCGATATACATACCGGCGAGCAGGTGTACCAGCAGATGCTGGAGCTGAATCGCGACCTCGGCACCAGTCTGGTGCTGGTCACGCACGATGAACGGCTCGCGGAGCGCATGGGACGCGTGCTGCGTCTCGAAGAAGGCTTGCTGCACAGCTGAATGCCGAATAGGCAGGCGCTACCGCATCCGCGATAAACTGAGTGTCGCGCGCGGGTGTTGCAGGACGGGCCTGCGGGTGTTTTTGATTCTTGACAGGGAGGAAAGCCATGAGTGGTCCCATATCGAGTGCCCGTAGTCCCGACGCGGAGGCCGTCCGCGCTGAACTGGTGCGTGTTTTGGCCAGCAATGAGTTCTCCAACGCGCCGATCCTCAGTGGTTTTTTGCGCCACGTTGTTGAGCGCTGGATTGCCGGCGATGACACTCCGCTCAAGGAGTATGCGATCGGGGTGGAGGTGCTGCATCGCGGCGAGGCTTTCGACCCCAACGTGGACACCATCGTGCGTGTGCACGCGCGCCGGCTGCGTGCGCGTCTGGCGAGATACTACGCGAAGGAAGGCCGTAACGATCCGATCTGGATCACGATGCCGACGGGCCGGTATCGAGTCGAGATCGCAACGCGCGCCGCTGCGGAAACCGCAAGCGCTTCATCGGGATCCCCTGTTAACCCGGGTTCCCCGCGTTTCACGATCTGTGTACTGCCCTTCGTCAATATGAGCGGCGATCCGGAGCAGGAGTATTTCAGTGATGGCATTACCGAAGATATCATCACGGATCTGAGCAAGATCTCAGCCTTGTCAGTCATATCACGCAGCACGGCTTTCATGTACAAAGGTGAGAATGTCGATATCGTGAAAGTCGCGCACGCTCTTGGGGCCAGTCATGTACTGGAAGGCAGCGTACGCAAAGCGGGCGGTCGGATGCGAATCAGCGCGCAGTTGATCGATGGCGTCAGCAACCATCATGTCTGGGCGGAGCGTTACGACCGCGACTTCAGTGACATCTTTGCGTTGCAAGAAGAGATATCCCATTCGATCGTCAAGGCGCTGAAACTGCGATTGTTGCCCGAAGAAGCGCAGGCCATCGAACAGCACGGTACCCGCAACGTGGAGGCCCACAACCTCTATTTGATGGCGCGGCGAATGTACGTGAGCAATTTGGAAGCCGACCAGCGCTCGGTGCAAGCCATCGTGCGTCTGTGCACGCGGGCCACCGAATACGATCCCAATTACGCCCAAGCTTGGGCGCTGATGGCGATGGGCTACCGAAGCTTGCATGACTTGGGATTGCATGCGGATGACGGCACCGAGGCGGTGGAGCGGGCACTGGCGCTCGATCCGGGCTTGGCTGAAGCGCACGCTATAAAAGCCGGTATTTTGCAGATGCAAGGTGCGGTGAAGGAGGCGGATTTCGAAGTCAAGTTTGCCCTGGATCTGGATCCCGAATCCTACGAAGCCAACCGCGCCGCTGGCCGCCTGGCTTACCAGCTTCATCGGTTTGATGACGCCGTCCGGCACTATGAAAAAGCCATGCGTCTGATGGACTCGGACGTCAATTCGGCGATGCTGCTGGTCAGCACCTATCGCACCATGGGTGACGCCGTGGGGTTGTGCCGCGCAGCCGAGGTGGCGCTGCGGCGTGCCGACGCTCTTTTGGCGCACGATCAAAGCAATTCCGCAGTTCTGGCCTACAGCGCGAATGCTCTTGCGGCCTTGGGCGAGAGCGAGCGTGCCAAGGAACGTGCGACCCGTGCGTTGCTGATCGACCCGGACAACTGGAACATGCGCTACAACTTCGCGTGTGCGTTGAACGCGTACTTGAGCGACGGGGGTGGTGCGCTGGACATGCTCGAACCCTTGTTTGCGACGCTCACCGCCACCCGCTTGCGCTACCTGAAGGACGATCCGGATTTCGCATCCCTGCACAACCATCCGCGTTACCAAGCGATGGTCGCTGCGGCCGAGGCTCGGCTTATGACCTCCGTGGAGCGCACGGCGACCCCTACCGGCTGATCAGCTTTGCCTGTGTAACTTGAAGAAAACGCGGAACTTATGTGCCGCGATCATTGTGCCGAGAGAGGCGTTCAAGCTCGCGGCACGCCTCAGTATCTTTGCGAAGCCCCTTTATGGTCCTTGTCTCGCCCGCACGCTGGCTTCCCCGTGTGCGGATTTGATAGGCAACTTAGCGGAGGACCCCCTGTATTGCGTTTGGTCACGAACTCGGCTCAGATTCGACCGAGCCCATTCGGCGTTCCAAGAACGCACCGGAGTACTGCGTATACCCAGGCACGTCGACTGAGTAACTTTAGAGTTCACAGTGAAGTCACCTAACTTCTCTGTCCCCGGTTTGCTCTGACATCAATACTGGCGGCGTGGAATGTTCCACCGCCGCTTACACCGGTGTTGTGACTTAACCTTGAAGTTAAGGAGACTAGCATGAAAATCATTCATCGGGCCTTATGCGCCGGCCTCGCGGCCGCCTTCGCTCTACCGTTGGCCACCACTGCTGTGGCAGCACAGAACACCGTGACCCCGTTTCAACTCCTTTCTCAGGCCACTGGCTTGACGGTACCTCAACTCCAGATGGTGCTACACGCTCAAACGACGCATGCCGCCTTGTACCGCACGAGCTACGAGAGGGTTGACGCTCGCTTCCAGCAGGCCGTGGGGCCTGCGATGTATCAGCATCTTAAGCAGCACCTCGAACTTACCCCGCAGCACGTGCAGTATCTGACCGCACTTGCCGAAGTACGTAGCAGCGAGCGCGTGGAAGGAAGGTAAAGTACACGACAACGTGCAACCGTGCTGTGAAGTCCCTCGTTTTCATTACCTGGCGATGGTCGCCATCGGTGTACCGATCAAGGCTGGCGAACCGAAAACCTGAATGATGATTTATCAGAACGCACGAGTGCCGCTCGACACTTGCGCGGACGCCCGATCTGCACACGGTTCGGCGCGACCACTCAATTTGTTAACCGGATCA
>JBOIBB010000217.1:0-31730 GCA_050739335.1 Gammaproteobacteria bacterium
GCTTTGGACTGCCTGGGTTACTTTGCGTTTGGTCGATGCGCACGCCCTGCGTCGCACCTTCTTGCTCAATGCGATCGCCCAACAACAGGTGGGCCATCGCCCCAGACGTATTGAACCCCGAGCGCGGAAACGACGACCTAAATCTTACCCATGGCTCAAAGTGCCACGCGCAAAAGCGCGCCTACAGATACGCCGATTGGGTTACCTTCCTAATCCACAACCCCTTATGTAAGTGCCATTGCTCCTAAACCGGACCAGAACACTGCTCGTATAGAGACCTTCGGTGCTTCAAATTCCGGCGAGATCGGGAACCATAGTCACTTTAAAGCAGATTGCACATGTGCTATTGACATTTCTAATTTTTAGGAGTTAACATTCGCATCGTTGGAGCGCTGAATAATTAAGGAGGTAACTGGTTCACAGCTGACTCTTCCTGACGCCTCTTCCTGACGCCTCTTCCTGACGCGCTTTGAGCTTGGCTGCGAGTTAATTTTGAGGGATATCGCTTCGATACCAACGATGGCGACTCAACGTCGAGGAGGACTTATGACGAAGCATATTGTTTCATTGTTACGCAAAAAATGGTTGTTGATCGTTGCGGCTGGCCTACCCGTATTGGGCGGATGTACATTCCTAGCTGTCATAGCGGTCGCATCACTTGTTGTAACAGCGCATAACTGTGCAAACGGGGACAACACTGGCTGCCAGGAATTCGCAACAGACATAATATCGGCTGGAGGCGGTTACAAAACAGTTTTGGGGCATCTTTTCAAAGCGGACCCTCCTGCCTCAGATTTGGCATCCTTATAATGCCGCGGACGCTCAGGCTGTCTTTTCCACAAATAACGTTACGCTAGTAAGTACGGGGGGAACTGTGACTGTGACTATTGCAGACTCCAGCAGTGGAGCGGTGCTCTCGTCCGGTAGCTTTCCGTTTGTAATCAACAACGGCATTGCGACATTTTCCGACCCAACGGACGTGACGGACTGGGTACAGTCGTTCAGTAGCTACCAAGGCGATGTGTCTATCAGTGTTCAATTTTATACGGGCAACAACGGGCCAGTCTCGGGTACTGGAACTTGGACAGCCACGGCCGAGTACCTTGCCACGCCCTACGCATCTAGCACTTTAACTTTGTCAGGAGCAGGAACAGGAGGAGGATGTCGGCCCGGGGAGAAATGTCACCACCAATGAAACTTAAGGACAAAAGCCGGGGCGCCACATACGCCCCGGCCTTCGTTCGTTGCTGTGCGGCCAACCGATGACAACACGGAACACGTCGCTTCGGAGTAGTCAATTTGCTCTGCATAATATCGATTCTGTTCGCCATCGGTGCGGCGACACTTTCGAGATGTGCCTCGATGATCCAGAAAATCGTGCGTAATCTTGCCGGCCGTGCGTTAAGTCCTATTTCCATCAATAATCAACTGGCGAGTCCCAAAAAAGGTGCAATTCAAGAGATATCAAAACCCTAATCTACCGGGCTTGGGGGCGGCGTTGGCTATAGGGACCCTGTTATCGCTGACGGGCTGCGCCATTCTGCCTGGACCGGGGCCGGAAGGAATAATCCGGGGCATCGTGACACGTTCGTCTGCTGAGAAATACACCTACCATGTCACGATCGTTTCATGGAAATCGCCGTATGTAGTCAAATACGAAATTAACGTCAGCGGCAAGCCTGCAAAAACCGGGGGGTCGCCTCAAATGTTGGCGCAGGGGCAATATCGGGGCTGGACCTGGGCTATACGGGCGGCTCCTCCGGAAGCAGTGGCGCTAACGCAATGGCTCCACTCCGTGCAGCCAACAGCCCAAACGGACACATTTGGAGGCGTACGTTCCTCGCTCGACTGGAATTCGATGATGCCGCGACTGTACGATCTCGACGCGTACCTCCTGGGCCAACCGCCGCCTCCGGCCAATATTCAGGTATTGCTGTTGTCGCGTGTTGGATATCGTTTCGTAGGCACTTTGCATTCCGCCGACGCCCTACCGCTCAAGCTAGTCATCCGAGACCGTGGCTCTACTGCGGACCCGACCAAGCTCGACAGCGAACAGAGCTCGGTAGTATTTACGATGCAAACCATGCTGCAATCATTCATTGTTGATGCGATGTGGAAATCTGGTGTGATCCCGAAGCCTACCAAAAGCGCCTATCCGAAAGAAAAGCACATCGCCACACAACTCTGCTGGCTCAACGCTGCAAATAACGCCACGATTGCGGGATCAGACCGCAACTGGGGGAAAGACCTTAAAGGTTTCGCAGCCAAGCCCCAGAGCGGATTTATGAAATGGATTGACGTGACCGCGGCAAAAGAAGCGCTCAGCGGCTCTCCGGATCTTAATACACGAACTGAGAGCGCCGGGATTTTCGTCGGAGTGGGGCTTCAGGATTACATGCAAACACTGGGGTTCGGCGGTACGTATCCCGAGACTGGGACCGACCTCAAATGGATCAATGCCAGCATCAATTTCTGCCGGGCGTATACCCATTACACCGGCAACATCGCCAGCCATCCCGTGCCGCCAGACGTTGACTCCACAACCACGTTTTTCCCGATCCATGACACCTCGCCGTCTGCCCGAACCCTGCCGTAAGCGGTTTCCATGTACGCTCCGGTGCGCGGAGCGTACGGCGCTACACATCCTGATACTCGCCGGCGCAGTCGGTTGCGTGCGCTTCGATGCGCCGAGCGGATTAGTGCAATCCGCACCGGCTGTGTATGGAGTCGCCGTGACATCCACGGCCTCAATGTACCGTGTCGTTTCCTTTTCCGAATTGCAGCCGGCGAGAAGCGGCTGGAATGAAAACACGATTGAAGAGCGCACCCAGCCGCTTATCAAAGGCCGCTACGCAAATTGGCAATGGACGATCTGGGGGACCCCGCAAATAGCTCAAGCACTGCAACGCAAGCCAGGCATTCAAGAGGCCGGCGCTTGTGCGATGCGTTCGCCATCCTGCTCCGGACCGCGCTGGAATCGAGCGATGGTCAAGCTGTACCAGACTGTCGCCTATCTGCTGGGCAAGCCACCTCTGCCCATGAATTTGCGCTTGAACCTGATTCCGCCGAAACAGGGGTTGCGCATTAAGGTTTCTCATGAGTCCCGAAATGCCGTACCGCTGGAATTCAGCTTCTGGTATCCCACCGAAATAATCAATCAGCCGTCGAACTTAAAAAGCGGCTCTCCGGCGCTGATTTTTGCGCTTTCCACAGTTGCCTATGAATTTCAGCACGTGGAATATGCGACGAAAGGCACCGCCGGCCCCCGCCACCCGCCAGGGCCGCGTTACCTCAAGGATGAAGCAAACAGTGCCTGCTGGAAACTTTCGGTACGGCTGGTTCTGCTCGCCGATCAGAAGCAGAGCGTGACCATCGAGCGGGTAACCGATGATGATTTACGACAATTCGCCGCCACTTACGGCAATCGGGTAGAGATGCGGACTGCCGCCCTGTGGGGGCCAGAGCTTCTGAAGCATGACTTGGGGTCGTTCCTCGCCCGCACCCCGTCTGCGAGTAGCCATAGCTCGCCCCTGGTTATTTCAACTCAGAATTACGTGCAAATGAATCGAGTACTAACCTACTGCAGGGGATACAGCCGTTATGGTGGCAACATTGCCAAAAATCCGATGGCACCCACTGAAGTTGCCAAAACACCTTTCTGGTCGCAATCCTGAACTTCAATGAGGAGGGGTCCCGATGGCCACGAACATTTCATCTCAACAACGAGGTTATATCCTGCCGCTTATTTTGCTCGCTGCTGCGGCCACAACAAGCGTACCGCTCTCAATTGCGTATTTAGCGCACAAGATCGTAGCGCCGGTTCATTCGTCGTATCAGCCCACGGTCGGCGTAATTGATCAGTTGTCACCTTATTGCACCACCGCCCTGCGGGTTCCTGTCGGGCCACCCAACGCCGTGTTGTCTGTCATCATCGTCTACCCCTGGTTGAAGACGCATCACGCGGGATTCTCTTCGTCCGTGGGAAAGTGCGTGAAAAGCGCCCCGCATAAATTACCGGTAAAAGGCACCATCCTCGCGCTTCCGGGATACGGTTTGCCCAAAGCCACACTGCTGCCTTACTCAACCTTGTTCGCAGCGCACGGTTATCAAACGATTCTCGTGGACTTGCGCGCACAAGGCCAATCCACTGGAAACCACATCGGATACGGAAAGCAGGAAGCAAAGGATTTGACCCAGTTGCTCCATCACTTGCGGCAACACGGGCTTGTGACAGGCAAGCTTGGTCTGTTCGGAATTTCTTACGGTGCTGCGGTTGCCCTAGATACAGCAGCCATCGAAAAACGTATCACTGCAGTGGTCGCCGTTGGTGCATTCGCACAAGTAGCGCCAGTGATCCATCAGTTTATTGCAGTGAGCGACCCGGAATTGGCAAGTAAAATATCCGCTGCCGAGCTCAAACAAGCGATCAGCGACGCTGGCCGGCTTGTTGGTTACCCCTTGAACCAGAGCGACCCTTTGAAGGTGGTATCCGCGATAGACGCTCCGGTGTTATATGTGGCCGGTGCCAAGGATACGATCTCGCCTTTGAGTGGCATACGCGCACTGGCGGAAAAAACATGTTATGCACATGTTGTTGTTAAGCGAGATGCCAATCACTTGGTACTCGCATCAGATCCGGCCTTGGTCGAGAAAGACGCTCTACAATGGTTTAATCGCTTTCTTGTATCCCACAAACCGATAAACCACCCCCAGAATGCTGAGCCCGTGGATATGCAAGGAACTTTGCGCACTCGGCCAGCGACAAGCTGAGGAAACGTTGGCGACGCGCGTGTACCTGCTGGCGCTCGGCGGGGGCCATTTTCTCTTAGTGATCGGCGCCGCGGATCAGTGACTGCTGGCGTGCGGCGGGGAATTGCGACCACCTGTCTCGCACTGGGGCGAGCAGTTTTTGCTGGTGGCCGGGCTGCCAATGCAATAAAGACTGCACCGGCTTCCAGCAGAGGGCGGCTAGTCATGCACTGGCGATTCCAGAGCTGCCGGTGAGCGGTGGCTGACAATCACGCGGTGTCATTCGGGTCGACGCTCTGCGCTGCTGATTTCAAGGAGCCAACCATGGCCTACGATCCGCGCAACCTGCGCCACTACATCGAACACGACTTCAGTTATTTCGCGGGCTTCGAGCGCAACGTGGCGCGCTTTGCCAATCAGCCCGCAATCATCGATCCGGTTGCGGGGCGCAACTGGAGCTATCGCGAACTTGGTGCCGAGGTCGGGCGGCTCGCGGCGGCATTCGCCGAACTCGGTGTGACTCGCCGCGAACGTGTGGTTTATCAGCTCTTCAACGGGTCGGAGTTCGCGTTCTGCTATCTCGCGACCCAGCGCCTCGGGGCGATCGGCGTGCCGATCAACTACCGCCTGGCCGCCGGCGAGATCGCGCACATCCTCGAAGACAGCACACCCCGCGTCTACATCTACGACACCGAGGTCGCGGCGACCGCGCTCGCGGCCTTGCAGAAGGTGCCGGTGTCACACGTGATCACCGTCGGGCCCGGCACGCCGCCCGCGGGCACGCAGGAGTTCGGAACACTCATGGCGCACTCCCAGAGCGCAGCGCCACCGCTCCCGGATGACTACTCGACCTATGAAGAAACCACGCGGTTGTATACCTCCGGCACCACCGGCATGCCCAAGGGCGTACCTTTGCCCTCGCTCGTCGAAGTGTTGAGCGCCCACGACGTCATTATGCATTTCCCGCTCGCGCCCGCTGACCGCACGCTCAACATGACACCGTGGTTTCACCGCGGCGGCTTGTACTCGGGCGGCCCGAACCCGGCGTTCTACGTGGGCGGTGCGGTGGTACCGATGCGCAGCTTCGACGCGGCCACGGCGCTCGACTGGGTTGATCGTTACGGCTTGAACTTTCTGATTGGCGCGCCCACCACACTCGAGATGCTCGCGGCCGAGCAGGAACGTCAACCGCGCGCGCTCAAAACGTTGAAAGGCGTGGTCACCATGGGCGCGCCCCTCGATCCGGCCGCCGCGCTGCGTTACCAGCGGCTGCTTACGCCACGCATTTTCAACGGTTACGGTACGACGGAAAGTTTCTGGAATACCTTCCTGCGTCCAGAGGATTTGCCGGCACGTGCCGGCAGCGCCGGACGCGCCTGCACCGACGACGACGTGGCCGTGGTGCATGTTTACCCAGACCACCGCGCGGCGCCCGACGACACCGTGGCGCGCGACGGCCGGGAGCCGGGCGAGGTGATCATGCGCAGCCCGAAATCGGGCTTCGCCTATGTGAATCTGCCGAGTTTGCAAGAAGAAAAGTTCTACCACGGCTGGCTTTATCCCGGCGACATCGCGACCTGGGATGCGGATGGCTTCGTGACCATCCTCGGACGCAAGGACGACATGATCGTCTCGGGCGGCGAGAACGTGCATCCGGTGCAGATTGAGGCCTGCCTCGCCACGCACCCCGGCGTGGGCGACTCCGTGGTGGTGGGCGTACCGGACCCGCGCTGGGGCGAGCGGGTGGTGGCCTATGTCATCCGCAAAGACCCGGCGCTCGGCGCCGAGGAACTCGATGCGCACTGCCGCGCGGATTACAATCTCGCTAATTTCAAGCGCCCGCGCGGCTACCGGTTTGTCGATACCCTGCCGCGCACCGCGACCGGCAAAAAGATGCACTTCAAGGTGGCTGAATGGGCCATCGCCGACGATCGCGCCGGCCGCTTCGAGGTGCCGCAGTCAGCCAAAAAAGGCAAATAATCCGTGGGCGACGGCATCGTAATTACCGGACTCGGCGCCATCACGCCGCTCGGCAACAGTTGGCGGGAAACCTGGCAAGGCCTCCAGGCCGGACGCAGCGGGGTCGCGCCGATCACGCGTTTCAATACGCGAGGCTTCGCCACCACGATCGCCGCCGAAGTGAAAAGTTTTGATCCGGCCGCTTACTTCAACGTCAAGGTATTGAATCGCGCCTCACGTACGAGCCAGCTCGCACTGGTCGCCGCCCGCGAGGCGCTCGCGGATGCCGGCCTCGGCCCGCGGCTCGAGGCCCACAATGCCGGGATCGTGCTGAATTGTGCGGTGGCGGGTTTCAGCGAAATCCAGCGCGCCACCGAGGTGTTGCACTCCCAGGGCGCGCGCCGTGTCAGTCCCAGCTTTGTGCCCTCGGCACTCACCAATATGCCGGCCTGCGAAGTCGCGATCGACTTGGGCGTGCATGGACCGGTAAACGCGAGCGCACTCGCCTGCGCTTCGGGCGCCTACGCGCTGCTCGAGGCGCGCACCCTGATCGCGGACGGCCGCGCCGACATCGTGCTGGCCGGCGGCGCCGATGCGGCCATCACACCCGCGATGTTCGCGGGCCTCGGCTCGATGCGCGTGCTCTCGCAGCGCAACGCCGATCCCGAGCACGCCAGCCGCCCGTTCGACGCCGGGCGCGACGGTTTCGTGTTCGGCGAAGGCGCGGTGGTGCTGGTGCTCGAGCGCCGTTCGCAGGCTCGGGCACGTGGTGCCCGCATCTACGCGGAACTCCTCGGCGGCGCACTCACTTGCGATGCCTTTCACATCGTCGCTCCGGATCGCAGCGCCACCTATTCCGCGCGCGCCATCAGCGAGGCGCTCGCGAGATCCGGGCTTGCACCCGCCGACCTTGACTATGTGTGTGCCCACGGTACCTCGACCCGTGCCAACGACCGGATCGAGACGCTCGCCATCAAACGCGCGCTTGGCGACGCCGCGATGCGGCTGCCGGTGTCGGCGCCGAAGTCGATGACCGGGCACCTGATCGGCGCGGCCGGCGCACTCTCGGCGTTGGTGTGCGCGCTCGCGATTCACGAGGGTGTGATCCCGCCCACCATCAATTACCAGACCCGGGATCCGGAATGCGATCTCGATTACGTGCCCGGCAGCGCGCGCACCCAACCGGTGCGCCACGCGATCGCGAACGCTTTTGGCTTCGGAGGTCAAAACTGCGTGCTGGCATTCGGTCCAGCCGGAAACCGGAAATCATAAAAGGCGAGGCCGCCGTCAATCCAATCGTGCGGCGTTCAATCCTTCAGGCAGATCACCCGCGTATCCGGGGCCGGCCACCGCTGCCGACATGTGGCACACGCGGCTTGGCGCCGAACTTGGCACGCTCGGCCGGTGTCATTTTTTTCCAGCGCTCCATCAGCGATTTTTGTTCGGCGGGCGGCAACTTCTGGAATTTTTTGAAGGCCTCGCGGATGCGTTGCTGCTCCGCGGGCGAAAGCTTCTGAAACGACTGGTAACGCTGACGGATGTGCGTGCGCTCGGTCGGCGACAGACTGCGGAAATGCTGGCGGCGCACCTGGGCCTGCGCGCGCTCCGCGGGCGTCATTTTTTCCCAGCGTTCCGCACCGCGTAACAGGCGTTGCTGGCGCTCCGCGGGGAGCCCCGACCACTTGGACTGCAAGGTTCCCAAGAGCTTTTGTTGCGCGGGCGTGAGCTTCGCCCAAGGCACCCGTTGCGGCGCAGCGCCCGGGCGCGCAGGCGCGGCAACCTCGGCCACCGCCGGCGGTGCGCCCCAAACGAGTGCTCCCGGGAGCGCCAAGCCCGACAACAAAATCACCGCCGCGGGAAAGCGCTTCACGAATGCCGGCTCAACTTGTCGGATACGCCCTTGTCCAAGCCCGGTTTGCTGCTCGCAGATGGCATCGACTTGACGGGGGGTGCCGCGTGCACCTCGAGCTGTATGGGCGCCAAGCTCGCGAACATCATCGGGTCTACCCAGCGCCCGGCATGGTCCTGCCAGGACCCAAGGAACTCTAGCAACCCGATATCCACTTTCACTTGGAGCAGTGGCTTGAGCGCGGGCGGCTTGGGGGCCGCGACCAGCGCGGGTGCAGTCATGAACAAGGCGGCGAGCGCCACGGCAGGCAAGCAGCATGTACCAGTAAAAAGCCGACGGGTCTTAGCCATTGCTGCTCGCTCCTGAAGCCGCTTGCGAGGCATCCGGTTCCTGCGTCTGCAGCCAAGTGTAAAAATCCATGTCGGCGTACATGTCGAGGTTGTCGCCAGAAAGCTCGATCGACATGTCCTCGTTGCTGTGCGCGGCAAACGGCACCTCGGGACGGGGACCAGAGTGGAGCCACACCACGCTCGCGATCACCGCGGCGCCCACGAGCGCGGCGGCGCCTGCCGGCAGCGTCCAGCGGCTGCGCCATAGCGGCCTTGGAGTAGCTCCGGCCGCGAGCGCCGCGCTGCGTGCCTGACGCAGCCGCGCGATGCTCCGTGGATCGAGCTCGGCAACGCTCGTGGCAAACACCGCCTGCACCTTGTGCAAAAAATCAGCTTCTGTACTCATTCCCAATGCTCCCCGAGAGTCTCCCGCAGACTATGCACAGCGCGCGAGAGGTGGGTCTTCACGCTGCCCTCCGAGCAGCCCATCGACGTTGCGGTATCGGCAACGTTCATACCCTCCAATATACGCAGGACAAAGGCTTCGCGTTGACGTCCGGGAAGCTCTTCGAGGGCAATTTCCAGAGCTTGCATGGCTTCAGCCTGGGCCACCTGCTCCGCCGGGTCGCGGCCGGCCGGATCCGGCGCAGATTCAATCGGGTCGGGTGGTTCGTCGTCGCCCTCGTGCTGCCCGCCGAAAAAACTCAGGAAGCGGTTGCGCACCATGCGCCGGCGCTGGCAGTCCCGCACCCGGCTCTGCAGGATGCGGTAAAAGAGCGGTAGCCACTCGGGCTCGGGCCGGGCCGCATAACGTTTGGCAAGTTGCAACATGGCCTCCTGGACTGCGTCCAGGGCATCGTCCGGATTGCGCAGGGCCATGAGGCCAATACGATACGCCCGGCGCTCCACTCCGGCCAGGAAGGCATTCAGGCGAACGTTGTTATCCAGAGATCTTCCCCAGTGCGGCGAGGCGGCGCGCCGCACGCACAGGTTATCATGGCCCGACGGGGCCAGAATCCGGCACTGCGCCGCGCGCCGACTATGCGGCAACTTGGGGTCCCCGCACAGGACAAAATTTGCTCACGCCAACAGAAGCGCATGCGCTTGCCGGAATTGATGCCGTGATCTTCAAATCATCCACAAACTTATCCACAGAATTTGTGAATAAGGCCGACGCACCATGCCCGTGACGCCGCGTGTTTACCTGCGGGTCGCCGTACCTTCGCCGCTGCATACCTGGTTCGATTACCTGCCGCCGGTCACGGCACCCACCGCCGCGCTCATGCCGGGCGTGCGCGT
This sequence comes from Gammaproteobacteria bacterium, assembly GCA_050739335.1. Taxonomy (GTDB): domain Bacteria; phylum Pseudomonadota; class Gammaproteobacteria; order Natronospirales; family REEB76; genus REEB76. The sequence goes on from JBOIBB010000217.1 coordinate 10,186, forward strand.
GCGCGTGCCCTTCGGAAAGCGCGAGGCCGTGGGCGTGCTCTTGGAACTCTCGGCGCATACGGAGGTAGCCGCGGGCAAGCTCAAGCCGGCGCGCGCCGTACTCGACAGCGAGCCGCTGATCCCCGGCGACCTGCTGGCGCTCGCGCGCTGGGCCGCCGATTATTATCACCACCCGATCGGCGAAGTACTGCAGACGCTGTTGCCGGTCGCACTGCGGCGCAAGACTCCAAAGGAAGGCCGGCACCCGATTTGCTGGCGGCTGAGCACCGCCGGTGTTGCGGCCGATTTGAAACTTATGGCGCACGCCCCGCGACAACTCGCCGTTTGGCAAGCACTCAACCAAGCGCCCGCCGGGCTTGATGCCCGCCAACTCGGGGCACGCCTCAAGAATTGGCGAGCACCGCTGCAGGCACTCGCCCAGCGTGGCTGGGCGCAGGCCGCAGCTTGCGCACCCGTCACCACCGCTGCGGTGGCCCCGCAAGCAGCCGTCACGCTGAACGCCGCCCAGACCGAGGCCGCTGGAAAAATCTCCGCAGCGCTCGGCGGTTTTACCTGTTTTCTGCTCGACGGGGTCACCGGCAGCGGCAAGACCGAGGTGTACATGGAGGTCATCGCGGAAACCTTGCGCCGCGGCCAACAAGCCTTGTTGCTGGTACCGGAAATCGGTCTCACGCCCCAGTTGCTTGCGCGTCTGGCACGGCGGTTCACAAGTGTCGCCGCGCTGCACTCGGCACTCGGCGCGGGCGAGCGTCTGCAGACCTGGCTCGCAGCCCGCGACGGGCGCGTGTCGATCGTGGTGGGTACGCGTTCGGCGGTCTTCGTGCCTCTGCGCAATCCCGGTGTGATCATCGTCGACGAGGAACACGACACCTCCTTCAAACAACAGGACGGTCTGCGATATTCGGCGCGTGATCTCGCGGTGGTGCGCGCGCAGCGCCACGGCATTCCGGTGGTGCTCGGCTCGGCCACGCCCTCGCTCGAGTCGCTGCACAACGTTGCGCAACTGCGTTACCGTCGGCTCGGCTTGCCGGAGCGCGCCGGCGCGGCGCAGCACCCGAGGATGCAGCTGCTCGATGTGCGCGGCGTGGCGCTCCAGGACGGGCTCTCGCCGGCACTCATCGCCGCCATACACCGGCACCTCGCGAGCCGGGACCAAGTGCTCCTCTTCCTCAACCGCCGCGGCTACGCACCGACGGTGTTGTGCCACACCTGCGGCGCAACCCTGCAGTGCCGGCGCTGCGATGCGCGCCTGACTTTGCACGCCAATCGGCGTCTCATCTGCCACTGGTGCGGTGCCGAGCATCCCCTGCCCGAGCGCTGTCCCGCCTGCGGGGCCCCCGGACTCGGGCAGGTGGGCGCCGGTACCGAACGCGTCGAGGCCGGACTCGCCAGGGAGTTCCCCGGCGCCGCGGTGGCCCGACTCGACCGCGACAACCTGCGCCGCCGTGGGCGGCTCGCGGCGCTACTCGAGGGCATCCGCGAGCGCGATTTCCAGATTCTGGTCGGCACGCAGATGCTCGCCAAGGGCCATGACTTTCCCGGTGTGACACTGGCCGCCGTGCTGGATGCCGATCAGGGACTTTTTGGCAGCGATTTCCGCGCGAGCGAGCGCATGGCGCAACTCATCTATCAAGTCGCGGGGCGTGCGGGGCGCGCCGCGCGTCCCGGCGAGGTACTGATCCAAACGCATCACCCGGACCATCCCATGCTCGTGCAATTGCTGCACGCGGGTTACGCGAGCTTCGCACAGAGGCTGCTCGCCGAGCGCCAGCACGCGGGCTTGCCGCCCTGTGCGGCGATGGCGCTGCTGCGTGCCGAAGCGTCTGCCTGCAGCGTGCCGCTCGCGTTTCTGCACGCCGCCCGCACGCAACTCGCGCCGGCTTGCGGCCGACAGGTGCAACTGCTCGGGCCGGCGCCGGCGCCGATGGAACGGCGCGCCGGCCGCTTCCGTGCCCAGCTCATGCTCCTCTCGGCACAGCGTGGCTTGTTGCAACGGGCGCTCGGCACTGCACTGCCACGGATTGCTGCGCTGCGCAACGCGCGGCACGTACGCTGGTCCGTCGACGTCGATCCGGTCGAAACCGCCTGAAACCTTGGCGCCGGCTGCCAGCCCGAGGCCGCAGCCGGTAGAATTCGCGGCCAGCACCGCGCTCCCGAGATTGGCACGTGAAGGCATCGCTCGAAAACCTGCTGCAGACCACGCTTGAGGCGCTCGCGGATGCACTATTCCCGCGCGCGGCGCTGCCAACCACTCGCCTCGTGGAGCGCACCCGCGACCCCGGGCATGGCGATTTCGCAACCTACGTGGCGCTCGCACTGGCGAAACCCGCGGGCAAGAACCCGCGCGCCCTCGCGCAGGCCATCGTCGCGGCCCTGCCTGCCTCGCCACTAATTGCGAAGACCGAGATTGCCGGGCCAGGCTTCATCAATTTCTTTTTGACACCCACGGCCTACCACGAGGAAATCCTGCGCGTTCTGGCCGCTGGCCCTGCCTATGGGCAGAGCCGCACGGGCGCTGGCAAAACCGTGGGCGTGGAATTCGTGTCGGCGAACCCCACCGGTCCGCTGCACGTCGGGCACGGGCGCAACGCTGCGCTCGGCGACAGCCTCGCACGCGTGCTCGCCGCTGCGGGCTGGCAGGTAAAACGCGAGTTCTACTACAACGACGCCGGCGTGCAGATCACGAACCTCGCGCTTTCAGTGCAGGCGCGCGCGCGCGGCCTCACGCCGGACGCACCGGCATGGCCGGCGGACGGTTACCGTGGCGATTACATTGCCGAAGTCGCGCGCGCCTATCTCGCCGGCGAGAGCGTCAGTATCGAAGGCCGCACGGCAAGCGGCGCCAAGGATATAAACGACCTCGAAGCGATGCGCGCGTTTGCCGTCGCCTACCTGCGCCGCGAGCAGAATCTCGATCTCGCGGCCTTCGACGTGCATTTCGACACCTTTTTTCTCGAGTCCTCGCTCTACACCGGCGGGCAAGTCGAACACACCGTGGACGCACTCGTGGCCCACGGGCACGGCTATGAAAAAGACGGCGCGCTTTGGCTGCGCAGCAGCGCATTCGGCGACGACAAGGACCGGGTGATGCGCAAGTCCGACGGCAGCTATACCTACTTCGTGCCGGACGTGGCTTATCACCTGAGCAAATGGCAGCGCGGCTACACGCGTGCCATCACCGTACTCGGCTCCGACCACCACGGATCGCTCGCCCGGGTCCGGGCCGGGCTGCAGGCGCTCGCCTGCGGTATCCCCGCGGGTTATCCGGACTATCTCCTCTACCAGATGGTCACGGTGCTGCGCGGCGGCGCGGAAGTAAAAATCTCGAAGCGCGCCGGCAGCTACGTCACGTTGCGCGAACTTATCGACGAGGTGGGCCGCGACGCCACGCGCTATTTCCTGGTGGCGCGCAACAGCGACTCGCAACTCACTTTCGACATCGATCTCGCACGCGCGCGCAGCAACGAGAACCCGGTGTACTACATCCAGTACGCGCACGCGCGCATCGCGAGCGTGTTCCGCCAATTGGGCGAGAAAGGCTACGCCTGGGACCGGGCGGCTGGAGGCCGCGCGCTCGCGCGGCTCGCGAGCCGCCACGAGTACGCACTCATGGTGGCGCTGTCGCGCTTCCCCGAAATCGTCGACGACGCGGCCCGCAGCCTCGCACCGCATCTGGTCGCCCAGTACCTGCGGGAACTGGCCGACGCCTTCCATGCCTATTACGATGCCGAGGCCTTCATTGTCGGGGACGCGGAACTGCGCGATGCGCGCCTAACGCTGGTCGCGGCCACCCGTCAGGTACTCGAAAACGGCCTCGCACTCATCGGGGTGTCCGCGCCGGAGAAGATGTAATGCCGAAGGACTACAAGAACAGCCCGCGACCCAAGGAGCGCACAAAACACCAGGAGAGCGGCCTGCCCGGCTGGAGCTGGTTCGTGATCGGCATCCTCGTGACGATCATCGCTATCAAGGCCGCACCGCACGTGTGGGAAAAAATCGAGCACAAGTTAAATATCAATGCTGCTCCGGTCGCCGAAGTCGCGCACCGGACGTCCGTCAAGGCACCCGTGGCAGCCTCGGCTGAACCGCAGTTCACTTTTTACAAGATGCTGCCCTCGTTCCAGGTGGTGATCCCGAGCCAGGACAAGGAAACCCGCTCGTCGGATGTGCCGGGACCGGTGAGCCAACCGGGCAGTTATATTCTCCAGGTCGGTTCGTTCCAGAGTTTCGCGGAAGCCGACAAACTCAAAGCCAACTTGGCGCTCCTCGGCGTCGAGTCCGACATTCAGCAGGTCAAGGTGAACAACGGTACGACTTGGAACCGCGTACGCATCGGCCCGATTCAAGACCTCGCCAAACTTAACGCCCTGCGCGCGCAACTTGCCGAGGATAACATCAAGCCGCTGGTGATCAAAGTCAACTGACAACGCGGGCGACCTGAGACTCAACCTCAAAATGGCTATACTCGCGAGCGCCCATCCCGCCGCGGCGCTGTAGGCGCCAACCCACGCACCGGCATCTGATTGGTGCGACTGTAGTGACACCGCGGTTTTGATTTCCCGGAGGCCTGTATGCGTATCCGTCCCTGGCACTGGTCGTCTGCACTGATTTTCGCTGTGCTCTGCACCGCGGCCCAAGCCGCAACGTTCAACTCGGCGCTGTTTTCGGGTCTGCACTGGCGCATGCTCGGGCCGTTCCGCTCGAGCCGGGTGACCGCGATCGCAGGATTTCCGCACCAGCCCAATCGTTATCTGTTCGGTGCCGTGGACGGCGGCGTGTGGGAAACCGACAACGCCGGGCTGACTTGGCAACCGATCTTCGACCACGAACCGATTGGCTCGATCGGCGCGCTGGCGGTCGCCCCCTCGGATCCAAACGTGATCTACGTCGGTTCGGGCGAAGCCGACATGCGCTCCGACATCGGTTACGGCGATGGCATGTACAAGAGCACGGACGGCGGCCGGACCTGGACACACATCGGACTCACCGACAGCATGCAGATCGGAAAAATTCTGGTCGACCCGAACAATGCCAACATCGTCTACGTCGCGGCGCTCGGGCATGCCTACGCGGCGAATCCGGAACGCGGCGTGTTCAAGAGCACCGATGGTGGGCAAAGCTGGCAGAAGCTGCTCTACAAGGATGCCGACACCGGCGCCATCGATCTCGCGTTTGGCGCGACACCGGAGACGATTTACGCGGCACTCTGGCAGACACGCCGCCCGCCGTGGAACACCTATCCGCCCTCGAGCGGTCCGGGCAGCGGGCTCTACGTCTCGCACGACGCCGGTGCGCACTGGACCGAAATCGAGGGCCACGGCTTTGCCAGCGGCACTCTCGGGCGCATCGGCATCGGCGTGGCGCCGAGCAATCCCCGGATCGTGTACGCCAACGTGCAGGCCGCGGTCGGGGAGGGCGGGCTGTATCGCTCGGACGACGGCGGTGCCACCTGGACCCACGTCGACAGCGACACCGACATCTGGTCGCGCTGGTGGTATTTCGGAGAAGTCACGGTCGACCCGAACAATCCGGACATCGTCTACATTCCCAAACAGGTGATTTACAAGTCCACGGACGGCGGCCAAAGCTTCACGCCGTTTCGCGGCGACCCGACCGGTGACGATTATCAGCGCCTGTGGATCAATCCGGTGGATCCGATGTACATGCTGTCGGGCGCCGACCAAGGCGCGTCGGTTTCGGTGGACGGCGGCCGGAGCTGGTCCACCTGGTACAACCAGCCGATCGCACAGATGTACCACGTGACCACCGACAATCAGTTCCTCTACTGGGTGTACGGCGCGCAGCAGGATTCCGGAGCCGCAGCGCTCCCGAGCCGCACGCTCAGTACCGTGGACGGCGTCAGCAATTTCGACTTTCACTCGATCGCACCGGGCGGGGAGAGCGGCTACATCGCCGTCGACCCGCTGAACCACAATCTCGTCTACGGCACGAGTTACGGCGGCGGCGTGACCATGGAAAACATGGCGACCGGTGAAACCCGCGACCTCACCCCGACGCTCGCCTATCCCGGCATTTACCGCAGTGTGTGGACCATGCCACTGGTGTTCTCGCAAGCCGATCCGCATGCACTCTACTTCGGCAACCAGCGCCTGTTCCGCACCACCGACGGCGGCGCGCACTGGGAGGTCATCAGCCCGGACCTCTCGCGGCCTGATCCCGGAATTCCGCCGAATCTCGGCCCGATTACCGCCAAGGATTCACCTGAAACCGGTCCGCGCCGTGGCGTGATCTATGCCATCGCGCCCTCGCCTCTCGAAAAGAACCTGATCTGGGTGGGCACTGACGACGGTCTTGTCTGGCTCACGCGTGACGGGGGGCAACACTGGACGAACGTCACGCCGCGGGCGCTGACCGCGTGGTCCAAAGTCGGCATCATCGATGCGAGCCACTTCAACGCTGGCACCGCCTACGTGGCCGTCGACCGCCACCGCCTGAACGACTACCAGCCGTACATCTACGTCACGCACGACTACGGCAAATCCTGGAAACTGATTGTCAACGGTATTCCCGACGGCGATTTCGTAAACGTGGTGCGGGAGGACCCGGTCAAACCGGGGCTGCTTTACGCCGGCACCGAGAAACGCGTATTCGTATCCTTCGATGACGGCGGCCATTGGCAGAGCCTGCAGCAAAACCTGCCGGTCACCTCGATGCGCGACATTGATGTGCACGGCAACGACCTGGTGCTCGCGACGCTCGGGCGCGGTTTCTGGATCATGGACGACGTGACGGCGCTGCGGCAGATCGATCCGCAGGTAGCCGACGCGAGTGCCTGGCTTTACAAGCCCGCCGTGGCCTATCGCGTGGGGACCCATTACGCCTTCGGCACGCCACTGCACGACGACGTGCCGCACGCGCCCAATCCGCCGTTTGGCGCCTATCTCGATTACTACCTGAAAAATGCCGCCAACACGCCGGTGACACTCGCGATCTACGACAGCGCAGGCAAACTGATGCGGCAATTCAGCAGCGCCGAGCGCCCGAAAATCGATTACGCAAGGATTGCAAGTGTCCCCAAGTTCATACCGGTACCGCCGTCGCTCGAAACCGCGGCCGGCATGCACCGATTCGTGTGGGACTTGCACGAGGCGCCGCCCGCGGGCTTGGGCGGTGGTGACGGCTTGAGCGCTGGCGGCCTGTGGGTGGTGCCCGGGGTTTTCACCGTTAAGCTCACGGTCGCGGGCCGCACCTATGCTCAGCCGCTCACGGTCAAGAATGATCCGCGCCTCAAGGATGTGAGCCAACGGGACCTTGAAGCCCAGTACGCGCTCGCGCGCGCGATCCAGGCGACCCGCATTCCTGCCGGCGAGGCCACGCGCGCAATCGGCGGACTGCTCGAGCAGCTCACCACGCTTGCGCCCAGGGCCCGCGGCGCGCTCGCCCGGCAGATCAGCGCGCTCAACGCCAAGCTCCGGGCCTTGAGCGAAATGCCGGCGAACAATCCCAACAACTCGGTGGGCGTACAGCCGCCCAACATCCACAATCTCACTTACGTGGGCGGCGCACTCGGGCAACTCGAGTCGGCTGTGGAAAGCGCGAACGCCGCGCCCACCCCCGACATGCAAGCCGGGTTCCAAAAACAGAAAGCGCTGCTTGCCCCGCTGCTGCAACAATGGCAGCAGTTACAGGCTACAGAATTGCCGCGCCTGAATGCGGCACTCAAGAGTGCCGGGCTCGCGGCGCTCAAGTACTGACAGTCGCCGGGGGAGCCGGGAGGGGCCGCCCTCCGCGCCGGATGCGCGGCGGGCGGCGTATTCCTATCAGCGCACTGCGTCAGCCGCGCGCCACAGTCTCGAACTTCGCCACGTGCTGCTCATCGCCAAAAAAGAAGCCGATGAGTACGTAGCGCTTGCCGGCCGTCACCGGCACCACCTCGTGTAATAGCGACGAGGAAAATATCACCGCATCGCCACGCCCCGGCTGATAAAGGTCCGGCCCGAACTCGGGCAGACGCAGCTGCCCGCCACTGTAGTCGCCGGTATTGAGATTAAGCGTCATGGCGAAGCGCCGGTGGCGGGTATCGGGCGTCTCGTTGTCACGATGCGGCCGGAAATAGCCGCCGGTGCCGGCGTCGTAACAGGCAAGCTTGAACACTTCGTGCTGCGTAACCTGGTAGTTGAAGCAGCGCTTGATCTCCGGCAGCACGCGCCGCACCAGCAACTCCTTCACCCGCTCGAGCAGCACGGGCGCCTGCAAGTACACATCGGTGCGCATCTTCACCGCGGGGTCGAGCTTCCAGTAGATCTTGCCGTGATCGACGATGCCGGTGCCGGAAGGCTTGCCGCCCTCCTGCGTGAAATAGTCGATGAGTTCGGCGCAAAGCGCAGGCTCAAAGACCCGCGGGATGAACAGCAGCGGCGCCTGTTGGCTCCGAATCTGTGCCGGCGGGGCCACCTGCTGTTCGTACACGGCGGCAAGCCGCCCAAGAAACGCCTCCGGATCCTCGTCCGGGGCCGGCTCGAGCCGTTCGAGAATCCGCATGTTGGCATCGAGCGCCAGTGCCGTCACTGCGGAGCGCGCGCCCGAAGCCGGGCCGAGGAGCGTCCGAATCACGGTGCCATCGTCGGCGAGCAGCGTCACACGGGTGGCTTGACCGCCCGCAAACGCGTGGCAGTCCTCAGGACGCGCACGCAACAGCACAACGCGCAGACAGTGGGCAGCTTCTAACGCTGCACTGTCATTCAGCGCCGCAAAAATAGCACGCGCTCCGGGCGCGCCTGGATTTTCCACAATCAAGAGCAGCAGCGGCCGACCGATCTGCAGATCGTAGAGCAGCACCGGCTTGTCATCCAAACCGGGTCGCTGAAAGTCCGGAACGCGGTCGCCACGCACCAAGTCGGAGATCATGAATTATCCACGAGACAAAGCACCGCGAAACTCTAGCACGCCTGTACGCACGCCGGCGGACTCCCGGCCCGGAGTGAGGGCCAGGCAATTGGTGTAAGATTCCATCGTCCCGCTTCTCCAAAAAAATACCGATGGTTAGCGCTCCCGAACCCCAAATCGCCAACGCCGTGCTCATGATCCGGCCGGCGCACTTCGGCAGCAATCCCGAAACCGCGGCCTCGAATGTCTTTCAGCGCAGCGACGTAGAAATCGCGGATCCACAAACTCTGGCGCTGCGCGAATTCGATGTGCTGGTGGTGACGCTGCGCAAGATGGGCGTGATCGTCGAAGTCTTCGAGGACACCCCGCAACCTTCGCGTCCGGATGCGATTTTCCCCGGCAACTGGGTGAGTTTCCACGCCGATGGCCGCGTGTGCCTCTACCCCATGCTCGCCCAGAACCGGCGCTGGGAGCGGCGCAGCGACATCATCGAAGCGCTGCACCAGAAGCGTGGCTACCAGGTGCGGCAAATCGAGGATCTGTCGGCCAGTGAACTCGACGGCCGCTTTCTCGAAGGCACGGGCAGCTTGGTGCTGGATCGCGTGCACCGCGTGGCTTACGCCTGCCTCTCGCCACGCACCGACAGCAAGCTCCTCAAGGAATGGGCCGCGAAGTTTGGCTATGAAGCGCTGGCATATAACGCCGAGGACGGCCACGGCAAGCCGATTTACCACACCGACGTGCTGCTCAATATCGGCGAGCGGTTCGCCATCGGCTGCCTGTCGGCGCTGCCCGAAACCAGCGAACGGCGCCGCCTGCAACGACGCCTCGAACAAACCGGGCACGAGATCGTGCCGATCACGCTGCAACAGATGAACGCCTTCGCGGGTAACGCACTTAATCTCGCGACGCGCCAGGGCGGCAGCGTGCTCGCCATGTCGATGCGCGCGGAAAGCAGCCTTACGCCTACGCAGCGCACCGCCATCGGCAAATACACACGCATCGTCGCCAGCCCGATCAACGCCATCGAGAACGTCGCGGGCGGCAGCGTACGCTGCATGCTGGCCGAGATCTTTCTTCCCTGGCAAGCCGAGGGCTCGCATCCGTGAGCAGCAAATCTCTGCAAGATACCTACGCGCCGAACGGCACCTGCTTCGGCTGCGGTCCGGCGAACCCCCAAGGTTTACACATCAAGAGTTTCGTGCAAGGTGACGAAGTGGTATGCACATGGCAGCCCGCCACTCAGCACGAAGCCTATCCCGGGGCACTCAACGGCGGCATCGTCGGCACGCTGCTTGATTGCCATTGCAACTGGACCGCGGCCTGGTACCTGATGCAGAAGAGCGGCGCGGATCACCCGCCCTGCACCGTTACGGCCAATTACGCGATCCAGCTCAAGCGCCCCACTCCAACCGGGGCCCCCCTCACCTTACGCGCGCACGTGGTGGAATCAAGCACCGACCGCGCCGTGGTGGAAGGCGAACTCGTCGCGGGCGGCAAAGTCTGCGACACCTGCCGCGGCACCTTCGTTGCCGTCAAGCCCGGCCATCCCGCGTATCACCGCTGGTAAGTCTGCCGGCAAACTCAATCGGGTACCGGCGGATCACAAGCAGCGCCATTCAGAAGCATGTAGCGTTTGCCAGTTGCGATGGTCTCAGGCACGGCTTCGACGCGTGTCTCGCGACAACTTGAGAGGGATCATTCTCACTGTCCCGGGTGGGGTGTGCTCCAGGTATTGCACCGGATGGAGTTTCCCGTCGCACGTGCGGCCGCCCAAATAGCCCGTGCTCATGGTGTTCCGGTCGCGGGCTGCACCGCTTGCCGCCGGCGAGTACACTAACCCGCATCATCCTGCGTAGGCCGCGCGCGGCAGCCGCACATGAATATTCTGATCGTGGATCATTCCAAAGTGTTGCGCACCGCCCTCGACAAGAAGGTGTCGGAGCTCGGCCACCGCAGCTTCGCGGTTGAAACCGCGGAACAGGCGCTCGAGCGACTACGCAGCGAGCCCATCAACATCGTGTGCGCCGCACTCACGCTCCCCGGCATGGATGGCATCACACTCTGCCAACAGATGCGCGCGCTGCCCGAATACCGCAAGATCCCGTACATCCTTTTGACCTCGACCGAGGACCAGCGCCTGCGCCACGAAGCCTTCGAGGCCGGCGTGACCGACATCGAGGCGCACGCGCAGGCGGGCGAGCTCACGCGCCGCCTAGCTCAGTTCCTGCAAGCCGAAGCCCCTCCGATCCATGGGCGGGTGCTCTACATCGAGGACAGCCAGGTCGCCTCCCACATCATCCTCGGGCTCCTCGCCCAGATGCATCTCGAGGTCGACCACTTCCGCACCGCCGACGAAGCGCTCGCGGCGTTCAAGCAGCGGGACTATGACCTGATCGTAAGTGACATCCTGCTCGAGGGGCCAATCAGCGGCGTGGGTCTGGTGACACGGGTGCGGGCGCTCGCAGGCGTCAAGCGGCGCGTGCCGATCCTCGCGCTCTCCGGCATGGACGAGACTTCGCGGCGCATCCAACTTTTCCGCCTCGGCATCAACGATTACGTGACCAAGCCGCCGCTCGAAGAAGAGTTGCGCGCGCGGGTGCGCAACCTGATAGCGAGCAAGCAGCTCCTCGACCAGGTCGAGAAACGGTCCTCCGAGTTCTACGAGCTCGCGATGCGCGACACGCTCACTGGCCTCTACAATCGCAACTCGCTGCGGGAATTCGCCCCCAAATATTTCTGTAACGCCACGCGTTACGATCACCCGCTGAGCATGCTGGTTATCGACCTTGACCACTTCAAGCGGGTGAACGACGAGCACGGGCATCTCGTCGGCGACACGCTGCTCGCGCGCGTGGGCGAACTACTCGGCAAGAATTGCCGCGAGGGGGATTTCGCGGCGCGGGTCGGCGGTGAGGAGTTCGTGGTGCTGCTCGACCACTGTGCCGCCGACGACGCACACCGCCGCGCCGAAGACATCCGCCGCGCCATCTCCGAGCTGCACCCCGAGAGCGTGAGCGTCACCGCGAGCGTCGGGGTGACCGGACGGCCACCGGGGCGCAAGCTCAAGTTCGAGGAGTTGTTCCGGGTGGCCGACCACGCCATGTACGAAGCCAAAAAGCTCGGCGGCAACCAGGTAGCTTTCGCGGCCTACACCTGACCCGCGGATAACACCCGAGGAGTAGCGCATGCCGGATGAATTCCAGCATATCGAAACCCGCTGTCTGCACGCCGGGCACCGCCCCGACGCCGAGGCCGCCGCGGTCAGCCCGCCGATTTACCTGACCACCACTTTCGCACGCGCCGCCAACGGCAGCTATCCACGCGGGTTCAGCTATGCGCGTGTCAACAACCCCAACCGCGCCGAACTCGAAGCCTGCCTCGCGGCGCTCGAGGGCGGTACCAGCGCGACTTGTTTTGCCTCGGGTGTGGCTGCAGCACAGGCAATTTTCCAGGCACTGGCGCCCGGTGAGCATGTGATTTGCAGTCAAGACGCCTACCACGGCGTGCAGCGTTTGCTGCGCGAGATCCTCCGCCCCTGGCAACTCCAAGTGAGCTTTGTCGACTGCACCCAGCTTGAGGCGCTCGCAGCCGCGTTCACGCCCGCGACGCGTCTCGTGTGGCTTGAAACGCCGTCCAATCCCCTGCTTAAAATCACCGATCTCGCGGCCGCTACGCGCCTGGCGCATGCCCGCGGTGCGCTCACGGTCTGTGACAACACCTTCGCGACGCCGGTGCTGCAACAGCCGTTCAAGTACGGCGTGGATTTTGTGATGCACAGCACCACCAAGTATTTCGGCGGACACAGCGACGTCACCGGTGGCGCGCTGGTCGCACGCGCGCCGGGTGCACTCGCCGAGCGTATCCGTTTCCTGCAATCGGAAGCCGGGGCCGTACCGTCGGCCTTCGACTGCTGGCTGCTGCTGCGCGGGGCGATGACCTTGCCGCTGCGCATCCGGGCGCAGTCGGAAAATGCCCTGGCGCTCGCCCGCCATCTCGAAAACCATCCGGCCGTTGAACATGTGTACTACCCGGGACTCGAATCGCATCCCGGCCACGCGCTCGCCCAACGCCAGATGCAGGCCTTCGGTGCCGTGCTTTCCTTCAGCGTCCGCGGCGGGGAGGCCGCGGCTATGCGCGCGGTGGCGCGTACCGGCCTCTTCACCCGTGCGACCAGCTTGGGCGGGGTCGAGAGCCTGATCGAACACCGCGCCTCTATGGAGGGGCCGGACACCAAGACGCCACGCAATCTGCTCCGGGTGTCGGTGGGCCTCGAGCATATAGACGATCTCGTTGCCGATCTGGATCACGCACTCACGACTGCATAAAACTCTACCGCCTCCCGGCGGCACGGAATGGTCAAATGCACTGTTCCGGGCTGGCTGGACCTGCCGTTAATTTTGCCGGCGCTCTCTGTGCTCGCGGTCCCGCCTGTAGGCGGCGTGACACACGAGCAAATCATGGCCAACCCCGACCCCGGCCAAGCTTGTCTCCGATCGGTGCCTACTGGGATTACAGGACCCCTGAACTCTATGTTCCCGCGTAAACGCGGCGCCGGTCCGACGTATAACCTGCACGATCAACCGCGCGACCGTTGCGTACGCCCGCCTGGTGAAGACCGGGGCGACCAGCAATAACTGCGGGGCGCGGGCTAGCCGGAACGGAGCAGACGGGCCTGGGACCGCCACACCGGACCGGACGCGGTTGGGGCGTCACGGGCGCTGCGCTCGTCTGGCACACCCTGTGCGGCGTCTCCACGCCGCAGGCCGAAGTGGAGCGCAGGTGCGGAATGTGGCCTAATAGCGAATTACATATGTATGGCGGCGCACAGCACCGCTCCACCGCGAGGGCACAGTCATGCTGGCAACCCAGATCCGACAAAAAGATGGTGTGTTCTATTTCGTGAGCTATCCCGCAGAGGACCTGCTGCGTAAAGTACAGTTCATCAGCCGCTTCTATGGCGAAGGCGAGCAAATCGCGCCGGCGGTGGCTTCCGCCAACGATGATGTCGCCCAGTTCATTGCGCGCATCGAGCGCACCGACAAAGCCTTCCAGCGCCAACTCTCGCGCGCCAAGGTCAAAGCGCTGCGTAACTTCTATGAAACAGCGGTCGCGCAGCCGCCGATTCCCGGCACGGTACTGCTGTTCACCAGCGAGCGGCTGGCGTTCAAGCCGCTTGGCAGTCTGGAAAATGCCGGTAACCTTACCGAACCACATGAAAAATACCTGATCATCGATGGCCAGCACCGCCTCGCGGCACTGCACTTCCTGCTGCGCGACAAGCCGGAAGAAGCCACCATGATTCACGTGCCATGCATCATCTTTGACGGCAAGAGTGAGGATTTCGCCACTGAGATGTTCGTGATCATCAACTCGACTCCGACGCGCATCAACAAGAGCCATCTGGTGGATCTGTACGAGCGCGTGTCCTGGGCCGAGCCAGATCGCAAGTTTGCGGCACGCCTGGTCGACATGCTCTACCGCGAAGGCGATAGTCCGCTGCGCTACCGCATTAATCGCCTGGGCGGGCGCAGCCAGCAGGAGAAATGGATTCTGCAGGCAGAGCTCTTCAACGAGCTTTACAAATGGGTGCAGGCGGATTGGAAAAAAATCGCCCGCGCAAGCGACAGTCAACGCGCCACCGAGCGCTACTACCGTATCGTGCGCGACTTCCTCAAGTCCGCGAAGAACGTCTGGGGCGAGGCCTGGGGGCACCCGCGCTATATGGTGACCAAGCCGGTTACGCTCAAGGCGATGCTACGTGTGTGCAACGACCTCGCGGCCCAGCCCTTGCCGGCGGACGACCAGCGCTTCGCGGCCTGGACGGTCAAGCTCAAGCCCTGGGCTGGCGCGGTACGCGAGTTCCGCAACGAAGGTTTCTATGAGCGCTTTCCGGCCAAGGGTCAGGTGGAACGCGTGGCCCACATCCACCGCGAACTCAATCGGCTCGCGGGTATTGCTGCGCGGCCGAGCGCCAAGCGCAACCACGAGGACGCCTGAGCCGGGCGTTCTTCAAGGCCGCGGCAGCAGGAATTTCTGGCCGTGGTACTCCAAGATCACGCCGTCGGCCACGATAGCCACCACGCTCGGCCCCTCGGCGAGTGTTTCGCCTTGGATGTAGCGCTGCATGTTGATCACCACGAAACGTTCAGCCGGGTTGCTCGCGTAGTCATGCACGTCGAGATGTAGCGCAGGAAACGACTGCTGGAATGCGAGCGGCAGGGTATCGAGCAACGGCACGCCGCCGCTCGCAGCGGCGTTCTGCGTGACCGCGGAGGGCTCGCCGGTCGCCACCTGCGCCGTGGTTGTCGTCGCACGGATTGCCGGCGCCACGCCTGCGGATGCGACGGCGGACTTGGGCAGGACAGCAGGCACGGCGACTGGGCCAGCGCTGGCCACCACA
Source organism: Gammaproteobacteria bacterium (assembly GCA_050739335.1). Classification (GTDB taxonomy): domain Bacteria; phylum Pseudomonadota; class Gammaproteobacteria; order Natronospirales; family REEB76; genus REEB76. Next base: position 25,436 of record JBOIBB010000217.1, read on the forward strand.
GGTGCCACCGGGGTAACGGTGGCCGCCTCGGCGGCGAGTGAACGTACAGCAGGTCGATACTCGGCCGGTGATGGCATGACGGCGGGTACCGACACAACGGGCGCCTGAACCGGCGGCGGCCCAGGCTCAGCGCCGCGACTGCGCCAGAGTATCACCCCAAGCACGATCACGTTGGCGATCAGCAGCAGGCCGATCAGAGTCGCCCAGGGCACCGGTACGCGCCCCACGTCAAGCGACACGCCCGACGCGCCGAGCTGCCCGCTCAGGGTCTGCTGACGGGCACGTTCGGATTTGCGCAGGGCATCGAGGATCAGGGACACGTCAACCTCGCGGCACCAGGGTCGGCGTGCCTGGCGTGTTAAGCGCAGTATTCAGATAAATCAAGGTCTCCTCGCCGGCGACGCCATCTACTGCAAGTTGTTGCGCAGCCTGAAAGCGTTTGACCGCGGCAACCAGTGAAGCATCATATGTGCTGCTGCCGGAATCCGTCGTGTGTTGGAGCGTCGCGAGCTGAGTGCGCAGCCAGACAACGCCGGTGCCGACCATGCCGGGTTTCAAGGGTACCGTGGCGCTGGCACTCGGCCGCCAGAGCAACAAATAATTGCCGTTCCACAGCGAGTCGAGCATGGCCACCGGAAAACTCTGCTCGGCCGGACCGGCTTGCAGTGTCACTTGGCCGCGAGTCAGCTTCGCCACCACCACTTGGTGAGAAATGCCATCCTCACCGGTGAGGGTGATGACTGCGGGACGGTCGAAACCTCGCAGATTGTCCCAGCTGCCGCTGCGGTACAGGCAACGCAGGCCTTGTTGTTGCGCCTCCAGGCAGCCGCTACCCGTTCCACCGGCGGCGTAGTGGGCACCCCACATCGCGAACAGGGTGTGCAATGCCATGTCGGTATCGCTTGGGTGGGCGGGGTTGGCCAGCCAGGCTTGCGGCGTCGCGCCCACGGACGCGCGCAGCGGTACTAGGGGCTTTGACACTGGCACGGGCACAGTTGCGATTCGGCGGCCCGCCCCAACGCTCAAACGACCGGTAGCCGCGAGCACCGTCACCGTCGACAGCAGTACCACTGCGGCGGCGCCGAGCCACAACAATCCCCACGCCGGGCGTCCGGGGAGTGCAAATACTTCGCGCGCTGCACGCCGCACCAGACCACCGTCCACCTGGCGCAATTCGCGTGTATACGCACCGAGCAAGGCGCGGTCGCACAGGATATTAACCAGCCGTGGCACACCGCGGGTGATGCGCCACACGCTGCGCAGCCCCGAGGCTGTAAAGATCGGCGCGAGCGCCCCGGCGACGCTCAGACGGTGCCCGATGTACGCGCGCGTGTCCTTCGCAGACAGTGGCTCGAGGTGATAGCGGCCGGTAATGCGTTGCGCCAGCTGGCGCAAATCCTGGCGCGCGAGCAGCTCCCGCAACTCCGGCTGCCCCACCAGGATAATCTGCAGGAGCTTCTGGCGGCTGGTCTCGAGGTTGGTGAGCAGCCGCACCTGTTCGAGCACTTCGCGACTCAGGGCCTGGGCTTCGTCGATGATCAGCACCACGCGCCGGCCACGCGCATGCGCCTCCAGCAGATGCACGTTGAGCGTATCGATCAGTTCCTGGGCGCTTTGCTGCGGGTCGCAGGCTACATGCAGTTCGTGGCAGATCACGCGCAGGAATTCCTGCAAATTGACGCGCGGATTTATGAGCAGTGCGACATCGACGTGCTCCGGCAGCTTGTCCAGCAGCGCGCGGATCAGCGTGGTCTTGCCGGTGCCGACCTCGCCGGTGAGCTGGATAAAACCACCGCTCGCGGTGACGCCGTAGAGCAGATGCGCCAGTGCTTCGTTGTGCCGGCCCGACAGGAACAGGTAACGCGGATCGGGAGTGATGGCAAACGGATCCTCGGCAAGTCCGAAGTAACTTGCGTACATGTGCTCGCCCCTTACCCCGCCGACTGCGGTACGGTGTGGGGATGCTGCACGCCGGGTTCGAAGAGCGTCAACTGACCGACGTCGTCGAAATCGCGCGCTCCAATACCGATCAGCCGCAACGATCGGTGCGGATTGGCGGCGAGCCACTCGTGCAACAAATCACCGGCCAGCGGCCAGATCACCGTGAACCGCTGGTCCGCAGGCGCGAAATGGCGCTGATGCGTGTGGCGCTTGAAATCAGTAGTGCGCAGCTTGAGCACCAGCGTGCGCGGATGTAGCGCATCGCGCTGCAAAAGCTCGCACAAGCCCTCGGTCAGCACACGCAACTCAGCGGCTAGCGATTCGAAATCGCCCAGGTCTTCTTCAAAGGTGGTTTCCTGGCTCACCGAGCGTTCGCCTTCTTCCCCCACCGTGCGTGCGTCTTCGCCGCGGGCAAGATTCTGGAAATACCGCGCCTGATTGCCGAACAGCGCGCGCGTCAGCGGTGCGGGGGCGCGACGCAGATCGGCGACCGTACGGATACCGGCCTTGGCAAGTTGTGCGCCGGTACGCGGCCCGATTCCCCATAGCACATCGACCGGCAGCGGATCGAGTGTGTCCTGCACGCGCGCGGCCGGGACATATAAAAGCCCGTCTGGCTTGCACTGCTGGGAGGCGATCTTCGCCACCAACTTGTTTGGTCCGAGACCGACCGACGCGGTGAGGCTGGTACGCCCGCGCACGGCCTGCTTGATCCCACGCCCGAGCGCCTCGGGCTCATCACTGCCCTGCCGTCCACTCAAATCGAGATAGGCTTCGTCAAGCGAGAGGCCTTCGATCTGCTCGCTGTACGTGGCAAGAATCGCAAATACCCGGGCCGATACCTCACGGTAACGCCACATGCGCACCGGCTGATAGCAGCCCCCGGGACAACGCCGGCGCGCCTCGTACATGGGCATGGCCGAATGCACGCCGAAACGCCGCGCTTCGTAGCTGGCCGCGCATACCACGGCGCGCCGGCTGCTGCCGCCCACAATCACGGGCTTGGAGCGAAGCTGCGGAAAATCCAGTTGCTCGACCGATGCATAAAAGGCATCCATATCGACATGTGCAATCAGCCGTGGGGTCATAGTCGCGCGAGCTTGCGTACACCGCTGGCCGCCAGCAGCACCACGTTCACGCTGCTCGCATAAATGCGCTGCGCCGCGCGGAGCCGCTCAATCTCGGCGGGATGTTCTCCGGCATTCAGGTAGACAAAGTCGACGCCCTCCACCAGTTCCGGCAGTGCGCGCTTGAAGGCGCGAAACGTCGTGCCTTTGCGCGCCTGCCAAAGCCCGTCCTGTTCCCTGAAACTCGTCAGACCGGCGGCATCCGCATTCACGATCCACGCTGGGGTGGGAATTGGGCGAGAATCCGCTGCACGTCGCTTGCGACGGCTTGCTGGGAGTAATTCGATTTGCTGATCCAATCGTTGGTCCAGCCACGCCAAATCAGGCGCTTGGTCTTGGCGTCGATGATGTCCAGCATCAGGGTTCCCTGCTCGCGGCTCTGCACCGTATTGCCAAGCGGCACAAATACGTTGCCAAAACCGTAGGGATAATAGCCGCCAAACCCGATGGCAAAACTCGCAGGGGTGCTCGCGAGCTTCTGCTTGCTTACCGTGTGGTAGGTCACGAGGAAATCCGCGGACTCCTTCGAGTCCGCTTGCTGGTAGCCACGCCGGGTGAGGTCGGCCACCACGGCCTGCTGCACCCGCCCTTCAAGGATGTCGCTGTCCAGAATTGGATTCACGACCGGCCCCATGGGCGGGGTCACCCAGGCGAACGAGTGCAAATCGAGGAAATTCGCCTGGTGGTCGTGCTCAACAGTCACGCGCGGCGCACAGGCGGCCAGCACCAGAGCCAAGGCGCCGAGGCACACCGGCAAAGAATACCGTTTCATATTGGCGGAACCTCCAAAAACAGGGCAATCCAATGACTTAGGCGTAAAGTTTAGCACTCTGGTTCCCCATTATTCCGCCGCTTTATGTAGAATCCAGATCCTTGGGGTGGCCGTCCGCCGGACGTTCCAGTGCGCCCTGACAGTGGGGAGATCGTGTACGAGAGCTAATGCTCCCTATTGGTCTTTGCTGTACGCCGTAGCGCTCGCGACCGCGGCTGGACTGGTGCTTGCGTTCTTATCGGTACATACCGGCGCAACGTTTGCACATCCCACGGCGTTCGCGGGTTTCGTGTTGTTCGCGCTGGCAGTTTCGTCGTTCGGCTTCCCGGCCCCGCACGTCGGTTACGTATCACTCGACCGCGTGGTGCAGTTTGCCTGCATCCTGATATTCGGCGCCCTGCAAGCCGCCTGGATCATCGGGATCGCGGCGCTCATCTGGCCGCTCTTGCCCTGGGGCGGCGCCCGTGACCGCAGCCTGCGGCTTACCATCGTACGCGCGCTGCACAATGCCGGGATGATGGCTCTGGTGGTGCTCGCCACCGGCTACCTGTACCAGTATTTCGGCGGTGAAGTGCCACTCCTGCAACTCGACGCGCGCGATGTCCTGCTGATCATATTGTTGGCACTGTTCATGCAACTCGCCAACACGCTGCTGGTGGCGGTGATTGCCCGGCTCGAAGATTACGACTGGCGCAAGGTGTTCAGCCCCTATGCAACGATGGTGGACCTTGGTGCCATCCCGCTCGCGATATTTACCGCCCTGGTTTACAACCGCTCTGATCTGCGGGAGTTCGTATTGTTTCTAATCGTGCTTGCGCTGATTGTAGTGATCGTGCGCCGCCTTGCCGATACGCAACGCACTTTGGAAAACAAATTGAATACATTGGTGGCGGTGAGCCGTGTGGGCAGTGCCGTTGGGAGTGCGCCGCGCATCGACGAGTTGCTCGATTTGATCTACGCTGAAATCCGCCGCCTGATGAATCTCGAGATCTTCATCCTGGGTCTGGTGAACGAAGCGACTGGTAATATCGACGTGCGCCTGCACCGCAACCCACTCGGCCGTCAGCCGCAACGCAGTCAGGGCTTGGACGTGGGCATTCTCGGCTGGGTGGTAGCCCACAAGCGACCGGTCTTCATCCGCAGCTGGAGCAAGGAGAATGGCGAATTCAAACGCATTCGCCACCCGGTAAACGACACCCCCAAGACCCAGTCGTTGATCGCTGTACCCATCAGCTACCGCGAGCATGTGCTGGGAGTCCTGAGCGTGCAAAGTTATACGCCCAACCGTTTTACGGACTCGGACCTGAGTCTGCTCACGGGTTTCGCAAGCCAGGTAGCCGTGGCACTGGCGAATGCGCGGCTGTTTGAAGAACTTGACCACAGCCGCATCGAGCTCGAGCGGCGGGTCGCGGAACGTACGCGTGACCTTGAGACCAAGACCTCGCAGTCAAACGCCTTGGCCGAGTCGATGCGCGCCGCCAAGCGCGAAACCGAGCGGCTGCTCGCGCAGTCGCAACGCCAGACACGCGAAGACGAGCTCACCGGCCTGTACAACCGCCGCTATCTCGATGACCGCCTCGGACAGGAAGTTATCCGTGCACAACGTTACCGGCGGCACCTGTCGGTGGTGATGGCCGACATTGACCATTTCAAAAAGGTCAACGATGAGTTCTCACATATGGTGGGCGACAACGTCTTGCGCACTATGGGCAACATCATGCGTGCGCAGTGCCGTTCCATTGACATCATTGCGCGCTATGGCGGCGAAGAATTCCTGTTGTGTTTTCCCGAAACTTCACGCCAAAGTGCTGCAGGTGTGTGCGAAAAGATCCGCCAGCAGATTGCATTTTACGACTGGAGCAAAATCCATCCGGGCTTGGCCGTGACCATGAGTTTCGGCGTGGCAGCGGCCCCCCCTCACTACGACGTAGACACGCTCATTGCCATGGCCGACGAAAAGCTCTACGAAGCCAAGCGCTCGGGTCGCAATCGCGTGTGCGCGTGACGCAGCAACGGTGAGGCGCTTGCTTTCCGAACGTGGTGTTTCCATGCGGGTAACAAAAGCCAACCCGGAAAGTCCCTGTGCGCACAAGAAAGAACCCCGATGGTCATTCAACCACCGGGGTTCGTGTTTAGAGCCTGGCGATGACCTACTTTCGCATAGGGAAACCCCACACTATCATCGGCGCTGAGCAGTTTCACTTCCGAGTTCGGGATGGGATCGGGTGGTACCCACTTGCCAAGGTCGCCAGGCAAACCGTTTCACCGTTAGTCTGTACTTCGCGCAACAGACAGTGAATTCAGAAAGTTGTTGACGCCGGTATATCGCATTTGCACACACCGGCCAGACCTCAAGCAAACCGCTTGGGGTTATATGGCCAAGCCTCACGGTCAATTAGTACTGGTTAGCTTCACGCATTACTGCGCTTCCACACCCAGCCTATCAACGTCGTAG
>JBOIBB010000218.1:0-4298 GCA_050739335.1 Gammaproteobacteria bacterium
GCATTTCTCGAAACCCCATGCGTTGAGATCGTCGAAGAACAGGCCACCGATGCCGCGGCATTCATGGCGGTGCTTGTTGAAGAAATACTCGTCGCACCATTTCTTGTAACGCGGATAAACCTCCGCGCCGAAGGGTGCACACGCCGCCTTTGCAGTGGCGTGCCAGTGACGCGCGTCTTCCTCGAAGCCGTAATACGGCGTGAGATCGAAACCGCCGCCGAACCACCACACGGTGGCCTCGCGGGCTTTAGGCGCGGCGAAGAAGCGCACATTCATATGCGCGGTGGGCACGTAGGGATTGCGGGGATGCAGCACCATTGAGACGCCGAGCGCCTGCCAGTTGCGGCCTGCGAGTTCGGGACGCTGAGCGGTGGCGGAAGGCGGCAGCGCTTTGCCTTGCACCTGCGAAAAGTTGATGCCCGCCTGCTCGAAAAGCGCACCGTTTTTCAGCACACGGCTTTCTCCGCCGCCGCCTTCGACGCGGGTCCAGACGTCGTGCTGAAATTTTTTCTGGCCGTCGAGTTTTTCGAGCGCCGCGGTGATCTGGTCTTGCAGTGTGCGTAGCCAAGTTTCAACGGTTTGAGTGTTGATTGTTTGTGGCATATTGCTTGCGTCTGGACGATGACGTGAATATTGGGATCAGCGTAGCGGATTCCAACGGTGTTTTGATCTTGTTGCGTTTCGGCTAATGCCGCACTCCAACCTACGGATTACTGGAGGCGCTGGCGGGTGCGGTGATCATGACGGTGTTGTATTTCTTGACCAGCTCGTGGAAGCGCGGGTTGCCGCGCAGCGCCACATACAACGGATTGACGGCAAGGTCGTTGCAGCCGACCGGGTTGGCCGGGCACATGCTTTCCAGCAGTTGCAGCGCAGGCGCGGTCTCGCCGAGCGCGAGGTACATCTGCAAGAGGTTGTCCGCGACATCCTGATTGGACGCGTGACGGCCCAAGGCTGCGAGCGCGGCGAGCGCCTGGGGGCGCAGTTTCGGCTCGCTGAGCGCCCGGTAGGTGATCTTTCCCGCCGCGACCTGCTGCCGGTCGATGTCGGTGACGGGCTTGACCACCGCAAACGCGCTGGCGATCTTGTCGTGCTGGTGCGAATTCTGGTAAGCGAAGGCCAGGCTGAAGGCAAGGTCCACGCTCTCGGGATCGAGCTTAAGCAGGGCCTCGGACGCCTCGATCTGCAGCGCCCAGTCGCCGAGGTCCTGGGCAACCACGGCCAGATTGTTCCAGGCAGTGGCTTTGGCGGGATCGAGCAGCGTGGCTTCACGTTGTTCTGCCAGATTCTCTTTCAGCGGCAGCATGAGGCCGTAATCAACGTGCGCGCCCGCGTTGCTGGGATCGAGCGCCAGTGCTTTGCGGAAGTCCGCGCGTGCCTTGGCAAAGTCGGGCGGATTGGCGTTGGCGTCCGCATCGCCCAAGGCCACCCAGGCATCGGCATTGCGCGGATCAAGTGCAACAGCCTTCTCGGCTTCCGCACGTACTTTTGGCAACGTAGCCACAAGCGGCAAATCGGAGTTCCCGGTCAGCGCGAGCAGCACGCGCGAGAGCAGCGCATGCGCCTCGGCATAAGCGGGGTCGAGCGTAATTGCCTGCTCGAAATCCCGGCGCGCGGCGGTGAGGCTCGCGGCATCCGCCTTGTCAGCGAGCGCGCGGCCCTTCAGCACCAGTTCGTGCGCTTGGGAGTTGGTGGTGCCAGTCGCGGGCAGGTCGGCCTGCGCGAACTTCACTTGCAGGGCCTTCGCGATCGCCTGCGAGACCCGATCCTGCACCTGGAAGATATTGGCGAAGGCGTCGTCGTAGTGCCGGGACCACACCTGGTAGCCGCTGCGCGCATCCACCAGTTCCGCAGTGATCCGCACTTGATCGCCGGCGCGCGCGATGCTGCCGAGCAGGATGTGGGCGACGTTGAGCGCTTTGCCGATGGCGGTGGCTGATTCGGCGCTGTTCCGGAATTTCGAGGCGGTATCCCAGGCGATCACCCTGAGTGCGGGATTCTGGCCGAGTGCATCGGTCAATTCCTCGGTGATGCCGTCGCTGAAATATTGCTGCTTGGGGTCCCTGCTGAGATTGGTGAAGGGCAACACCACCAGCGTGTCCGCGGGCGGGTTGAAAGCGGATGCGGCGGGGTTGGCCTGGGCTGCGGCTTGCTCAGCCAGCCGCTCGGCGGCGACGCGCGCTGTATGGAGCGCGCTGAAATGAAAGGCATAAATCCCCGAGACCACGACCGCCGCGATGACCACCGGCGTGACGACCGCGCCGAGCCTCCAATGACGCTTCTGCCACGCGGTCTGCCGCGCGGGGTCGGCAGGTTTGACCAGCAGCCAAGCGAGTACGATCGCGACCGGGAAGCTCGCAATCAGAACGATGATGGCCGCTGCAACCGCCTCGGACCAGCCGAAGTACGGAAACGCCCGCGCTACTACCTGTATGCCTACCGCGATGGCGGTGCCGTAACCCACTGCCACTCGGTAGATGTGGTGCTGCTTCAGGCGCGTGAACAAGCCCGGCGGCGGGCTGTGGTTGTCGTTCGGGTCCAAGCGCGGCTCCCTTCAAGTTGCGCATAGCCTAGCGTAAAACGCGGACCGGAACGGAGTGCGGTTCAGGCCCCGGGGGCGGGAGCTTGGGCCACGTCGGCACCAGCGGATTCAGCCGGAATCCAGTGAGGGTTGAATACCCATCCCCGGCCGGGATGCTTTCCCCCATGAGTCCCGACTTGCGCCGGGACGACGACATCAATGCTTGGCTGAGCGAAGTAAAGTCCAGCGTGACTTTGCCAATCGCGAATGTTGGGCTTCGCCCGGTTCGAATCCGGGCTCAGCCCAACCTACTGGTTGCTGCCGCTCGCGCTGGCGGGTGCGGTGATTGTCAAAGTGGTGTATTGCGTCGCCAGTTTCCGGAAGCGCGGATCGGCGCGCAACGGGAGGTACATCGGATTGATGGCGAGGTCATTGCAGCCGACCGGGTCGGCCGGGCATGAGGTTTCCAGCAGTTGCAGTGCGGGCGCGGTCTCGCCGAGCGCAAGATACATCTGCACGAGGTTGCCTGCGACATCCTGATTGGACTGGTAGCGACGCAAGGCATTGAGCGCGGCGAGCGCCTGCGGGTGCAGTTTCGGATCGGCGAGCGCCCGATAGGTGAGTTTGCCCGCGGCGACCTGCTGCCGGTCGATGTCGGTGGCGGGCTTGACCGCAGCGAACGCGTTGGCGCTCTTGTCATACTGGTGCAACTGCTGGTAGGCGAAGGCCAGGAAAGTCGCGCTGTCCACGTCTTCGGGATCGAGCCGCAACTGGGCCTCGGCCGCCTGGATCTCCTGCGCCCAGTTGCCGAGGTCCTGGGCATCGACGGCCAGATTGTTCCAAGCAGCGGTGTCGGCGGGATCGAGCAGGGCAGCTTCCTGCGTCTGCGCCAACGCCCGCTTTAGCGGCAATGTGACGCCGTAATCAACGTGCGCGCCCGCGTTGCTGGGATCAAGCGCCAACGCCTTGCGGAATTCATCCCGCGCCTTGGCGAAGTCCGGCGGATCGGTGCTGCTATCCACATTGCCCAAAGCCACCCAGGCGTTGGCATTGCGCGGATCGAGCGCCAGCGCCTTTTCGGCTTCCGCGCGCATCGTCGGCAGCGTGGCCGCCAGCGGCAGGTCGGAGTGTTCGGTCAGTCGAAGCAGCGCGTGCGCCAGCAGCGCGTGCGCCTCGGCGTACCCGGGATCGAGTTGAATCGCCTGCTCGAAATCCCGGCGCGCGGCGGTGAGGCTCGCGGCATCAAACTTGTCCATGAGCGCGCGGCCCTTCAGCACCAGTTCGTGGGCTGCGGGGTTGCGGGTGCCGCCCGCGGGCAGGTCGGCCTGCGCGAACTTCACCTTGAGGGCCTGCGCGATCGCCTGCGAGACCTTGTCCTGCACCTGGAAGATGTTGGCGAAGGAGTCGTCGTAGTGCTGCGACCAGAGCTGCAGGCCGGTGACGGCGTTCACCAGCTCCACGGTGACGCGTACCTGGTCGCCCTCGTGCGCGATGCTGCCGTTCAGGATGTTGGCCACATTCAACTGTTGGCCAATGGCATTGGGAAATTCGGTGCTATCGCGAAAGTGTGCGGCGGTTTCCCACGCGGTGACCCGCAAGGCCGGATTCTGGCCGAGCGCATCGGTGAGTTCCTCGGTGATGCCGTCGCTGAAGTATTGCTGTTTGGGGTCGCCGGAGAGGTTCTTGAACGGCAATACCACGAGGGTGTCAGCGGGCGGGTTGAAGGCGGTGGCTTTTGCCTCGATGCCGGCTTTCGGGAGCACGGCGGCGGGAGCGC
>JBOIBB010000219.1:0-22651 GCA_050739335.1 Gammaproteobacteria bacterium
CCCCCAAGCCGTGGTAGAGTTTCACTGACGGCCTGACCATCGAGCTTGGCGCCTGGCGGTGCGCCCGCCGGCGCCGTGTCTCGCGGAAGAAGTTGGTAGGCGCGATTGGACTCGAACCAACGACCCCCACCATGTCAAGGTGGTGCTCTAACCAGCTGAGCTACGCGCCTAAGGGCAGTGCACGATACCGGAACGGCGTCGGCGCAGCAAGATATCAGCCGGTTTTGACTTCCGGCAAACCCAGGTCGATCTCCTGGATACGGCGAATCTGATCGCGCAGTTGCGCGGCCTCCTCAAACTCGAGATCACGGGCATGTTTGTGCATGCGCTGCTCAAGTTGTTTGATGAGTTTCAGACGCTTGTCCGGGGCCATAGTTTCGTACTTGGCGCGATCCTCCGCAGCGCGCAGGTACGCCACCTTAGTGCTGCCAGGGGCAGCGCTGTGCGCGCCTTCCATAATGTCCGCCACGGCCTTGCGGATGCCCTGAGGCGTGATGCCGTGCACGGAGTTGAACTCTGTCTGTTTGGTACGCCGGCGGTTGGTCTCGTCCATCGCGCGCCGCATGGAGCCCGTGATCTGGTCGGCGTAAAGAATCGCGCCACCGCGCACGTTGCGGGCTGCGCGCCCGATGGTCTGGATCAGTGAACCCTCGGAACGCAGAAAACCTTCCTTGTCGGCATCGAGAATCGCGACCAGTGAAACTTCCGGAAGATCCAGACCCTCGCGCAGCAGGTTGATGCCGACCAGTACATCGAACACGCCGAGGCGCAGATCACGAATGATCTCGGTGCGCTCCACGGTTTCAATGTCCGAGTGCAGATAGCGCACGCGCACCCCGGCTTCAGCAAAATATTCGGTGAGATCCTCAGCCATGCGCTTGGTGAGTGTAGTCACCAGCACCCGTTCGTTACGCGCCGCGCGTACACGCACCTCGGAAAGCAGGTCGTCCACCTGGGTACGCGCCGGCCGCACCTCCACCACCGGATCCAGCAGGCCCGTGGGCCGTACCACCTGCTCCACCGTCTGATCGGAGTGCTGTTTCTCATAGGGGCCCGGTGTCGCTGATACAAAAATCGTTTGTGGCGCCCGCGCCTCCCATTCCTCGAAGCGCAGCGGGCGATTGTCGAGCGCCGAGGGCAGGCGGAAACCGTACTCAACGAGCGTCTCTTTGCGCGAACGGTCACCCCGGTACATGCCGCCCAACTGCGGCACGGTCACATGACTCTCGTCCACGACCAGCAGTGCATCGGGCGGCAGGTAATCGAAAAGCGTAGGCGGCGGCTCACCGGCTCGGCGGCCCGACAAGTGCCGGGAATAGTTTTCGATGCCGCTGCAATAGCCGACCTCGGCCATCATTTCGAGGTCGAAGCGTGTGCGCTGGTCGAGCCGCTGGGCCTCAACCAGCTTGTTCCGTTGCCGCAAGTCCGCGAGGCGCGTCTTAAGCTCCTGCTTGATATTCTCGACGGCATCCAACACCTTGCCGCGCGGTGTCACATAGTGGCTGCCGGGATACACGGTATAGCGGGGAATGCTGCGCTCCACCGCGCCGGTCAGTGGATCGAACATCTGCAGGGATTCCACTTCATCGTCGAGCAGTTCGACGCGCAGGGCCTCACGCTCCGATTCGGCCGGGAAGATGTCGATGACCCCGCCGCGCACCCGGTACGTGCCCGGCACCAGTTCCAGCTCGTTGCGGGTGTATTGCATCTCGGCCAGCCGGCGCAACAACTGGCGCTGCTCGATAGGGTCACCGCGCGACAAGTGCAGCACCATGCTCAGGTAGGATTCGGGGTCGCCGAGTCCATAAATCGCGGACACCGTACCCACGATAATGGCGTCGTGCCGCTCCAGCAGGGCCTTGGTGGCTGACAGGCGCATCTGTTCTATGTGGTCGTTGATGGAAGCGTCCTTCTCTATATAAGTATCGCTCGACGGCACGTAAGCTTCCGGCTGGTAATAGTCGTAATACGAAACGAAATACTCCACGGCACTGCTCGGAAAGAACGACTTGAACTCACCATAGAGCTGCGCGGCCAAGGTCTTGTTGGGTGCGAGCACCAGCGTCGGGCGCTGCACATCCTGGATGACATTGGCAATCGAAAAGGTCTTGCCCGAGCCGGTGACGCCGAGCAGGGTCTGGTGCGCGAGCCCGTCACGCAGACCGCGCGTGAGCGCAGCAATCGCTTCTGGCTGATCGCCGGCCGGCGAATACGCTGCCACCAGAGTAAATTTGGAATCATCGTGCATTGGTAATTTACTGAGTCCTTATTTATGATGATAGCGCCTTGTTCGCGCGATGGAGATTCCCGTGACCAGCATTGCTCTTGCAGAGCGTGTGCAACGCCTGCAACCCTCGTCCACGCTTGCCGTGAGCGCGCGTGCCGCGGAACTCAAGGCTCAGGGCCGCGACATCATCAGCCTGGGCGCTGGCGAACCCGATTTCGATACGCCCGAGCACATCAAAGAAGCCGCGATCCTCGCTATCCACGCCGGGCGCACCAAGTACACGCCGGTCGGCGGCACGCCCGCCCTCAAACAGGCGGTCGCGGAGAAGTTCCGTCGCGACAACGGCTTCGAGTACCAGCCTAACCAAATCCTGGTTTCATGTGGCGGCAAGCAGAGTTTTTTCAATCTCTGCGAAGCACTCCTTAACCCGGGTGACGAGGTCATCATCCCGGCGCCTTACTGGGTGAGCTACCCGGAGATCGTGACCATTGCCGAAGGCAAAGCGGTTACGCCCTACGCCGGTGCTGCCCAGCATTACAAGCTGACTGCGGGGCAGCTCGAACAAGCCATTACGCCATGCACGCGGCTTTTGGTCATCAACAGCCCGTCGAATCCGACCGGCATGGCCTACAGCCGCGCGGAGCTCGAAGAGTTCGGTGAGGTGCTGCGCCGCTACCCGCAGGTGCTCGTTGCCACCGACGACATGTACGAGCACTTCCAGTGGCAGGGCGGACCCTTTTGCGACATCCTCATGGCCTGCCCGGATCTCTACCCGCGTACCGTGGTCATCAACGGCGCCTCCAAGGCCTATGCCATGACCGGCTGGCGCATCGGTTTTGCCGGCGGGCCGGCGCCGCTCATCAAGGCTATGACCAACGTGCAGTCGCAGAGCACATCGAACCCGGCGTCGATTTCCCAGGCGGCGGCCGAGGCCGCGCTTACCGGCGACCAGAGCTGCGTAGCCACGATGTGCCGTGCCTACCAAGAACGTCACGCGCTGGTCTTCAAGCGGCTCAAGGAAATGCCCTCCGTGCAGGTGCTGCCTGCCAACGGCACCTTTTATTCGTTTCCGGACTTTTCGGCGGTGATTGCAAGGCTCAAGCTTGCCGATGACATTGCGCTCGCCGAGCGACTGCTGAACGATGCCGGCGTGGCGCTCGTGGCCGGCAGTTCCTTCGGTGCGCCGGGGCACTTGCGACTGTCGTTCGCCACCAGCCTGCAGAATCTCGAGGCAGCGCTCGGGCGGATCGAGAGCTTCCTGCACCAACCGCCGCCTGGCACTATGCGTTGACCCTCTGGGAGGGCTTCATTACCATATGCAGCCTTTCACTGCCGTTCCCCGGTAGCTCAGTTGGTAGAGCGACGTACTGTTAATCCGTTGGTCGCTGGTTCGAGTCCGGCCCGGGGAGCCATACTGCCGACGCTGACAAGCGTAGCTGTTGCCCGACTGCCCGCCAGCGGCATCGCTAGCCACCCAAGCATGCCAATCTACCTGATCATTCCACGCTTTAATCGCGAAGAACTCCGGATGTATACGCTGCGCTTCGCTCTCGCGCAGGATCACGCGGACCAAGAAATCCTGGTCATCGATCAAACCGCGCACCCCCCGACCGCAGGCCGAGCAGTTCCTGCGCGACCACGCCGACCGCCTTCGCTGCCTCCGGGTCGGTGAGCCCCCAGTGTCCCATGCGCGCAATGCCGGGCGCGCGGCGACTCGCTGGTGTTTGTGGCAGGTACGCCGCTGACACTGGAAAACACGCACCACACGCTTCGTCCGAACGGCAATCTACGGGTTGGTAAGACCCGCCGGCGCCATCCGCCGACTCGCCGTGCGGGCTAGCCCGGGTTTACAAAGCGCAGTCCCACTACCCCGACCACGATCAAACCGATGCAAACCAGACGCGCGACGTCCGCTGACTCACCGAATAATATTATCCCGAGCGTCACGACACCCAGTGAACCGATGCCGGTCCACACCGCGTAGGCGGTGCCAATCGGCAACCAGCGCGCCGCAATGCCCAGCAGGCCCACGCTCGCCAGCATGCCTACGATGGTGGCCAGCGCCGTCCAGAAGCGCGTGAATTCAGCGCTGTACTTCAAGCCCATGGCCCACGCGATTTCGAGCAGTCCGGCCGCCAGCAACACCAGCCAGGCATGTGGCCGCAGCCAGTCCATGCGTGTCAGCGCTTGGCCGGCCCGCGTTGCAAACCTGTTCCAAGCGCGCCGAGATATTCCCGGAACTCAGTGCCAAATTCGGCGTGGCGCAAACCGTACTCCACGGTAGCCTTGAGGTAGCCAAGCTTGTTGCCGCAATCGTAGCGCGTACCCGCGTATTCGCAGGCCAGCACCGGCTCATGCGCGAGCAGCGCCTCGATAGCATCGGTCAGCTGGATTTCGCCGCCCGCGCCCTTGCCGGTCTGGCGCAGGAACTCGAAAATCGCGGGCGTCAGCAGATAACGCCCGACTACGCCCAGCGTCGAAGGCGCCGCTTTGGGTTTGGGTTTCTCGACGATGTGACGGATCGCATACAGCCGCTCGCCAATCTGGTCGGGCTGGATGATTCCATAACGCTCGGTGGCGCTCGCCGCCACCCGCTCCACGCCGATCACACTGTGGCCATGCTGTGCATAGACTTGCTGCATCTGGCGTAGCGCGGATTGCTGCGTACCATGAATCAAGTCATCGGCCAGAACCACAAAGAACGGATCCACGCCAATGACGGGCTCGGCACACAACACCGCGTGACCGAGCCCCAAGGCCGCGGCCTGCCGGATGTAAACACAGGTCACATTCGGCGGCACAATGTCTTGCACCAGCGCGAGCTGCTGGCGCTTGCCACGCAACGCCATCTCGGTCTCGAGTTCGTAGGCGCGGTCGAAGTGGTCGGATATTGCCCGCTTGGTACGGCTGGTCACGAACACCAGCACTTCGGCGCCAGCCTCAACCGCTTCCTCCACGGCGTACTGGATGAGCGGCTTGTCCACGATCGGTAACATTTCCTTGGGGCTGGCCTTGGTGGCCGGCAAAAAGCGCGTGCCGAGGCCCGCCACCGGGAACACGGCCTTGCGGATTTTTGGAGTTAGACCGGAATTCATGTTGACCTCGTTGATCCCGGTCACGTGGCCGCCGGCAGGTCCGCAGCGCCAAACGTGATCTCGTGAAAAGGCATGGTACTGTTCCAGGTTTTGCAGCCCGGGCATTGCCAGTAGAGGGTGCGGCTGCGAAACCCGCACTCCTCGCACCGGTAGCGCGGTCCACGCTGCAGAAGCTTGCGCACCGCGGTACGCAGCGGCTCCATGTCGGCGGCTTGCTCGACGTCGTTGTGCGCGGCAAACGAGGTGAACATCTCGTACAGCCCCCGCAGGCTCGGTTCGGTACGCAGGTAATCCGCAACGCAGTGGCGCGAGACCGGATCTTTCATTTCCGCGTCCAGAATCGCGGCAATCGCGAGGTTGGCCAAAGCCTTGGGGTTGTCGTGCAACAAGCGTTGCATGATCGCTTCGAGCGATGCCTGGCCGTCGGTCTGAAGTGTGACCCGTGCGAGCGCCGGCAGTATTTCGGTTGCGTAGCGGATCTCGTGCTCGAGCACGCGCTCGTAATGTTCACGGCTGCGCTCCCACTGCTGCGCCGTTTCCGCCAGCTGTGCGAGCAACAGGTCGGCGCGCACGCTCGCAGAGTCGTGGGACTGCGCACGCTTGAGCAGGCGCCGTCCGAGATCCGCATCGTGTCCGGACAAGGCGCGCTGGGCGAGCTCGCAATAGTACTGGGCGATGGTTTTCTCCTGGGAGACGCCGGTGAGCGACTGCAAGCGCCGGCGCATGGCAATAGCCTGCTCCCAGTCCTTTTGCTGCTCGTAAAGCATAATCAAGGCATGCAGGGCAGGTTCGGCGTGGCTCGGCATGTCCAGCAACTCGAGCAACAGGCTCTCAGCGCGATCCAGCAAGCCGGCACGCTGGTAATCCTGGGCCAATTCGTACACCGCCTGCGCGCGGTATTCCGCGCTCAGGTTGGGGCGTGCCACCAGATTCTGATGAATGCGGATGGCGCGGTCCACTTCGCCGCGACGGCGAAACAAACTGCCGAGCGCAAAATGCGTTTCCACCGTGTCCGAGTCGACCTGCGCCACCCGAATGAACACTTCGAGCGCCTTGTCCGGTTGTTCGTTGAGGAGAAAATTCAGGCCGCGGAAATACTCGGCGCTCACGAACTTGAAGCGTGAATCGCGCCGGTTGCGCCAGGCCCAGCCGATCAGAACCGCCGCGAGCACCACCACGGCGACCGCCAGGAAAATGATGAGTGCGGCGGTATCAGTGGTCATTCTTGAGCGGCAGGTTGCGGAGATTGCGGATTTCCGCTTCCGCATCGCGCAGCGAGCGGCGTAGGCGCCAAGTCTCGCGTTTCAGGCGAAAAATGACCAGCAGGCTACTCGCAATTCCGAGGATCCAACCGACGAAAGCTGCACCGAGTATGGCCGAGGCCAGATGCACGCGTACGCGCCCGGCCACATAGTCGAGCGTCACCAGCGCACCGTTGGCGTAGGCCAGGATCAGGGCCGCGGCAAACACACACAACACGATGACAACAGCAATCCAGCGCAACATGGTTCCAGCTTCCAGCCCCGCAGGCGTATCCGCGCGCCCGCATCCGCAGGCTAGTCCGCGCTCTCAGCGTTCACCCGATCGCGCATATCTTTGCCCGGCTTGAAGTGTGGCACGTATTTGCCGGGTAGTGCGACCGAGTCGCCGGTCTTCGGATTGCGCCCGATGCGCGGCGGGCGAAAGTGCAGCGAGAAACTGCCAAAGCCGCGGATCTCGATACGCCGCCCATTCGACAAGGCGTGGCTCATCTGTTCGAGGATCGCCTTGACCGCAAGCTCCACATCCTTGGCAGCCTGATGTACCTGCTTGCGGGCGATGATTTCAATCAGTTCCGACTTGGTCATAACCTGCACGCATCCCCTGGGCGATGCCCTCCCGCAATGCTGCCCCCGAACCCCGTGGGCTCCGAGGTATGCGCGGCGCCGGGTCAGTGATGTTCTTTGGCCTCTTCGATCTGCTCTTTGAGCACGTCACCGAGTGTCGTAGTCCCGGAGGAAACGGACTGTGAGTACTCTTCCACGGCCTGGGCCTCTTCCTGCATCTCTTTGGCCTTGATCGACAGACTGATATTCCGGTTCTTGCGGTCCATGCCTACGAAGCGCGCCTCGATCTCGTCGCCGACCTTGAGCAAGGTACGCGCGTCTTCGACGTGGTCGCGTGACAGCTCCGACGCCCGCAGATAGCCCTCGATGCCGTTGCTGAGGTCCACAGTCGCGCCCTTGGCATCCACCGCGGTGATCTTGCCCTTCACCAAGCTACCCTTGGGATGGTCACCGAGGAAGTTTGAGAACGGATCCTTCTCGAGCTGCTTGATGCCGAGCGAGATACGCTCGCGCTGAGCGTCGACCGCGAGCACCACGGTCTCGACCTCGTCGCGCTTCTTGTAATTGTGCACCGCCTCTTCCCCAGGACGGTCCCAGGAAATATCGGACAGATGCACCAGACCGTCGATGCCGCCTTCGAGTCCGACAAAGATCCCAAAATCGGTGATCGACTTGATCTTGCCGGTTAGGCGGTCGCCCTTGTTGTGGCTTACCACAAAATCTTCCCAGGGATTCGGCTTACATTGTTTCATGCCGAGCGAGATGCGGCGCCGTTCTTCGTCGATCTCGAGCACCATCACCTCGACCTCATCGCCCACCTGCACCACCTTGGCGGGATTAACGTTCTTGTTGGTCCAGTCCATTTCGGAAACATGCACCAGACCTTCGACACCGGGTTCGACTTCGACGAAACAGCCATAGTCCGCAATGTTGGTGACCTTGCCGAAAAGACGCGTACTCGCTGGATAGCGCCGGGTGATATCCACCCAGGGATCGTCGCCCAGCTGCTTCAAGCCGAGCGATACACGGTTGCGTTCGCGGTCGAACTTGAGGACCTTCACCTCGATCTCCTGACCGACCGTGACGACCTCGGAGGGATGCTTGACGCGCTTCCAAGCCATGTCGGTGATGTGCAACAGGCCGTCGATTCCGCCGAGATCCACGAACGCACCGTACTCGGTCAGGTTCTTGACGATGCCTTTGACAATCACGCCTTCCTGCAGATTGTTAAGCAGCTGCTCGCGCTCAGCGCTGTACTCGGCTTCGACCACCGCGCGCCGCGACACCACCACGTTGTTGCGCTTCTGATCGAGCTTGATGACTTTGAACTCGAGTTCCTTGCCTTCGAGATAGGCCGGGTCACGCACCGGGCGTACATCCACGAGCGAGCCCGGCAGGAAGGCGCGTACGCCGTCAACTTCTACCGTGAAGCCGCCCTTGACCTTGCCATTGATAAAGCCTTTGACGATTTCACCCTTGGTGAAGGCGTCCTCGAGCCGCGTCCAGGAACGCGCGCGCTTGGCCTTCTCGCGCGACAGACGGGTTTCGCCCGAGCCGTCCTCGAAAGCATCCAGCGCCACCTCGACGTCGTCACCGACCGTAATCTCGAGCTCGCCGTTCTCGTTGCGGAACTGTTCGGCCGGAATCACTCCCTCCGACTTGAGACCGGCATTGACGATCACCACGTCGGGCCGGATCTCCATCACCCGCGCCATCAGGATGGCGCCGTTACGCATCTGCTGTTGCTTGATACTCTGCTCGAATAGTTCCGCGAAAGACTCGGTCATGGTTATTGGAATCCTGAAATCCCCGCACGCAGGGGCTGGTTGGGCCGCTCGTCCACCCTTGGACTCACGGTGAATTTTTCGAGGAGCGCGTCCCGCTGCCCCTGGTGCCTACACTCCGATATGCAGCCCGAGCCGCTCGCGGGCCAGCGCCGCAACCCGGGCTGCTACCGCATCGACCGACATGGCCGTGGTGTCCACCAGTACCGCGTCCAGGGCCGCCCCCAAAGGTGAGGCCGCCCGGCTTTCGTCCCGCCGATCTCTGGCGACAATGTCCCTGAAAAGGGCGCGCAGGTTAGCATTTAATCCTTTTTGTTTCAACTGCTTATATCGCCTTTGGGCTCTGACCTCGGCACTCGCGGTAAGAAAGATTTTGAGACCGGCATCCGGGAAAATCGTTGAACCCATGTCACGGCCATCGGCCACGAGTCCCGGGAATTGGCGGAATCGGCGCTGCTGATCGAGGAGTCCGGCGCGCACTTCCGGGAGAGCCGCGATCTCCGAGGCGCGGTTGCCGCAGGCCTCGCTGCGCACTGCCTCGGTTACGTCTTCGCCCGCAAGCAAAATCAGCTCGCCACCATCGCTGTGCTCACCGAAACGCACTAACAGGTGGCGCGCCAGTCCGCCGAGCTCGGCAGCTGCACTCACCGGTATCTGCGCGCGGCTCGCCGCGTGCGCCACCAAGCGGTACAGTGCACCGCTGTCGAGCAGATGCCAACCCAGTGCACGCGCGAGGCGGCGGCTCACCGTGCCTTTGCCCGAGCCGCCGGGTCCATCGAGCGTGATGACCGGAGGCAGCGTTTGCGTCACGCCGCCGTCTCCGTGTCGACCTGCAGCCCCAGCCGATTCGCCAACACCGCGAAATCCGGGAAAGACGTCGCGACGTTGCGGCAGTCGTGCACCACGACCGGCGCGCGCGCGCGCAGCGCAGCGATACTGAAGGCCATCGCGATGCGGTGATCGCCGTAACTCTCGATCGTGGCGCCCTTGAAGTCTTCCACTCCCGTGACCTGCAAACCGTCATCGAACAGTTCCACCGGTACGCCGAGCGCACGCAGTCCGGCCGCCGTGCTTGCCAAACGATCGCTTTCCTTCACGCGTAGCTCACGTGCGCCGTGCAACTTAGTGACGCCGTGGGCCGCCGCGGCGGCCACCATCAGGATAGGCAGGTCGTCGATCGCAAGCGGCACCTCGGCGGGCGCGATGGCGATGCCCTGCAGATCCCCGCCCACGACCGCGATGTCGGCCACGGGTTCCGTGCCGAGCGTACGTCGATTGTGGAACTCGAGCTGCGCACCCATGCGCCGCAACAGGTTCAAAACGCCGTCACGCGTTGGATTCACACCCACGTTCTCGAGCGTAACGCCGGCCCCAGGTGTCATGGCCGTGCCCACCAGAAAGAACGCCGCCGCCGAAAGGTCCCCGGGCACCGGAACATCCGTGCCGCGCAACTCGGTACCACCGCGTACGCCCAGCCAGGCGCCGTCGCGCAGCACGGCACAACCGAATTGTTCGAGCATGCGCTCGGTGTGGTCGCGGCTCACGCCCGGCTCGCGCAACCAAGTCTCACCGTCCGCATACAGTCCAGCCAGCAGGATCGCGGATTTCACCTGCGCGCTGGCCACCGGCAATTCATAGCGCAGCGGATGCAGCGGTGGGCGACCATGCACGGTAAGCGGCGCACAGCCGTCGTGACTGTCAATGCTTGCTCCCATGCGGGCGAGCGGTTCGATGATGCGGCGCATCGGACGGCGGCGCAGCGACTCGTCACCATCGAGCGTCGAGGTGAACGGCTGCCCGGCCAACAGGCCGCTCAGCAAGCGCATGCTGGTTCCGGAATTGCCGCAATCCAGCGTCGCTGCCGGCGCCGTGAGCCCGGCACACCCTACCCCATGGATACGCACGCGGCCGGGCGCATTGTGCTCCGCTGCGACGCCAAGTGCCCGCAGTACCGCAAGCGTCGCTAGGCAATCGGCGCCTTCCAGAAAATTGGAGATCCGGGTTTCACCGGAGGCAAGCGCGCCCAAGAGCAAGGCGCGATGCGAGATCGACTTGTCCCCCGGTATTGTTATCTGGCCCTGCAAACAGCCGCCCGGCTGCACCCGGTAATCGTCGCGGCGAACCTTGCTTGTGCTTGTCATTGACACCCGAGAATACGCTCGAGCGCCGTCAACAGACGCTCATTGTGCTCGGGCAGACCGATAGTGATGCGCAGGTGCTTGGGCAGGCCGTAGTTCACCAAGGGCCGCACGATGATGCCGCTGTGCAGCAGAGCCCCGTATATCGGGTGCGCCGGCTTGCCGAAGTCCACGGTCAGGAAATTGGCTACCGAGGGAAGCCATTTGAGCCCGAATTCCCGAAAACCCGTCTGCAGTTGCGCGCGCCCCGCACGGTTCAGTTGCACGCTGCGTTGTACGTGCGCGTCATCACCGAGCGCCGCGAGCGCCCCGGCTTGCGCCAGATTGCCGGTGTTGAAAGGTTCGCGCAGACGATTCAACAGGTCGGCCACACGTGGATGGGAGAGCGAGTAGCCGCAGCGCAACCCGGCCAGCCCATACACTTTGGAAAAGGTGCGCGTCACGATGAGGTTGGGGAAGTCGTCCAGCCAGCGTGAGCAGTCGGGATACTCCAGTTCCTCAACGTATTGCGTATAGGCTTCGTCGACCACGACCAGAGTGCGCGCCGGCACGCGTTGCAGGAAATGCCGCAAGGCCGCTTTGTTGACCCAGGTGCCGGTAGGATTATTGGGGTTGGCGATGAACACCACGCGTGTGTCCGCGTCGATCAATCCCACCAGATTCTCGAGATTGTGTCCAAAGGGTGCGGTCGGATCATTGGCTGGATTGGCCTCGGCAACGCGGCTTTCGGCACCAGAAGCCTGGGTAATGATTGGATATACGGCAAATGAATAGCGGGAGAAAACCGCGTTGGTACCGGGCTGCAGAAACGCGCGTGCCACGAGTAGCAGATTCTCGTCGGATCCGCTGCCGAACGTAATACACGTCGGATCCAGCGCGTGCTTCGCGGCAAGCACACGGCGCAACTCGTGGGCCTGTCCGTCGGGATAAATCGCGAGGCTGGCGAGTGCCGCGCGCACGGCCGCCAGTGCCTTGGGGCTCGGCCCCAGCGGGTTTTCATTCGAGGCCAGCTTGATGACATCGCGCACGCCATACTCGCGCTGCAACTCGCTAATCGGCTTGCCGGGTTCGTAAGGTTTCAGCGCCTTGACGCCCGCCACGCAAATGTCCATGAGATTGAAGTTGAAATCAACCATGACTGTACAACCCGTTCAACCGTGACGCCGTTCAAACTCGCGCATGAAATCCGCAAGCGCTGCAGCCCCGACTTCCGGCATAGCATTGTAGAGGCTTGCGCGTATGCCCCCGGTGCTGCGATGGCCGGCCAGATACTTGAGGCCTGCGGCTTCAGCTTCTTGTAGAAATACAGGTTCGAGTGCGGAATCCCGCAAGCGGAACGGTATGTTCATGCGCGAGCGGCAGGATTTCTGCACGCGGCTCAGGTAAAAGCCGGAGCCGTCCAGCACCGCATACACGGTATCTGCCTTGTGACGGTTGCGTACCGCCAGTGCCTCGGGTCCGCCCTGGGCGCGGGTCCAGTCGAGCATCTTGCCAAGCACGTACCAAGCAAACACCGGTGGCGTATTCGGCAAGGATTCGGCCGCAAGGCGGACGCGGTAATCCAGCAGGCTCGGCGTGCCTGCCCGTGGCGCCTGCAGCGCCCCCGGATCGAGCACCACGAGCGTGATCCCGGCAATACCGAGATTCTTTTGTGCAGACGCGTACAGGAGAGCGTGCTTGGCGATGTCGATCGGACGCGACAGGATCATGGAGGTCATATCGGCCACCAGCGGCAGACCGACATCCGCCGGGGGAGATTGGAATTCAACCCCGGCAATCGTTTCGTTCACGGTGTAATGCAGGTAAGTCGCGTCTTGCGGCAACTGGAGGTCGCGCGCCTCGGGAAGCTGCGTGTAACCGTTGTCTTTCCCGTCCCAGGCGATGTGCGCATGTGCGACGTGCGCGGCTTCGCGGAATGCTTTGAGCGACCACTGCCCGGAAATCAGGTAGGCGCCACGACCGCCAAGATTTAGCGGCACCGTCGCAAATTGCAGGGCGGCGCCCCCTTGCATGCACAGTACCGCGTAGTGCTGCGGAATCCCCAGCAAGACGCGCAGTGCCGCTTCGATCTCGCGCATCAGCGCACGGAAGGCGGGCGTGCGGTGGCCGAGTTCCAGAATGGACACGCCGGTGCCACGAAAATCCGGCAGCTCGGCGCGGATCTCGGCAATGACCTCGGGCGGCAGCATGGCCGGTCCCGCGCCAAAGTGATACAAGCGGCGTGTATCGACCACGGCACCGGCCTCAGCCGTCATTGCTGTTATCGTCTCCGTCGTCGACTTCGACTCGGTCGATACCGACGAGCTGCTCGCCCTCGTCCAGCCGGATCAGGCGTACGCCTTGGGTGTTGCGCCCGATCACTGAGATCTCACTAGCGGGCGTGCGCACCAGCGTGCCGCCGTTGCTGATCAGCATGACCTCGGCGTCCGCCGGTACCTGGATGGCGCTCACGACCTGGCCATTGCGCTCCGTGGTCTGGATCGAAATCACGCCCTGGCCACCGCGACCCTGTAGCGGGTACTCGGCCGCGGGCGTGCGTTTGCCGTAGCCGTTCTCGGTGGCGGTCAGAATGTCGCCGTCACCCACGATCAACACGCCGATCACATGCTCTCCCTTCGCAAGATGAATGCCACGTACGCCGGCCGCGTTGCGGCCCATCGGGCGGACCTCCGCCTCGTGGAAACGAATCGCCTTGCCGTTCGAGGCGAATAACAAGACGTCGCGCTGGCCGTCGGTAACCGCCACGCCCACGAGCTGGTCGTCCGGCTTGAGCTCCACCGCGATGATGCCGTTCGCGCGCGGCCGCGAAAAATTGTCCAGCGAAGTCTTCTTGACCGTGCCGCGGCGCGTAGCCATGAAAATGTAGCGGTCGGCGGCGAACTCGCGCACCGGCAACACCGCGGTGATGCGCTCGCCGTCGCCCAGCGGCAGCAGATTCACCAGCGGCCGTCCGCGGGCACCGCGCCCGGCCTGTGGAATCTGATGTACCTTGAGCCAGAAGACTTTGCCGGTGCTGGAGAAGCACAACAGCGTGTCGTGGGTGTTGGCCACGAACAGGTCGTCGACAAAATCCTCGTCACGCGTCGTGGTCGCAGTACGGCCCCGGCCGCCGCGCCGCTGTGGTTGATAGGCGCTCACGGGTTGCGACTTGGCATAACCAAGGTGCGACAGCGTCACCACCACCTCCTGTTCCTCGATCAGATCCTCGATGGTCAGGTCTTCGTGATCCGAAACGATCTCGGTGCGCCGTGCATCGCCGTATTGCTCGCGCAGCTCGATAAGCTCGCGGCGAATCACCGCCAGCAGCGCCGCTGGGTCGGCCAGTATGGCGCGCAGCTCGGCGATGAGCTTGAGGAGCTCCTGATATTCCTGAACGATCTTGTCCTGCTCGAGTGCGGTGAGCCGCTGCAGGCGTAAATCGAGAATCGCCTGGGCCTGCACTTCCGAGAGTCGGTAACCGTCGCTCTGCAGCCCCAGAGCCTCCGGCACGTACTCGGGACGCGTGGTCTGCGCGCCGGCGCGCGCCAGCATGGCGGTCACCACACCCGGCAGCCAGCCGCGCGCCAGAAGTCGGGCCTTGGCCTCGGGCGGTGCCGGTGATTTCTTGATGAGCTCGATCATGGCGTCGATATTGGCGAGCGCCACCGCCAGGCCTTCGAGTACATGCGCGCGTTCCCGTGCCTTGCGCAGGTCGAAAAGCGTGCGCCGCGTCACCACCTCGCGGCGATGGCGCACAAAGGCCTCGAGCAGCTGCTTGAGATTCAACAGCCGCGGCTGGCCATCCACCAGCGCCACCATGTTGATGCCGAACACGCTTTGCATCGCGGTGTGCTGGTAAAGATTGTTGAGCACGACCTCAGTGTTTTCGCCGCGGCGCAACTCGATCACCATGCGCATGCCATCCTTGTCCGACTCGTCACGCAACTCGGTGATGCCCTCGATGCGCTTTTCCTTGACCAGCTCCGCGATGCGTTCGAGCAGCCGCGCCTTGTTCACCATGTACGGCAATTCGGTGACGATGAGCGACTGCTTGTGGCCCGCCTCGCCCTCGACCGTGGTGCGCGCCCGCAGAAACAGGCGCCCGCGCCCGGTGAAATAGGCCTCGTGAATCCCACGTGCACCGTCGATGATGCCGGCCGTGGGGAAATCCGGTCCGGGCAAGAATTTCATCAGATCCTGGATGCTCGCGGCGGGGTTGTCGATCAGCGCCACACAGGCGGACACCACCTCCCCGAGATTGTGCGGGGGAATATTGGTGGCCATGCCCACCGCGATTCCGGAGGAGCCGTTGACCAGCAGGTTCGGCAGCCGTGCCGGCAGTACCGTCGGTTCGGTTTCGGATTCGTCGTAGTTGGGGACAAAATCGACCGTCTCCTTGTCGAGGTCAGCGAGCATCTCCTGCGCGAGTTTGGCCATGCGCACTTCGGTGTAGCGCATGGCCGCGGGCGCATCGCCGTCCACCGAGCCAAAGTTACCCTGGCCGTCCACCAGGACGTAGCGCATCGAAAAGGGTTGTGCCATGCGCACGATGGTGTCGTACACTGCCACATCGCCGTGCGGGTGATACTTGCCGATCACGTCGCCCACGATGCGTGCTGATTTCTTGTAGGGCTTGTTGTAGTCGTTGCCGAGCTGCTGCATGGCGTAGAGCACGCGCCGATGCACGGGCTTCAGGCCGTCGCGCACATCCGGCAGCGCCCGGCCCACGATTACGCTCATGGCGTAATCGAGGTAGGACTGCTTCATCTCCTCTTCGAGGTTGACGACAGTCAGCTCACGGGCGAATTCAGCCATGCGAAAATAGCTTAGTTTTTAGGGATTTTCACGCCGCGTGCGTGCGCGGATTCGAGTGGGTGATTTTATCATAAGCAGCGGTTTTTCCGGCCGCCGGGCGGTGCACTGCACGCAAGTACGTTGCGCAATACTCGTGCTCGAGAAGCGCGCCGGTACCGCGCATCGTGGCTGCAACAACTCTGCTATAGTGCACGCGGCCCGATCGATTCGCACGTGTCAGAGGATGGCCTACTCCACCAGACGCACTATCCGGGCGTGGCTTGGCCAGCTCGGGGGACTCGCCTTTGCGGGTTGCATCACCGGCTGCGCCAGCACCGCCGTACCGCAGCGCTATCCACTCGGCAACGACGGCAAGCCGCTGACAACGCCGGGAACGGTGTGTGTGCAAATCGGCCTCGCGGACGCGGCACGGCAGACTAAGAGAGCGTGTTATCAATTGCAGGCGCCCGGAACGGAACACATTGAACCCCTGCCGCTCGATGAATTCGGCTACTTGTATCCGCCGCTCAAGCCCGAAGCCAGCCCTTCACCGGCCACGTCGCCCGCAGCGGTAATCACTGCGCCGCGGGCGCCCATCGCAACGAGCGCGCCGCCCACTACCGGCACGCGTGCAACGGCTCAAGCGTCCGTCTTCACGATCAAGACCGTCGAATTCCGCACTGCCCTGCCGTTCGCGCTCAACAGCGCACATCTCACGCGCGCGAATCGTGACGCCTTGACCAATTTCGTGAATGCCTTGGAACAATATCGCGGCGTGCTCGAGATCCGCGTCACCGGGCACACCGACGCGAGCGGAGGCCCGCAATTCAATCTCTGGCTGTCGCGCATGCGTGCAGAATCGGTGCGCCTGCACCTGCTTGCCCTGGGCATGGATCCGCGGCACATCCAGATCCGTGGTGTGGGCAGCCGTGAGCCGCGTCCACATGCCCGCAGCGCGGCCGCGAACCGCTACGTCGACGTCCAGGTCGAGGTTCGCGTACCTCAACAATGACGGCAGCGGCCGCCAAACTCGAATCCGCGGACCTCGCGCTGCACGCGGATTGGGTGATCCCGGTAGAACCGCACGCACAAGTGCTCGCCGCACACAGCGTGGTGGTGCGCGACGGCCGCATTCTCGCGCTCTTGCCGTCGGACCAAGCCCGCCGTGACTTCGCGGTACATGAGAGCGTGGAGCTCGCCGGGCATGTGCTCATCCCCGGATTGGTCAACACGCACACCCGCGCCACGGTCACCTTGCGGCGTGGACTAACGCACACCGAGCATCCGGGCAGCTCGCCGGCAGACAAGCTCGACGAACCCCAGGTCCGTTTGTCGCACGAGGATCTCCTGCGCGACGCCAGTGAACTTGCCATTGCCTGCATGTTGCGCAGCGGCACCACCTGCTGCGGCGACGCTGGCGGCTTTCCCAACATCCTGGCTGAAGCCCTGCAGCGCAACGGCCTGCGTGCCTGCCTCGGTCTGCCGGTGGCGGACTCGGCTTCGGCTTGGGCGCGCAACGCCGGCGAATATCTCGCGCGCGGCACAGCATTGCGCGACCAATACCGCCATCACCCGTTGCTGAGCTTCGGATTTGCACTCCAGGCGATCGATCGGCTCGAAGAGCCGGTATTGCGCGAAGTGCGCCTGCTCGCGGATGAAGTCGATGCGCCCGTGAAAGCCGACCTGCATCCCGAATACCCGGAGGCGGCCTCGAACGCCCGCTCGCAAACAGACCCTGCGCTCGCGCGCCTTGCGGCGCTCGGCTGGCTGACCCCGGACTTCAGCGCCGTACATCTCACGCGGATTTCTGCCGAGCAGGCGAGCGCATTCGCGCAAAGCGGTGCGCACTTGGTGTACTGCGCCGAATTTAATCCCGGAAAAGACCGCGGCGCAGCACGCGCAGCGGAACGGCTGCTGGGCGCAGGTACGGAGATTGCGCTTGGCACCGATTGCGCAGACAGCGACAATGCCTTCGACATGTTCCGCGAAATGCATGCTGCCGCGATCCTGGCGAAGCCATTCGGCGCCGATGCCCGGGCCGCAGCCGCTGCGGGCCTGCGCATGGCCACGCTGAACGGTGCACGCGCACTCGGGCTCGCCGAGGAAACCGGTTCGCTGGTCCCGGGCAAATGGGCCGACCTCGCGGCCGTGAATCTCGATGTCCCCGAGTGCCTGGCGCGGCACACACCTCTTGAGCAACTCGTGCAAGCGGCCGGTCGCCACCAAGTGCGCGAAGTTTGGGTGGCTGGCACCCGCCTGTTGCACCAAGGCGCGCTCACGCGGCTGGATATTGACGAGCTGCTCCAGCGTACACGCCGCGCGCGCAGTTGCGCTGCCGATCCCGTCGCGGAGAACTCCTGAATGCCCGAGCCGCAGATCAACCTCGACGCGCGCGAAATCGCGCGCTTCGATGCGCTCGCCGTGCGCTGGTGGGACCCGCAAGGTGAACTGCGAACCCTGCATGCCATCAACGCCCTGCGCCTCCACTATATAGAGGCACGTACCGCCCTGCGGAGCCAACGAGTGCTCGACGTCGGCTGCGGCGGCGGCCTGCTCGCCGAGGCCATGGCGGCACGCGGCGCCGACGTTACTGGTATCGACATGGCCGACGAGCCGCTCACAGTCGCACGCTTGCACCAGCACGAATCCGGCCTGCAGGTTACCTATCTGAAGAGCAGCGCCGAGGCACTGGCGGCGGAATCTCCCGGACATTTTGCCGTCGTCACCTGCATGGAAATGCTCGAGCACGTACCGGCGCCCGCCGCGGTGGTGCAGGCCTGTGCGGCGCTTGCAGCCCCGGGAGCCGCGGTGTTTTTCTCCACGCTCAATCGCACGCCCAAGGCCTTTGTGTTCGCGATCCTCGGCGCGGAATACGTGTTGCGCCTGTTGCCGCGCGGCACGCACGCCTACCAGAAATTCATTCGCCCTGCGGAGCTCGACCGCTGGGCGCGCGCCGCGGGCCTCGAATTGCGCGACAGCATCGGCCTGCACTACAACCCGCTGACTCGCGAATATCATCTGGGCGGCGATGTCGGCGTCAACTATTTCCTGCATTACGAGCGGCCGGCATGAGTACCCGTCTCGTGCTTTTCGACCTCGACGGCACGCTGCTCGATACCGCGCCTGATCTCGCCGCGGCCCTGAACCTGCAGCGTGCTGAACACAAGCTCGCACCCTTGCCCTTCGCGCGCATCCGCCCCGAGGTCTCACACGGCTCGCCCGCGCTCCTGCGGCTCGGCTTCGGAATCCGCCACGATGATTCGCGCTATGCCGGCATGCGCGCGCGCCTGCTCGCGATTTATCGCGAGCGGCTGAGCCGGGAGACCCGGTTTTTTCCGGGTACGGAAGCGTTGCTGGCGAGCATCGAGCAGCGTGGCCTGCGTTGGGGCGTCGTTACCAACAAGCCCGCCGCGCTGACCGAGCCGCTGCTCGACGCGTTCCAATTGCGCGAGCGCGCGGTGTGCGTGGTGTGCGCCGACAGCTGCGTGCGTCGCAAACCCGAGCCGGATGGCTTGCTGCGCGCCTGCGCCTTCGCGGCCACCGCTCCGGCCGAAAGCCTGTACGTCGGCGATGCGCGCGAGGATGTGCTCGCCGCGCATGCCGCCGGCATGTCCGTGGCTCTGGCGCTCTACGGTTACCTCGGCGCCGACGATGAGCCGGGGAGCTGGCAGGCGGACTATCTGCTGTCGCGCCCCGCGGACCTGCTCGCGGTGTTCGCGGATCCGCCGGCCATCGCCGCCGCTCGACCGGATGTCAACGCATGATGCTGCTGGCGGTCATTCTGGCGTTACTCGTGGGCCTGGCAGTCGGTTTTAGTGTGGCCCAATGGCGCAGCCAGAGACGGCTCGCCGAACTGCGCATCGAGCTTGCCGCCCTCAAGGCCCAAGCCGAAGCGCTCGGCGCCATGCGCACCCAGATGGAAGCAAGCTTCAAGGCGCTCGCGAGTGACGCACTGCGCGACAACAGCCAATCGTTCCTCGAGCTCGCAGGACAGAACCTCGGCCGGTTCCAGACCGAGGCCAAAGGCGAATTCGAGAAGAAACAACAGGCCTTCACCGAGCTCGTCAAACCGATCGGCGAAGCGCTCAAGAAATCCGAGGAACAGATCCGCAGCATTGAGAAGGAACGCAAGGAAGCCTACGGCAACATCAGCCGTTACCTGGCCAGCATGACCGAGACCCAGGCGCAACTGCAGTCTGAAACCCGGCATCTGGTGCAGGCGCTGCGCCGCCCCGAAGTGCGCGGCCAATGGGGTGAAATGACGCTGCGGCGCCTCGCGGAACTCGCCGGCATGGTCAACCATTGTGATTTCGCCGAGCAGCAAAGCCTCGACACACCCGAGGGCCGCAAGCGCCCGGACATGATCGTGACCATGCCAGACAATCGCAATCTGGTCGTAGATTCCAAAACGCCGCTCGACAATTACCTGAACGCGGTGAGTGCCACGAGCGACGCCGAGCGCCGCCAACATCTGCAACGTCACGCGCAAACCGTGCGCGCGCGGGTGCACGAACTGGCCGGAAAAGCCTACTGGAAAGATCTCAACTCGCCGGATTTCGTGGTGTTGTTTGTACCCGGCGAGCAATTCCTGAGCGCCGCACTCGACGAGGATCCCAAGCTCATGGAAGATGCGTTTGCGAGCAAGGTAGTACTTGCGACTCCCACCAGTCTGATTGCACTCCTGCGCGCGGTGGCTTTCGGCTGGCGGCAAATCGCGGTCGCGGAAAATGCCGAGACCATCCGCAAACTCGGCGAGGAACTCTACAAGCGCCTCGCCACCTTTACCGAACATCTGGACAAACTCGGCCACACACTCGGGCAGAGCGTCGAGCATTACAACCGGGCGGTGGGTTCCTTCGAACATCAGGTGCTGCCGGGTGCACGGCGTTTCCCGGAAATGGGCATCCAGGAAAAGAAATCGCTGCCGGAACTCGATCCCGTGGAGGTTACGCCGCGTCACGGCATCGAAAACGCCGATCCGGACGGTCACGCCGGACCATGAGCCCGGGGCTCGCCGAAGCCCACAACCGGCTGCGGTCGGCGTCCGCCGACCTGCGCCTGGCCGCAGTGTTTGCCGCGGGCCGGCAACGTGTGACGCTGCTCGCAGTGCTCGCCATCTACGTCGAGTTGCGTGAAATCCTCGTGGAATGTGCTGACGCCGGCGTGGCACGCGTCAAGCTCGGCTGGTGGCAGGAAGAACTGGAACTGCTCGCCCGCCACGCGCCACGCCATCCGCTGTGCAAACTCCTCGACGAACACTGCGGGGGACACGTGCTGCCAACCCAGACCTGGTACGAAATCACGGCCAGCGTGGCCACGGACATCAGCGCAGTGGCCTTTGATAACTTCGACGAGGTTGAGCGCTACTGCCGGCAGCGCGGCGGCGCCCTGAGCGAACTCGCCGCGCAAATCGCCGGTCCGCAGCCTCCCGATACACTGCAGGCGGCTCGCTTGCTAGGCCAGAGCTGGCAACTCGCGGACATTGTGCTGCATGCAAAGGAGTATGCCCGGCATGGACGCAACTATTTTGCCGTTGACGACCTGCGCAAGTACGCGCTGAGCGAGTCACTCACCGGCAATGCGCTGGCAAGCGCGGCAGGTGCAAGGCTGTTGGAGGACTACCGACGGCGCGCCCTCGCCATGCGCGTGAGCGCGACAGCGCTCGCGGGCATCCAGTGGCCAAGCCTTAAATGCGGCCTGGTCATTGCCGGCTTGGCGGCGGCGCGACTCAAAAAACGCGCGGCCCGTCAAAAGTTCGCACACGACGCCACTCCCGAGCTGGGAGCGGTCCAACAACTGCTGGTGGCTTGGCGCAGCGCACGCCGTGCCCGCCCGATCACGGAGCCAGGTTTATCGCATGGAACCCGCTGACATACCGACGCACTACAACCCGCCGCAGGTCCTCCTCAAGGCGCGAGTGATCCTCGTCACCGGAGCGGGCGACGGCATCGGCCGCGCAGTTTCCAAAGGACTCGCAGCTCACGGCGCCACCGTGATCCTGCTCGGGCGTACCGTGAAAAAACTCGAAACGACCTATGATGAAATCCAGGCCGCCGGCGGTCCCCTGCCCGGCATTTACCCGATGGATCTGCAGGGCGCCCAGTTCGAAGACCACATGAATCTTGCCGGCACGGTCTTCGAAAAATACGGCCGGCTCGACGGCCTGCTGCACAACGCCGGCCTGCTGGGCGAACGCGCGCCCATCGAGCACCACGAGCCAGTTATCTGGCAGCAAGTCATGCAGGTGAATCTGAACGCGGCCTTCCTGCTCACCAAGGCTTGTCTGCCGCTGCTTTACAAATCCGCGGATGCCTCGGTCGTGTTCACCGCGAGCAGCGTCGGCCGCAAGCCTCGAGCCTATTGGGGCGCGTATGCCGTTTCCAAGGCCGGAGTGGAAGCACTGTCCGCCATGCTTGCCGACGAAACCGAGTTTCGCGGCACGCTGCGCATCAATACCTTGAACCCCGGTGCGGTAGCCACGGAAATGCGACGGCAAGCGTATCCCGCCGAAGACCGTAGCCGGCTACGTACTCCCGAACAGATCCTGCCTGCTTACTTGTATCTTCTGGGTCCCGATAGTCGCAGTCTGACCGGGCGACAATTCAACGCCTGAACAGGCACATTGTTGCAGGTCTGCCGGAATCTTGGCGGCCGCTTCGTCGGATTATTTTTGCTTCGGCAGCGGCGGGAACTTTGCAAGATCGTAACCCGCAACTTCAAATTTCAAGGTTTCAGGCCCATGATCCTAGGTGACCACGTCCATTTCGAGGAGCTGGACCTGGGGAAGCAGGGCTATAAAGCGCGCATC
>JBOIBB010000220.1:0-2610 GCA_050739335.1 Gammaproteobacteria bacterium
GGCCTACGTGATTTCGATCTCGTTCAGTGGCGCAAGCATGGCCGCTGGATCGCTCAGCAGCGTGCTGGTGAGCCGCTCAACGGACGGTGGCGCCACCTGGAGCAATCCGGCCACGCTCATTCTGGACGGCGCCGCGGCCTTCAACGACAAGGAAACCATCACCGCTGACCCCAACAATTCAAACTATGTATATGCAGTCTGGGACCGGCTCGAGACCGGCAACCGCGGTCCCGCATATCTCGCGCGCAGCACCAACGGCGGTGAGACCTGGCAAACCGCAGTGCCAATCTACGATCCCGGCGTTAACAACCAGACTATCGGCAACGAGATCGTCGGTTTACCGGACGGAAGTATCGTAGACGTATTCGAGGAAATTGACGGCACTTCCAGCACCAACAGCACCGGTGCTATCAAGGTGATCCGCTCCACGGATCAGGGCGTCACTTGGTCGGCGCCAATCACGGTGGCGCAGGATCTGTCCGTCGGCACGCACGATCCGAACACCGGCGCCGCGGTACGCGACGGTGGCTTTTTGCCGCAGATGGCTGCGGGCCCGGGCGGGCAACTGGTAGTGGTGTGGCAGGATTCGCGTTTCTCCAACGGTCAGCACGACGGCATTGCCTTGTCGCAATCCAATGACGGCGGCCAGACCTGGAGCGCACCCGTGGAGATCAACTCGGTACCCTCGGTCGAGGCCTTCACGCCGAGCGTCGCGATTCTCGCCGACGGCACCATCGGCGTGAGTTATTTCGATTTCCGCAACAACGACAGCGACCCCGGTCAGTTGATCACGGATTACTGGTTCACGTCCTCGACGGACGGCGTGCACTGGAGCGAGCAGCACATTTCCGGGCCATTCGATCTGGACCTCGCGCCCAACGCCGAGGGTTTGTTCCTGGGCGATTACCAGTCGCTGACGATCATCGGGCAGGCCTTCGTGCCGTTCTTCGTACAGACCAACAATCAGGGCACGGCCAACCGCACCGACAGCTTCGTGCTGCCGCCGCAGGCTGTACCATTGACCTTGACGCGCCGCGTGACCAATCGAGCGCTTGCCGCGCCTGCGCAGACACAGCTTCGCAGCGATGCACAGCAACGCATCCACCTGCACATTCAACGCTTTCTGCGTGGTGAAATCCCCGGTTGGGATAAGTCCCACCCGCGGCCGCTGAAAACCCGCCAGCGGTAATCAACGCATCGGGCGAGGCCTCCGAGCGTTCGCACGCGAGCCCACTTTGTCGGTCGGCCGGCAGCGCAATCCAGTTTCCGGGTTGTCACCGAAGACATACGATCCCAGCCGTTCACCGTGAGTTGCGCGCCCCGGGTTCCCGCTCATGGCGCGCCGCGCTTGTCGTCCGGGGCGGTAGCCAACGACGGTGGCAGCGGCCGGATACGCACGATCGCACTGCCCATCATCACGCTGTTGGGCACGATCACCTCGTTGCCGTCGCTGTCGGTCAAATGCGTAAAGCCCAGGGAAATCGCGCGGATGCGTGCGGAGATCGTTCCGACCGCGGTGTAGAGGCGAATCGAATCGTCCACCTGGGCCGTGCGCGACACCACCAGCGCGAAGCCATCAATCAAATTGCCGAGCGCGCCGCGGGCTGCAAGTCCGACCACAATCGACACCACGCCTGCACCCGTAAGTAGCGCCGTGCCGATCGTACGCAGCTCCGGGACAAGCTGGGCGTAAAACACCAGCGCGATCCGATACACCATCAGTTGTTGCGTATTCCGGTGAAAACCGCCACCTGTTACGGTCACAAAATCGCCACTAATTCCGGTGGGAAAATCGCCAGCTATTCCGGTCTGAAAGCCGCCGCCTGTTGCAGTCGGAAACCGCCACATTGGATTCGAAAAGCCTGGCTGTTCACCCCCGACACGGTCTTGGTCAGAATGTTGCCCGCAGCGTCATAGTTAAACCCGAGCGTCGGGCCGTTGGCGGCCGGGTTGGTGACGGTCGAGCTCGTCAATCGGTCCAGGTCGTCGTAGCCAAAGGTTTCGGTAAGATTCTGGTTACCGTCCTCACGTTTCGTGAGATTGCCGTAACCATCCCAGTAGTAAATAAGCTGCTAGACGGCGCTCGACTGCCCGATTCCAGAGCTCACGCTAAGCAGCGCTTCCGTGGCGTCGTGAAATGGTCATTACAATAATTTACCTGTTGGTTCTCGCACCGTACTACTGGTTGGCGCAGGTAATTCTTCGCGTTTGCAATCCCTCCAAAAGCGCCCGC
Organism: Gammaproteobacteria bacterium; assembly: GCA_050739335.1. GTDB lineage: Bacteria > Pseudomonadota > Gammaproteobacteria > Natronospirales > REEB76 > REEB76. The sequence goes on from JBOIBB010000220.1 coordinate 2,234, forward strand.
ATACATCAATAGTTGCACGCGCATTTGGCTGAACCCGATTCTTAAGGATTTTATAGTCAGGGAAATCTGGGAGGTTACTCTTGAAATATTTCATAAGGTTGCCAGTCATTTCAATTCTGGCATTGCATTTTCTAAAATACTGAATATATATACGCTGCGTATTAGTATCGGCATGATATTGCGACCCAATATCTGCAACATCTAAAGACTTATGACTCTGAACCGCAGACCTGAGGGCTTCGCCGATTCCCATCGTTAACGTGTGCCACTGTATATGCGTGAATGAACTCTGATTAAAGGCAACTTCAACGATACAGTCACTACGCAATGGCAAGTCCTCATGCTGCATATTTGTGGACGCATAAGCAGCTACAGGC
>JBOIBB010000221.1:0-8243 GCA_050739335.1 Gammaproteobacteria bacterium
CCGCCTGCAGGGCATGCAGTTCGATTCCATGCTCGAGTCCTACGTGCTCGACAGCGTGGCGAGCCTCCACAACATGGACGCCCTCGCGGAAAAATATCTCGACTACAAAACCATCCATTACGAGGACATGGCCGGCAAGGGTGCGAAACAGATCGGCTTCGAGGAAGTGCACGTCGAGGAGGCCACGCGCTACTCGGCCGAGGATGCCGACGTCACGCTGCGGTTGCATCAAACCCTGTGGCCACGGCTGCGGGCCGTGCCAACGCTGAAACGGGTGTTCGAGGACATCGAGATGCCGCTCGTGCCGGTGCTGCTCGCCATGGAAAGCAACGGTGTGCTTCTGGATACCGCGCAGCTTGAGCAGCAAAGCCGCGAGATCAGCACGACGCTCGTCAAACTCGGCGCACAGGCCCAGGAGCTGGCCGGTCAGCCCTTCAACCTAGACTCACCCCGGCAACTGCAAACCATCCTGTTTGAAAAGATGCAGCTCCCGGTGCTGCGCAAAACTCCGGGCGGACAGCCCTCGACCGCCGAAGACGTGCTCGAGGAGCTGGCGGCCGATTACCCGCTGCCCAAGCTGATTCTCGAATACCGCAGCCTCAACAAACTCAAGTCGACCTACACCGACCGGCTGCCCGAACAGGTGAATCCCGCCACCGGTCGTGTGCATACCTCGTACCACCAGGCGGTGGCCGCGACCGGCCGGCTGTCTTCGACGGATCCGAATCTGCAAAATATTCCCGCGCGCACGCCCGAAGGCCGGCGCATTCGCGAAGCCTTCATCGCACCGCACGGCAGCAAAATTCTCTCGGCCGATTACTCGCAGATCGAGTTGCGCATCATGGCGCATCTTTCGGGCGATGCTGGCCTGCTCGCGGCCTTTGCCAAAGGTATGGATATCCACCGCGCCACCGCCGCCGAAGTTTTCGGTGTCGCACCTGGCGCCGTCAGCAGTGAACAACGGCGCGCGGCCAAGGTCATCAACTTTGGGCTCATTTATGGCATGTCGGCCTTCGGGCTCGCGAAACAACTCGGCGTGGAGCGCGGTGCCGCGCAGCAATATATGGACCTGTACTTCACGCGTTACCCGGGCGTGAAAACATTCATGGACAAGATGCGGGCGCTGGCCCACGAGCAGGGTTACGTGGAAACTATCTTCGGGCGGCGCCTGTATCTGCCGGACATCCGCGCGCACAACGTGCAGACACGCCAGTACGCCGAGCGCAGCGCCATCAACGCGCCCATGCAGGGAAGCGCTGCCGACATTATCAAGCGCGCCATGATCGCCGTGCAGCACTGGCTGAACACGCATCGCGTACCTGCGAAGATGATCCTGCAGGTGCACGACGAACTCGTGTTCGAAGTGGAAGACCACGCGGTCGACGAATTGCGCGAGCACGTGGTGACTCTCATGGGTGCGGCGGCGGAACTCAAGGTGCCGCTGATCGCGGCCACCGGGGTGGGCGAGAACTGGGAGGAAGCCCACTGAGGCAAGGTTCGAATTGCCGCAGGGTAAGTGCGCGCCGCTGACGAATCGACATTTTTCGGTGTCCAAGTGACAAGTACAAATTCTTCCCGCGGTGCGGAACTTCCGCAATCCGGGCGCCTCCAAGCTTATGAGTGCCGCAATGGCGCTCAATTCCGCTCTCCTCCCTAGAGCGGAGAAGTCATCCGGTCTCCCCCAAGCCGGGTGAAGCAGTTAACCCCGGTGTTTTACCCCTTTGACACCGGGGTTTTTTTTACCCCGAGTCAGGGTGCGACCCGGCAAGCCAGCCTGCGAGGACAGCGCGGGCGGCTTCCACACCGGTGCCGGTGCGTGCCGAAAAGATTTGAAGCTGCATCGCGCCAGGCATCTGCACCCGGCAGCGCTCGAGTACGCGCTGTGCCGCGCTGCGCGACAATTTGTCGGACTTGTTGAGCAGTGCCAGTACCGGCAAGCCGCGCGGCGCGAGCCAGTCGAGCAACTGCCGGTCAAACCCGGTCGGTGCCTGGCGGATATCCATAACCAGTACCAGCCCGGCAAGCGCACGCCGCGCAGCGAAATATCCCTGCATAAGACCTTCCCAGCCGGCACGCACGGTAGCCGGTGCCGCGGCATAACCGTAGCCCGGCAAGTCCACGAAACGGCGTGCAACATCGAGTGTGAAGAAATTCGCCAGCCGGGTGCGACCCGGGGTCTTGCTGACACGCGCGAGGCCCGCGACACCGGCGAGCGCGTTAAGCACGCTCGATTTGCCCGCGTTCGAGCGCCCCGCGAACGCGACCTCGCGGCCCGCGTCCGGAGGAAAGCCCGTGGGTGTGGCCGCACTGGTGAGGAACTGCAAACGGCGAAAGTCGAGCGGCATGGCGTGGGTTCCTGTGGAGCCTGTTCCGGGCGTTAGTGTAAAATCGCGGCTGCGTTTGCGGCGGCTCCGCCCGCGGGAGCCCGCCCGCCAAGGCCCGCATTCCAAGAACCGAACCGCCCGCATCCCCCGATATCCTGCAGGAGCTGCTGTACATGAACAAGATTGCATTGATTGCGGCTGCCACAGCAAGCCTGCTGCTCACCGCAAGCGCTGGCGCCGCAGTTACCGCGGCCAACGCCTCCTCGGCGGCGCCTGCGCCAACCGCCACGGCTGCGGCTTCCGGCCCGGTTACGGGCAACGCGGCCGCCGGCCAGAAGGACGCCACCACCTGCGCGGCCTGCCACGGCGCCGATGGAAATAGTGTTAGCTCACAATTCCCGAAGCTCGCGGGCCAAGGTGCCCCTTATATCGTCGAGCAGCTCGAAAATTTCAAATCTGGCAAACGTGTGAACGCCATCATGCAGCCGATGGCGGCATCGCTGAGCCGCCAGCAGATGGCCGACCTGGCTGCCTGGTTTTCCAGCCAGACCATCCAACCGGGCGAGGCCGACCCGAAACTGGTGAAAGCCGGTGAGGCGTTGTTTCGCGGCGGTGACGCGACCGCCGGTGTACCCGCCTGCGCCGCCTGCCACAGCCCGGACGGTGCCGGTAACGAACCGATGAAGATTCCGCAGATTGGCGGTCAGTACGCGGACTACATCGTCGCGCAGCTCCAGGCGTTTGCCGCGGGCAAGCGCACCGCGAGCGACCCGAACGGCATGATGGCAACCATCGCCTCGCGGCTGACCGCAGCGCAGATGCGGGCGGTGGCCTCGTATATACAAGGCCTGCATTACGCGCCCATCCGGAAGTAAACCCGCGGAACTTTAGCGGCCGGTCCACGCTCAGAAACTTGGCGCGTTTTTCTGAGAGTCATGCTGAAGCTGCTAAAAACCACCGGAATCCTCACGCTCGCGGGTACGCTCGCGGTGCCGGCGGCATTTGCGGCCACCACTCCCGCCGTCTACCAAGAAGGCGTCAACTACGTTCGCGTGGTACCCATGCAGCCGGTCAACGTTGACCCCGGCGAGGTTCAGGTGCTGGATTTCTTCTGGTACGGCAGCCCACGGTGCGCGGAACTTGAACCCTATCTGCAAAGCTGGGCGGATCACAAGCCGCAGGATGTGGTACTGACACGTGTACCTGCGGCGCTCAACCCCCAATGGGATCTGGACGCGCGTGCTTATTACACTGCCGTACAGCTTGGTGTAGCCGGACGAGTGGACGCCGCGGTGTACGCAGCCGTGAACACGCGGCACCAGAGCTTTACGAACGTGACCGATTACGAACGTCTGTTTACCTCCGAGCTGGGCATCAGCCCGGCAAAATTCACCGCCGCCTGGAATTCACTCAACGTGGACACCGCCCTCGAAAACGCCAAGGTGCTGGCGCAACGCTACGGTGTGACCCGCGTGCCCACTCTCGCGGTTGACGGCGCGTGGCTGACCGGAGCCGGTTACAAGCTCGCGACCCCGCAGATCATGAACGCGGTAAGCTGGCTGGTGCAGCGTGAACTCGCGGTGCAACCGGCCGGCACGCCCTAGCAACAATTTTCGCCGCCGCACACACGGGGCGGCAAGGAGAAAGAAAATGATGTCAGTGAAACGCAGCTTTATCCTGGCTCTGGCTGTCGCTCTGCTCGCACTCGGCGGATCGGCGTTCGCCACAACCAACAACTTCAAGGAAGGCGTGAACTACGTGGCGGTCTCGCCCGCGCAGCCGACCACGGTCGCCCCCGGACAGATCGAAGTCATCGAGTTCTTCTGGTACGGCTGCCCGCATTGCTTCGCTTTCGAGCCCTACGTGGATGCCTGGCTCAAACACAAACCCGCGAACGTGGTATTCAAACTCATTCCGGCCGCTTGGAGCGGCGGCGCCGACCATATGGACATCGATGCTCGTGCGTACTACACCGCCGCGGCCCTCGGTCTCGAGCCCAAGATTCACAACCCGCTGTTCAACGCCATCCACGTGCAAAACGAATACGCGCTGATGACCAGCCCGGATGCACTGCAAAAGTTCTTCGCGAACTACGGAGTGAGCAAACAGCAATTCGATTCCACCTGGAACTCGTTCGGCGTGGACCTCAAAATGAACCAAGCCTTACAAACGATCACCCGTTACGGCGTGCAAGGCGTGCCGACCTTTGTGGTCAATGGCCAGTGGCTGACGGGCGCCGGTTATCCTGCCGACAACCCAATGCCGCCACAGCAAACGATGCAATGCCTGGAGTTTCTGGTCCAAAAGGAAGAAGCCGCGCTCAAGAGGTAAGACAGGGTCGCAGTTCGATGCGCCTTGTTTTTCCTGCTGCCTTTCCGTACCTACCGCCTGTCGGGCGAACCCGACCGTCTATCGACACTCAATTTGACAATAACGCGGCTCCTATGTAGTTTAACCATCCAGCAGACATAATATCCACACAACTCCGGCCCGGCCGCGGAGTTGTCCGACGCAAACGGGTGCCGCGCATAAGGAACGTGACAGCAAGCCGTTCGCAGATCGTGGGGACGGGAATGGCAGACGAAGTCTACGTGTATGGATCAAATCTCGCGGGACGCTTCACCAGCGAAACCCAGCATGTCGCACTGCGCTGGTATCGCGCGGACCTCGGCATGCGTGAAGGTCCGAGCGGCGACGCCTATGCCATTGCACTTTGGGACCAAGAGCTCCGACCGCTGCCGTATGCGGCGATCGAACGCAACGTAAGCCGCTTCCTTGCCTACGCACGCACCAAGCCTGCGAGCTCATTCTACGTATCGCGCTTCACGCTCGAGTACCGCGAAACGCCCGAACCGGATATCGCCAAATGCTTCGCCGACAACCCGGCAAACTGCCGCCTCCCCGGGATTTGGCAACAGCAGTTGCACCCCAGCGTTGTGAAGCTGCTGCTGGTGGCGCGCTGGCCGGAACTTTCCAACGTCGACTACGAGCTCTTTTACGTGTGGCTCAACAAATACGCCGCGGCACTGCAGGCCACTCCGGCCGGCGGCGTGTGCTGGCTTGCCGATCCGCAGGCGAATATCCGTCTCGGCGCCTGGGCCGCAAAGAGCGGAGTTCCGTCTCACCCGGTAACACCAGACGGTACGCGCTACGGCCAGCACGCGCTGGAAATGGCGTGTGCGCGGCTCTTGATCGAATGCACCGGGATGCTGGCCATGGAAGCACGCGTCACCGGTCTTGCACCCATGATCGAGAGGGCCCGTCACTTCGGGATCGGCACCCGGTTGATCCGCAAACACGCGGCGGCCGCGCCCAAGCCAAGTTCGCGGCCAGCGGAAACCACCCCGTTAACGCACACCAGCCCCTTGAGCCAGCCGCGCCCGGAGGATCTGCAGATCTACGATCCAGCAGGCATCTATGGCAGCACCGGCGGCGCACCGCCCGTCCGCCCGGCACGCAACCAGCCAAAGGCAGACGAACACCCCTTCGGACGAATACTCGACTACGTGCCATCTGCTGCTTGACTGATGCGTACGGCCTGAACTTCTCAGGCAAACTGCCGGGCCGAAGCCGTCTTGCGTCTCAAAACCTCACATGTCTGCCGGATACGGGGCCCGCACCGCAGTAATCACGCACCGTTGTCCAGGTTGACCCGCCCGACTGATTGGCAGTAGGGTGACACGTACTGCACGCGCGTCGCGCGGCTCCCAATTCCACCTGCCTGCTTTAACTGACGCCTGTATCCCTAAGGAGGCGATCATGAAGAAGCTCCCCGTTCTGCTGATTTCCCTGTTGCTCGTCACGGCGTTCTCGGCGGCCGGCCAAGCCGCCGGTGACCCCCTGCTCCTGCTGCGTGAACCGACCATGTCGAAGACCCAGATCGTCTTCGAATACGGCGGCGAATTGTGGGAAATGCCGCGTGCCGGCGGCCAGGCCCACGTGCTCGCAAGCGGCATGGACCTTGAAGCCGGGCCGATCTTCTCCCCGGACGGCTCCATGGTGGCCTTCAGCGGTACCTACGACCACAACACCGACGTGTACGTGGTACCGGCGACCGGCGGTCAGCCCGTACGCTTGACCTACCACCCCGGTCCGGACGTGGCCGTCGGCTGGACACCGGACGGCAAGAGCGTGCTGTTCCGCTCACACCGCTACAGCTATTCCGATCCGGATCAGCTCTACACCGTTTCGGTCAACGGCAGTTTTCCGGCCGAATTGCCGCTCGCGATGGCGGAGACCGGCAGCTACTCGCCGGACGGCAGCCACATCGCCTACGTCCCGAATTCCCAGTGGGAGCCGTTCTGGCAAGGCTACAAGGGTGGCCAGTACACCCAGATCTGGATTTCCAAGCTGTCGGATTCGAGCACCGTGCGCATCCCCGCGGAAGGATCGGACGAAGATGACCCCATGTGGGTCGGAAACACCGTGTATTTCCTCTCCACGCGTGACGGCCCGATTTCGCTCTATGGTTACAACACCACCGACCGCAAAATCACCAAGCTCATCGACAACCGTGGCTTCGACATCACCTCGGCGTCGGCCGGGCCTGGCGGCATCGTGTATTCGCAATTCGGGCAATTGCACATCTACGATTTCGCCACCGGCAAAACCCATGCGGTACCGGTCACACTGAACGGCGACCTGCCGCAGCGCCGGCCGTATTTCCAGGATGTGGCCAAGGAACTTTCGAATCCGGGTATCTCGCCGCACGGCGTGCGCGCCGTATTTCAAGCACACGGCGACATTCTCACGGTACCGGCCAAGCACGGGAGCGCCATCAACGTCACGCATAGTCCCGGCGCCATGGACCGCGATCCCGCCTGGTCTCCGGACGGCAAATCCATCGCCTACTTCTCGGATCGGGACGGTGAATACGATCTCTACATCCGTCCGCAATCCGGGGCTGCAGCGCGCAAGATCACGCTCGGCCAAGAAGATGCTTATTACTACGAACTCACCTGGTCGCCGAACAGTAAAAATCTCGTGTTCAGCGATCAGAAAGACAATCTGTGGCTGGTCAAGCTCGACGCGGCCAACCCGCGCCCCGTCAAGATCGCGACCGACGGCTTCAACATCAATTTCGGCAACACCGGGTTCAATCCAAGCTGGGCACCCGACAGCCGCTGGCTCACGTTCACCGAGTCGCTGCCGAACTACATGCGTGCCATATTCATCTACTCACTCGCCGACGGCCAAACCCACCGGACCACCAATGGCATGAGCAACGCCGGATCGCCGGTATTCGATGCGAACGGCAAGTACTTGTACTTCGTCGCCAGCACCGATTCCGGCCCGTCGCTGGGAACCGACATGGCGACCATTGGACATGCGGTGACCTACCACACGTACGCGGTGACGCTCGAGCCAAACACCCCTTCGCCGCTGGCACCACAGACGGGATTCGAGGCCGCACCGGGGGCGGCATCCGCGCTGTCTTCGAGCCAAGCCGGCCCGAAGGACAAACAAGAAAAGTCAGCGCCGGACGTGGCGATCGACTTTGACGGCATCGACGCACGCATCGTGACGCTGCCCATTGCGCCCGGGAACTACGGGCTGGTTGCCGGACCGAGCGGCGTGCTGTACCTAGTAAAAGCGCCGATCGTGTTGCTTCCGGGCGCCTTTGGACCGCACGGTCCGGCACTCGACATCGAGCGCTTCACGCTCAAAGACCGGAAAACCGAGAACGTGCTGCAAGGAGTGAGTGCATTCGTGCTCGCGGCCGACGGTCGGCAGATGCTTTACAGACGCGGAGACAACTGGTTCATCTCGGATGCCGTGCCCAAGGCCAGGCCGAGTGAACTCGACACCAAGAATCTGCGCGTATTCGCGGTGCCCGCGGAACAATGGGCCGAGATGTATCGCGATGCCTGGCGCATCCAGCGCGCGTTCTTCTACAACCCGCTGTACGACGGCTTGGAC
>JBOIBB010000222.1:0-7650 GCA_050739335.1 Gammaproteobacteria bacterium
GATGTGGGGGCCATTGTGCTCAAGGGCACCACGGCGGCGCCGCGCCTCGGCAATGCGCCGCATCGCATCTACGAGACCCCGGAAGGCATGCTCAACTCAATCGGCCTGCAGAACCCCGGCGTCGAGCAGGTCGTCGGCCGTATCCTCCCCTCCCTGGACTTCGGCGAGACCCGCTTCGTCGCCAACGTCTGCGGCTCGACGATCGAAGAGTACGCAGAGGTCACGCGGCGCTTCGAGGACTCGCCGATCGACGCCATCGAGATCAACATTTCCTGTCCCAACGTCAAGCAGGGCGGCATGCAGTTCGGAAACGATCCGGACATGTCGGCGGAAGTCGTGGCGGCCTGCCGCAAAGTGACGCGCAAACCGCTGATCACCAAGCTCTCCCCGAACCAGACCGACATCGCGGAGAACGCGCGCCGCTGCATCGAAGCAGGGACCGATGCACTTTCCGCGATCAACACCCTGGCCGGCATGGCGATTGCTCCGGAAACCCGCAAACCGGTGCTTGGCAACTTCCAGGGCGGCTTGTCGGGTCCCGCCATCAAACCCCTGGCGCTCCTCAAGGTGCACCAGGTTTACGAAGTCGCGAAGGCTCACCATGTACCGATCATCGGCCAGGGTGGTGTGACCAGCGTGCGCGATGCGCTCGAGTTCCTGATTGCGGGTGCGGCCGCGGTCGGCGTCGGCACGGCGCTCTTCTACGACCCGCTGATCTGCAAAGGACTCAATGCCGGCATTGCCGAGTATCTGGTGAGGCACCGGCTCAAAAACGTATCCGAACTGACCGGCAGCCTCGAGACCGGTGGGGCCCGGCTAGAATCCTGCGTCGCAGGTTAACGGCGCCACGCGAGTCCATACCGGGACAGGGTTATCCGAGGTTCCTGCTAACCCTGCCCGGAACAGCTTCCGATCACTGCTTCCCGCAGGCTGAAAACCGCCAAGCGGACGATCCGGCTTGGCATCACGGCGGCAATAGATTGCCGGGTTGCGCCATGGCCTTCACCGTGTCTTGATCGAACTTGAAGCGGAAGCGCAGAAACAGGCCTTGGGCCGTGTAATGGCTGGCGGTGAAATCCTCGTCGTAAAAACCGATGAAGTTGTAACCCACGCTCAACCACATGTTGGTCCCGACGGTCCAGCCGGTTTCGACGCCCACCTGGTTGCTGAAGGTATCGGAATTCCAAGTGTGCAGACGGCTCATGACGAACCCGAGGTCATGCTTTGCGCTCAGGTCATAGCGGAACTCCGCGCCCACAAGATCGGTATATCCGTGATAGTTGCCGGTGTCGAAGGCATAACGAACGAACTTTGAACCGTAGTACAGCGACAACTGGTAATAACCCGGCAGCGTGTAATTGGCCTGCAGATTGTTGACCAGTTTCCAGTTGCGCATATTGAGCCCGTAGGTGCTGACGGTCTGCAGGTTGTTCGCGAGTGTGCTGGCCGATTCCTGGCTGGCGGCAATACCCGTGGGGTTCGCGAATTGCGCCAGAGTTTGCAGACCCTCCTGGGTCGCGTAGATGAAGTCCAACTGTTCGAGCCATGACCAGCAGCTGTTGTCGGCGCGGAACGCGTAGCCGAGGCGCCCGGTCACGTTCGCGGAGACGCCGGTACCACTGTAGTCGCTGTGGAATGCCTGCAGGCTGGCACTGAAGGCCTCGCCCTCGGCCAGCGCGCGATAGAACCCGCCGAACAGGCTGCGGCTGGTCTGCTGTGCGGAATTCATTACCTCGACGCGCCCATTCATGGCCCACTGTTCTTTGTGGTAGCTCCCGCCGACAAACAAGGAATTGAAATCCTGGGTGAGCGCGCCAAAAGCGGGGACCGCCGCGAGCGCCGGGGCGGGATGGCTGAGCGCGCCGGGCACCGACGTGGCGGGCGCACGCATAGTCGCCACACGATTGTAGCCAGCCTGCAGGCTCAAATCCTTGTTGACTTGCCAACCTTGGGTTAACCCCATGGTCGAAAACAGGCGCTCGCCATACTCGGTGGATTGTGCCGACATCGATTCGTCCATCTCGCCATGCTCCCAAGGTTGCGTCTTGACGCCGGCCGAGGTGATTTGCGCCGACTGCCCGCCGCTGCTCGCGATCTGCTGATCGCCGAACAACGTCACCTTGGGTGTGAGTTTGTAGTCCACGCCGAGGTCCGCCAGGTTTGGGTATTGCGGATCGTTGGACCCACTGCCCACGCCGACCTGCGCGTTGCCGTGCACAATCACCTTGCGATGCAACACCCCGTAGCTCCCGTTGACCAGCACCTGGTTGGAACTGAAATCGCCCTGAGCATCGCCGCCAAACAAAGTCGGCGTGAGCTCGGGATACGTGCTCTGGGTATGCTGCAGGCCCGCGCCCAACGTATTGCCATCCGCCGATTTGTACTGCACGCCGGCGTTGGCCATGTCATTGGTGGTGCCTTGGGTCAAGGACTGGATCGTGAGGATGTTGCCCGTCACGCTCCAATATTTGTCGAGCAGGTAACGGCCGGTGTCACCCGCGCGCCGCATGCCTTGATTGCCGAGGCTCTGCTGGCCGAGCCCGAATGTCGCGGCCTCGTCGTTCAGAAACAGATCGTTTTCCAGAAGCGGGCTCGCGGTCTTGAGTTCTACGCGATACGCATTGCCGCTGCTGTTGCTGGTGTTGGAGACACCACTCACGACGCCGGTACCGCTCAAGTTGCTCATGGTCCCCAGCGCGCCGTTCGGGCCATTGGCGGTATGCGCGACTTCGGCCTTCAAGACCGTGGAGGGGCTCAGCTGTGCCGCGAGGTCCACGCCCGTGAGCCGGTTGTTGCCATCGCCGGTGCCTTCATTGATCCCGGTTATCCCCACCTCCGCCCGTCCGCCCGCGAACTTCATGGACGCCCGCCCGCCGCCGGTGATGGCATTGCCGGCGCCGTTCGCAACTTCGTATTCCGCCACGATATATTCCGGATCGAAATTCTGATCGTAGGCCGACACTGGCTGCTTGAAGTAAATCGTACCCGCGAAATAGTTGATGGTGTAGTCCACGAAAGGCGTGAGCTGCTGGGTGGAGATCACCGCGTTGGTATAGCGGTCGCGGATTTGGATGCTTACGCGATCGGAATAGATCAGCAACTGCTGATGCGACAGGTGATACAGGCCGGAGGTGCCGTTGCCCTGGATCTCGTCCTTCACATAGCCCTGGGCGTTCTGGGCTGCAAACGCCGTGTAACCGAAGCGCTCCCCCTGATAAGCGCTCTTCACGCCATTGAACATGCGGTCGTAACGCGACAGCTCCGTGACCGTGAGGCCGGTAGTAAAGTCGCCGAACATCGCGTAGAACTGATTACGTTCGATTTTGATATACAGCTTGCTGGCAACGCTCGAAGCGTCAAAGCCCTGTTGCGAAGCATCGCCGTAAAGCATGAAATAGGTATTGGGATTGACCGCCTGCTGCAGACCGTTAATGGCCGTGCCACCGCTGGCACCGGTGTTCTTGGCCGAATCGTAGGCCGTCGTGAGCAGGTAACCGCCCTTGATCATGCCTTTGGCATAGAACGCCACGCGGCCATCCTGATAGATGTCACTGTTGGGATCGTCTCCCTGGATGAGCTGCATGTGATCCTTAATCTTGTTGAACGCCGCAGTGCCGGTCGCGACACCCACCAGTATCCAGTCGCGGGCCGCGGGTCGCAACCAGCCATGCAGCTGCGCGCTACCCTGCTGAAGCGGCACGGTCACCGTCACGTTGCCAGTGACCGTGGTGGGTGCAAGCTTGAGATAGGCGAGGCCATCTTCACCAATCACAAACGTCGGCTCGCGGGGATGGATGGCCGTATCCTGATCCTGTTGCAACTGGGCGACGCTCTGATACGCCTGGTACGGTGCGCCCACCTGATAGTGGCCCGCGAGCCCGCGGCGCGCCGGGTAGCCCCAGCGATCCAGGAAACGCACCGCGAACACGGGCTGGCTGCGGCCATCGGCCAGCAGTGAAGATTTGTCTGCCATGAACTCGGCACGTACCGGAACTCCGGAGTAATGCACGGTTTGGGTGAGACGCTGCACCACGCGCCCACCCTCGGTGATTACCGCCACCAGGGTGTTGTCGCCTTCCACGAGCGGCACCCCCATCCATTGGCTGACCGCAGCCGTACCCTGGCTGTTCTTCATGACCCCGACAAAATTGGCGCCATCCACCGGCTTGCCGTTCACCAGCAACCCGGCCTGCTCTCGCACACTGTGTTCCACTGCGACGTGGATGGCGGGCAGGGCCGGCAAAAACGTGCGCGTCGGCCAGATGAATTGCGGCGTGCCGTGGGTCTGCGCGGCAAGCCATTTCGGATCCACCTTGAAGGTGTCCGCGAGTTTTTGCTTATCCGTGGTGGCCGCCGGACCGGCGCTCGGCACACGGCTCGCGGGTATGCCCGCCAGGTCCGCTGGCGACAGACCTTGCACCACCGCGCGCTGCACTGCGGACTCGCCGCTTGCAGCGGCAACGGCCGGCACGGCCAGATCATAGGCGAGCTGGACAACCACGCGCCGGTTCAGAGACCGCCCATCCGCCGTGGTGTTGGTGGCCAGCGGGTCACCTTTACCGTGGCCCGTGATAAATATCTGTACACCGTTCGTATCCATGTGCGCGCGCACGTACTCGGCGGCGGCGTTGGCGCGTGCGATGGAAAGCGCCATGTTGTTGGCGTAGCGGGAGCCACGTATCAGCGGCCAGTCGTCGGTGTACCCGGAGAAGGTCAGGCTCACGTCGTCGGCGCTCTGGAGCAACTGGATGATCTGTTGCACCAGCTTGCGATTTTGGTCCGTCAAATCGGCGCTGCCGGAGGCGAAGCCCGACAGCGTGCTACTGCGTGTGTACGCCTGCCGCTGCGGCCGGACCTGCAGTATCACCGCGGCGACCGGAGTGCGCTGTGATTTGGCCGTGGGTGAATCGAAGTTCGCAAACGCCTGGGTCTGCAACACGGCATTGGCAGGCGTCGCCGCAGCGCGGCTTTGCCCCAGCGACAAGCGGGCATCAAATTCGAGTGCACCTTTCCAGCCCGCGGCGCGCGAGCCGAGGCGAAATACCAGGAAGCCATCGGACTCTGCAGGATCGGGAATCTTGGCGCCGTTCAACTGCGCCGTGCCATCTACATAGCTCATGCCCTGCGGCAGTATTATGGTCACGCTCAAGTCCGCAACCGCCACCTTCGTGACAGCAAGCGCCACGATATTGTGCAGATGACCGGCCGCGGGAGCCTGCAACAATTGCAGGCTCAGCACGCCTTGCCTGCCGGGTATCTTTTGTACGTGGAAATCCGCGCGCCACAGCGCGCCGCCGTGCACCTCGACAAACTGGGAGAAATCGCGTCCCGCCGTTCGCGTGTTCTGCCCACAGTCCAGGGGCTCGTAGCCCGGAGGCAGACTGGTGAGGTCGAGCTGCACGACATGCGTGCCGTTACTGATCGCCTGAAAATGATAATCGCCGTGCTTGTCGGTAATGACGTAGCGGCCGTCCTCCATGACCACGCGCGCGTTCGCGATCCCCTGTGGGCCTTGCGAATTGCAGCCCACCACCACCCGGCCGATGAGGGTATTCACGTTTTGCAGGAAGTCGCTCTGTACCTGCACTTGGGCAGTGGCGATATTGGATGCGGAGATTCCGCTTTCCAACGCCTGGGCGCTGTTGACCGCGAGCGTCAGGGGCGTGGCGGCGGTGAGCTCGACGACGTAGGTCACGGTCGCGCTCGAGGACTTCAGAACACTGCCGACATCGAAACTCAGTTGCTGGCCATTGCTCGACACCGTCGGGTTCACGGACGTTCCGTCCCCCAATCTGGCCGAGCCCGACACGTACCGGAATCCGAGCGGCAGGGTATCCAGAAGACTCACGCCCTCGGCCGCGAGCGTGGGGCTGGTGTTCTGCAGCGTCAGGGTGAACTGCATCATGTCGCCGATCGCGGCTTCCGGCTGCGAGGCGGTCTTTTGCAAGAACAGCGTGGTAGCGACCGGATCCACCGGGACATCAAATCGCAGCAGGCCGGCTTGCGTGACATTCACGGTCCCGCCGAAGGCTATGGACGGAAGGGTGTAGGGCGCTCCCGGCAGGGTTTGCAGCTCGCTCGGGCTCACCACCGAAGGCGCGTGGTAACCCGCGGGCGTTTTGACCTCAATGCGGTAAGTGCCGGGCTCAACCATGGGAAACACAAAGCCGCCCGCCGGCACGCTGTAAATGGCTCCGGAGGAATCCGTGACCGCAGTGCCGCTCGTGACGGTTGCGGGATAGCGGCTCACGCCGTCCTTGCCGAATACCTCTGCAGGTTGGCCGGTTGTGGCATTCACGAGCGTGAGTTGCACGCCGTTGACGGGCTTGCCGCTGCTCGAATCGAACACCACGTCGTAAGGAGCGATCAACGCGGTCGCCGCGGCTGTGGCCGCAGCGTCCTGCGGATCTATGTAGCTCAATCGCACTTGTGCGTTGGGCCCAGCTTGCAACACGCAACCGTTCGCGGGCGTGCCGCTGGTCGGCACATCGCCCACGAATACTCCACTGCCGGGCGTGGTCTCGGTGAGCTCGAGGGTCAGAGTTTGACCGCCAGCCGATACCGTAACGGTGGCTGTACCCCGCACGGCCGGATTGCTGTTGAGACCCGGGGCGCTGAGTTCGATGAACAGCGTATCGTCCACGCTGTACATCGTGGTCGGCGCCAGCGGCAGCGCAGTTCCGGAATTAGGGCTGCCACCGGTTCCCGGGGGATTAGGCAAGGAAGTAAAACTCGCGCCACCATTCACGCTGCATTGGGTCTCGCCGACCACCAGATTGGTGGCTGCGGGGGATCCAGGTTCCAAGGCGATGAAAGACACACTCGGCGGAATTACATTCGCGGGTACCACGGTGGCGGACACCGTGTTCGACGGCTCAGTGCGGGTGCTGCCGTCCGGTGCCTGGTAACTCAGGCTCGCGGTGTTGGCAATGACCGTGCCGGGCGGTGTCGTGGCCGCGGCCAGGCCCGCGTGTGCCAATGCCAATATCAGGACGAGTGCCGTATCGCGTGCCCAACGCGCGGCGGCACGGGCAAAAACTCGCCCGGGCCGTGTGCTCTCACGGCACGCGACTGCAGCGTTCACGGCACGGGGTCGCAGACACGAGAATGCGCGCCCGGGCTCATCACCCGGGCGCGCACGCGTCACTGAAACCCCGGCGAGATTCGCCAACACGTCCCTGCACCAACCACCGGCCGGGTGGCTAGTTGATGGTCACGGTGTAGACGATCGTCGCCGTGTCACCCGGTTTCAGGTACATGCCCGACACCGTGATCGTGTCGGCCGTGGTCTGGCCGTAATCACAGGTCACGGTGGTATACGGTGCGGTACCTGCCTGGGTGGTTTTGCTGCCATCCGGACAACTGAACTGCGCTCCGCCGTTCACACCCGGAGTCGTCACCGCGAGGGTCCCGCTCAAGGTGCCGGTTCCGCTCAAGGTGCCGCTGCCGCCTGCGGGAGTACCCCAGGAAGTATCGGCCGGCAAGGCGTCGGTGGTGGCAATGCTGCTCGCTGCCGTACTCGCCGTGCCGCTATTGGCCACGGTGATGGTGTACTGCACTACGGTGCCCGGGATCGCATGCGGGGTGGTCGTGCCCGCGGCATTTCCAACGGGGTCGCTCAGCACTTTAACGGTCTTGATGATCGTGAGC
>JBOIBB010000223.1:0-15128 GCA_050739335.1 Gammaproteobacteria bacterium
GCGTTCGAGAATGCGCCGCGCACGGAATCCAGCAGTCCGAACAGAAGAAACGCCGCAAGCACGGAGAAAAGCGTGAACAGCGTGCGCGTCTTGCGCCGCAGGAGCGCTGCCCAGATCAGGTGCAGGTATTTCACGCCGGCGAGTGCTCGGGTTCCTCTACCAGGGTGCCCTTGTCCAGGTGGAGCGTGTGGTGTGCATATTCCGCGGCTTTCGGATCGTGCGTGACCATGATGATGGTCTTGCCGTGCTCGGTGTTGAGCAGTTGCAGGAGTTCCAGGATTTCATCGCCGGCCTTGCGGTCGAGATCGCCGGTCGGCTCATCGCAGAGCAGTAAGGTCTGATCGGTGACGATGGCGCGCGCGATGCCGACGCGCTGTTCCTGGCCGCCGGAGAGTTCCGAGGGCTTGTGCTTGGCGCGCTCTTCGAGGCCCACGAGCGTGAGCGCCGCGCGCGCGCGCTTCTTGCGCTCGCCGGCGCCGAGATGCGTGAGCATCAGCGGCAGCGCCACGTTTTGCTCGGCGGTCAACACCGGTAACAGGTGATAGAGCTGGAATACGAAACCCACGTGGCGTGCACGCCAGGCGGAGAGCGCGCCGTCGCCGAGCTTGCCGATGTCCTGGCCATCCACGATGACTTCGCCCGAGGTCGGCCGGTCGAGCCCGCCGAGCAGATTCATGAGCGTGGTCTTGCCAGAGCCCGAGGGCCCCATGAGCGCCAGGAAATCCCCGCGTGGGACTTCAAGATCCAGGCGCTTGAGCACTTCCACGGTTTCCGAACCGCGCTTGTAGAGCTTGGTGACGCCCTTCAGGCTCACCACGATTTCGCGCTCGGCTTTACTGCCGACAGCTACTGCGTTCATAGCATCCTCCTAGAAAAATTCACGCAAACCCTTGCGGTCAAGACGACCGCTCCTACTTCAGATTTCACGCCCTGGTACACCGAGCCTCTTACTGGTTTTGCTCCCGCACCGCTTCGCCAGCATGCAGCGGCGAAGCCGACGACACCACCAGCGTCTCGCCACCACTCAAGCCGGAGACCACCATTAACTGCTGATTCGCGGCCGGGAGCGTCTTCACGCTTTGCTGTTTTGCCCGGCCATTCTCCACCAGAAATACATATTGATTCGCGCCGCTGCCGTGCACCGCGCCCTGCGGAATCGAGATCGTCGCGACACTTGCCTTGGCATTGGCGTCGCTTGGTTCAGCATAGAACCATACCTGCACGCCCATCTGCGGCAGGATGCGCGGATCGAGCTTGTCGAAGGCGATGCGCACCTTGACCGTGGCCTTCGCTTTGTTGGCGGTCGGCACCACGCTGATCACATGCGCCGGGATGTGCCAGTTCGGATAGGCGTCGAGCACCGCGTCCACACGCATGTTGTTCTTGACGCGCTGGATATAGGCCTCGTTCACATCCACATCGATTTCGAGCGACTGCATATCCACCAGCGTACAGATACCGGTCTGAGTGAAACCGCCGACCGCCGCCGGCGAGATCATCTCGCCGGGATGCGCATACTTCTCCGTGACCACGCCCGAGAAGGGCGCACGGATCACCGTATAACTCACGCCGATTTGCGCGGCCTTGAGATTGTCTTCGTCGACTTTCACCAAGCCCTCGGCATGCGCCAAGTTTGCCTTGTCGATGGCCACGGCGGCTTCGGCGCTGTCGAGGCTCGCCTGACTCACAAGATGCTGCGCCGCAAGCGCTACCGCGCGCACCAGATTCTGCTGGTCGACGCGAAGCTGCGCACGGCTCTGTCCGAGCAGTGCGCGATCCGCCTGGAGTTGCCCTTGCGCGCTCGCCAGACTGGCGCGCATCGCACGATCATCGAGGCGTGCCAGAACCTCGCCCTGTTTCACCTGCATGCCCTCCTGGGCATAAACCGCATCGATCATGCCGGTCATCTGCGAGGACACCGTGGCCTGCTGCTCGGCTACTACATAGCCCGAGGCGTTCAGAATGCTGCCGCTCGGTGAATCGCCACCCTGCGCCACCACGCTCTGGGTTTGGACCACAGCCGCGTGCGGCTGCGAAAACCACCAAGTGAGAACCACGGCGGCCGCGATCAGCACCACCACGACCAGGCCGCTGAGCCACCAATGACGGCCGCCCCCGCTCCCCCGGACGGGCTCCGGATCACGGTCGATTTTCAAGGCATTGAGCGCGTCTTTCTTGTCCAAAGCCAATGACTCCGCAACTGACGGCACAAATCTAGAAGCGCGGCGCGACACTCACAACCGAATTGTGACGAACCGTGGCACGTGTGGGACGAGATGCAAGCCTGGGAACCCGAGTCGGCCACGCGCCTAGACGGTACCCAGCGCCGTGCGGGCCTTGTCGCGGTAAGAACGGCTCATGGTGTGCCGGCTGCCGTCCCGGAGGATCACCATGCGGTCGCCGTTGAACAAGGGCTGGATTTCACGGATCGCCTCGATGCGCACCATGGTCGAGCGGTGGATGCGCACAAACTTGGCCGGATCGAGCTCGGTCTCGATCTGGTTCATGGTCTCACGCACCACGTGGGTTTCCTTGCCGGCGTGCAGACAGACGTAGTTGCCGGCGGTCTCAAGCCACTCGACGCTCGTCACGCTCACGAACACGGTGCGTCCAACGGATTTGACCGCGATCCGGGTGAGCCAGCGGCCCGGGGCTTCGACCTTGGGCGGCGCGGCGGCGGATTGCCTTTCCGCCAAATGGCTACGCACGCGCGCGAGCACCTTGGCGAGGCGCTCGCGGTCGAAAGGCTTGAGCAGGAAGTCGACCGCGTGCGCATCGAAGGCAGGCACCGCGAACTCGTCAAAGGCCGTCACAAACACCACCGCCGGACGGCGCTCGGCGGGAATCTTCTCGAGGAACGCGAGCCCGGTCATGCCCGGCATCTGCACATCCAGCATCAATAGATCGGGGGCGAGCGCGGCAAGTGCCGCGAGCGCCTGTTCGCCATCGGCGCATTCGCCCACCACCTCAACGTCCGCCTCGGTCGCGAGGTAGCGCCGGGTGCGCTCACGCGAGAGCGCCATGTCGTCAACGATCAGGGTACGAATCTTCGTCATAAGCATAAGCTTCGTGAAACGGAATGCTGAGGCGTGCCATCAGACCCTCGCCGGGGCGGCTGCGCAACTCGAGACCGGCGATCGCCCCGTAAAGATAGCCGAGGCGCGCGCGCGTGTTGCGTATGCCGATACCCTCGTGGTGAGTGCGGGTCTCGCGCGCCGCGAAGCCCCAGCCGCTGTCCTGAACCTCGAGCACCAATGTGTCCGCGCGGCGCAGCGCCGCGATCCGCACCCAGCCCCGGCCGCTGCGGCCGATGCCGTGGGTGATCGCGTTCTCGACCAGCGGCTGCAGGATCATGCCCGGCACTCGTGCATTCAGGGTGTCGTCATCCACCGCCATCTCGATATCGAGCCGGCCCGGCAACAAAATCTGCTGGATGTCGAGATAGCGTTGCAAGAAGTCGAGTTCGTCGCGCAAGGCGATCTCACGCTGCTGGCTGCCATCGAGTGCCTTGCGCAGCAGGCTGCTCAATTGGGTAATGGTGCGGTCGGCGGTTTCCGGGTGTTGATAACCCAGCTCGGAAATTGCACTCAAGGTGTTGAACAGAAAATGCGGATTCAGTTGGCCGCGCAGGCGCCGCAGTTCAGTGCCGACAAAGCGGCCGTGCAGGTGCTGGTAGGCCCGCCACAACCAACCCGCTTCGCAGACCGCCCACACGCCAAGATAAATCGCGAGCGCCCGCGGCCAAGCGGCGGCCAGCATGGAAGCGTAGCCACGCCGGGCCAGAGCCGACTCGAGCCCTACTACCGGCCAAGCGGTAAGCCAGGCGAACGACACCAGTGCGTAGGTCAAGACGACGCCGCACAACCACTGCAGAGCCAGCGTCCCGCTCTGCGCCGCAGCGCGCCGCCACAGGTAACGGTTCGCGGACAGCACTACAAACGCGAGCAGGCCCCACGGCACGCTCATGGCGAACGCACTCACGATTGCGGTGCCGAGCGCATGCAGTTCGCCAGGATACGCGGTCGGGCGGTAAGCGCCCGGAACTATCAGCAGCGCAAGCACCACCCAGCCACCGGCGCACCACGCCAGCAGACGCGCGTAGCCCGGAACCTTCGGCGTTGTAAACGTTTCCGCCACGGGATTGACCATCTCCCCACCTGCGGGCAGTGCCCGCACGATACTGCCGTGCACACCTTGCACGCGTCACCACGCCACGGCTCGCCACACCCACGCCACGTCCCGTCACACTTCGGTTGCCAGGGCCGCCGCGAGCGCCTAAGTTTTATACCCGTTGTTACGATTTGTTACCAATCAGGAGCCGCAACCGGCCGCAGAGCGGGCACTTTTGCCTTGCCAAGCTCCGGCAAAGTGCTTAGGCTTTGCAGCCCTTCAAGGCAGTATTTTTGCCGGCAATTCCTCATGAGCTATCAATTTGCACGTGAACAAATGGTCAAGCAACAGGTGCGTGCCTGGGACGTTCTTGACCCGCGTGTGCTCGACGTGCTCGACGCTCTGCCGCGCGAGGAATTCGTGCCGCAGGCTTACCGCGGTCTCGCGTACGCGGACACCCAGATTCCTCTGCCGCACGGCCAAGCAATGATGGCGCCCAAGGTCGAGGGCCGCCTGCTGCAGGCGCTCGATCCGCAACCGCAGGAGACCACCCTGGAAATTGGCACCGGGAGCGGGTTTGTCACCGCCTGCCTCGCACGCCTCGCGCACACGGTTTTCTCAGTGGACATTTTTCCGGAGTTCACGGCGGGTGCCGCCGGCACACTCAAGCAGTTGGGCATCGGCAATCTGCAGCTCGAGACCCGCGATGCCACCCAACTCACTTGGGCCACACAGCGCTTCGATCTGATCGCCATCACCGCATCCCTGCCCGCCTACGATCGAAAGTATGGCGATCGGCTCACGGTCGGCGGGCGCATGTTCGTCATCGTCGGGCAACCCCCCATCATGGAAGCGTTGCTGATCACGCGCGTGGCCGAAGACGCCTGGGCGAGGGAAAGCCTGTTCGAGACCGCCCTGCCGCCGCTCATCAATGCGGTCGCCCCGCCGGCCTTCCGCTTCTGAGTTGCACGCCGATGCGCTCACTCACGCCGCAAGAGGTCGTCAACCTGCAGGCGCAGGCACCGGTCACGCTGCTCGACGTGCGCGAAACCTGGGAATACGAGCGCGTGCACTTGCCCGGATCCGTACACATACCCATGGACGATCTGCGCGCGCGCCTGCATGAACTTGACGCGGCGCGCACCTATGTCGTGGTTTGCCACCATGGCAATCGCAGCCGTCAGGTAGCCGCATTCCTGCAAAGCCGCGGCTTTTCCGGAGTCATCAACCTGAGCGGCGGCCTCGAAGCTTGGGCCACGAGCGTGGCGCCTGACATGCCACGCTATTGATTCCCGAGCTTGCTGCCCGCGACCCACTCGATGTTTCGACTACAATAATGGTGTTATACTTCACCAATACACTTAGGATACAGGAGAGGATGTGAAAATTCATTACCGTCTGCTTCTCGCCGCGCCCTTGCTCGGAGCGCTGGCCGCGGCCTCGATCCCGGCGCAAGGCGCCAACCTGTGGGACGTTTATCAGCTGGCCCTCAAGAGCGACCCCACGTATCAAACCGCCGTGGCCACTTATCAGGCGGCGCTCCAGAACAAGCCGATTGCCCGCGCCGGGTATCTTCCGGACTTGAGCTTCAATGCAACAAAATCGGCGTCACGCACTTATGGCACCTCACTCAACCAGGTGGGTACCGGCCCCGGCGGACAACCGATTTTCGGCAGCATATACAACGCCATTTCCGGACAGAACCGCCAGTACGGACTGCAACTTACCCAACCGTTATTCAACTGGAACACTTGGGAAACCATCAAGCAGGCGGACGCTTCAGTCGCCGAAGCCCAAGCCACGCTGATCGCGGCCCAGCAGTCGCTGATCGTCAGGACGGCTACGGCTTACTTCGCCGTGCTCACGGCACGCGACACGCTCGCTGCGGATCACACGGCAAGTGAATCCAACGCCAAACAGCTCGAACAGGCGCGTGCGCAATTCAAAGTAGGCACCGTGCCCATCACCAACGTCGAGCAGGCACAGGCAGCATTCGATCAAGCCGTGGCGACGGAGATCGGCGCGCAACAACAGGTCATCAGCGCGGAAGAGTCATTGCGCGCGATTACCGGCGAAGCCGTGGGCGCGCTGCAGGAGCCGCCGACTGACATGCCGTTGCGCACGCCCGTTCCCAACAACGCACAGCAGTGGGTGGACCAAGCCACCAAAGTGAACCCGAACCTGCTGGCGGCGCAGGCGGCAGCGGAAGTCGCGGCGCGCGCGGTGAGCATCAAGCGCGCCGGACACCTCCCGACGCTCGACCTGACCGCGAGTTACAACCGCAACAATTCGACCGGCAGCATCTTCAGTACCTCCCAGACAGATTCACGGCAAATCATGCTGAATTTCAACATGCCGCTGTTCTCGGGCGGCGGCGTGAGCGCGCAAGTCACGCAGGCACAACGCCAGTACGACGCAGCCCAGGATCAGGTGCAGCTCGTGAGCCGACAGACAGTGCAGCAGGCGCGCACCGCGTATCTCGGCGTGCTCACCGGCATCTCCCAGGTGAACGCCTTGCGCCAGTCAGTCAAGTCCAACCAGACGGCACTCAAGGCCACCCAGGTTGGATTGCAAGTCGGCACCGAGACCATCGTCGACGTGTTGCTCGCGGTGCAGAACCTGGCCACCGCACAGACGGGCTTCGCGCAGGCCCGCGACAATTACCTGACGAGCGTGCTCACGCTTCAGCAGGCCGCGGGAACAATTGACCCGCAAAATCTCCAGCAGATCAACGCGCTCCTCACCGTACCGGTGCCGGTCGCGGACATGGCGCCTCCGACCATGCCGCCGCCCGCCGTTACCTCGCCGAGCCTGGCGCCGGCCGCAAGCACCGGCATGCACGCCCATTGACCACCAACACCCGGCGGCGCGCCACGCCGCCGGGGGCGCTCTCAACTTTCCGCGAGTGTCTGTTCAACCAGTGCCAGCACGCGTCCGAGCGTACCGCGGTTGGCGCTGACGATCTGCGCCGCGGCCTGCCCGATGCGCCGGCGCGTCCCGCTGTCCGCCGCGAGCCAGGTGAAAGCCCGTGCGAGCACGCTCGCGTCACTCACCACGGTGAGACCCCCGGCGTCTTTGAGCAACGTGGCGATATCGCTCACATTGGCAAGCTGCGGACCGGAAATCACCGGCAGGCCAAGCGCCGCCGGCTCGAGAAGATTGTGCCCGCCGATCGGCACCAGGCTCCCACCGACAAAGGCGATATCGCCCGCCGCATAAAAGCGCGTGAGTTCACCCAAGCTGTCGAGCAGCAACACACTACCCGCACGCATCACGGCCTCCCCGGCGCTGCGACGAATCACCGTGAAACCGAGCGCCAGCGCCAGCGCCGCGACTGCGGGAGCGCGTTCCGGGTGGCGCGGCGCCAGCACCAATACGCACTTCGGCTGCGTCGCCAGTAGCGCCCTGAAGGCTTCTAACACCTGGCGCTCCTCATGCTCGTGGGTGCTGCCGGCCACAATGACCGTGCATTCGCCGAACAGGCGCGTACGCAGTGCGGCACCTTCTGCGGCCAGGCTCGCCGTGAACTCGACATCGAATTTCAGGTTGCCCGCCACCTGCAGCCGCGCCGCCGGCACGCCAATCTGCTGAAAACATTCGGCATCCGCGGCAGTCTGCGCAGCGATGATCCGGACCCCGGCGAGTGCGCGGCGCATCAATCCCCGTGAGCGCCGATAGCGGCGCAGGCTGCGCGATGACATGCGCGCACTCACGACCAGCACCGGGAGCCGCGCACGGCCACAGGCATGCAGCAGATTGGGCCAGATTTCCGTTTCGAGGATGATGCCCAGCCGTGGTTGCACACTTCCGAGCCAACGGCGCACGCAAAAGCCAAGGTCGTAGGGCAACTGAGTGACTACCACCCGGCCGGCAAAGGTTCGTTGCGCTTGTGCGCGCCCGGTGGCCGTAAAACAGGTGACGATGATGGGCCGCTGCGGATTACGCTGGTGCAGGGCGTTGACGAGCGGCGCGGCCGCGCGCACCTCGCCCACGGAGGCCGCGTGTACCCAGAGCGCTTCTTTCGGCGGCAAGTACGGCGAACTTCCGAAGCGCTCGCCCCAGTGATCTGCGTGTCCGGTCTGGCGCAGACTGCGCCACATGAACCAGGAAAACACCGGCGGCAGAAGCAGTAGCAAAACCAGCGAATAGAGGAAACGCACGCCTAAGGCTTCAGGGAATCAAGGAGTCGCGTCGTCGACAGGCCTTCCACGTACGGCAGCACGCGCACCTGACCGCCGTGACGCGTGACGCATTCGTGGCCGGCGATCTGCTCAGGTTGGTAATCGCCGCCCTTCACCAAGACGTCGGGCAGCACCCGGCAAACCAGGCGCTCGGGCGTGTCTTCCGAAAACGGCACGACCCAATCCACGCAACCGAGCGCCGCCAGCACCGCCATGCGGTTGGCAAGGGTATTAACCGGACGCCCCGCACCCTTCAGCCGGCGCACCGAGGCGTCGTCGTTGACGGCCACCAGCAACCGGTTGCCAAGGCGGCGCGCCTGCTCGAGATAGGTCACGTGCCCGGCGTGCAGAATATCGAACACGCCGTTGGTCATCACGATGCGCTCGCTGCCGCTGCGGGCGTGACTCACGGCATCCATGACCTCAGCCTCGTCGAGCACGCCGTTGCCCTCGAGATTGTGGGCTGCCAGCCCGAGCTCGGCGGGCGTAACCGTCGCCGCCCCGACTTTGGCGACCACCAGGCCGGCGGCCAGATTAGCCAGTGCCGCCGCCTCGGCAAGCGGCAGTCCCGCGCCGAGACCGGCGGCCACGAGTGCAATCACGGTATCGCCGGCGCCGGTCACGTCGGAGACTTCACGCGCCCGCGCGGCCAAGTGCAGCGGCGGCTTGCCCCGTTCGAGCAGGCTCATGCCGTGCTCGCCGCGTGTGACCAGCAATGCATCGAGCGCGAGCTCGTCGCGCAGGCGGGTACCCTTAGCCACGATCGCGGTGTCGTCCGGACAATCACCCACCACGGCTTCCAGTTCCGCGAGGTTGGGCGTGACGAGCGTGGCCCCGCGATACTTTTCAAAGTCACGCCCCTTGGGATCCACCAGCACCGGCTTGCCGGCGGTGCGTGCTGCGGCGATCAGCTCCTGCACAGCCGCAAGGCTGCCCTTGCCGTAATCGGAGATCACCGTCACCTGCGCATCCGGAAGTTCCGCACGGAAATCTTCCACGAGCGGCGCCGCGGCGAGGCCTGCGAAACTGTCTTCAAAATCCAGACGGATCAATTGCTGCTGGCGCGACAGCACGCGCAGCTTGGTGATGGTGGTCGCAGCTTTGAGTCGCGTGAAACGACAGCGCACGCCGAACTTGCCGGCGAGTGTCGCGAGTGTGTCCGCTACGGCGTCGTCGCCGGTGACGCCGAGCAACGTACAGCGCGCTCCGAGGCTTGCGAGATTGAGCGCCACATTGCCTGCGCCGCCGGGCCGTTCCTCCGCACGGCGCACGTGCACCACGGGTACCGGGGCCTCGGGAGAAATGCGCGCGGTGGCACCGAACCAGTAGCGGTCAAGCATCACATCGCCGGCTACCAGCACCCGCACTGCGCCCAATTCCGGCACCCTGAGGCCCATTGCCATCACCACCCGGGAAACGATGCCGGCGCATATTAACACGGCGCTTGTAACGCACCGCCGCCACTTGCATCCATTAGAATGCACGCACATGAGCGTTTCCGACACGCCGTCGCACACGGGCTATTACGCACCGCACTACTGGCCCACCTGGATCGCGTACGCGGGTCTGCGCAGCGTCGTGTATCTTCCGTGGCGCGCACAAGGCATCTTGGGCGCGGCCATTGGCACGCTGGTGCGTGTGTTTTCGCAGCGCCGACGCCACATCGCCGCCGTCAACATCGCCCGCTGCCTGCCCGAGCTCTCGCCGGCCGCGCAGCGGCGCCTGCTCACATCACATTTTCAGGCGCTCGGATTTTCGCTGCTGGAAACCGCCGATGCCTATTGGATGCCGCGCCCACGGCTGCGTGCGTTCGTCACATTCTCCGGGCTCGAGAACCTGCAGGCGGCGCTCGCGCTGCGCCGTGGTGTGCTGCTGCTCACCGCGCATTTCACCACACTTGAAATCGGCGGTGCCTTCATCCGCTCGGAACTTCCGCGCCTGCGTTGCGTGTACCGGCCGAACAGCAACCCCTTGCTCGATACCCTGATCAAGCACGGCCGGGAACGCGTCGCCGAACTTGCCATCCCGCGCCATCACGTGCGTGAAATCCTCAAGAGTCTCAAGGACAACATTCCGGTGTGGTACGCACCGGACCAGGGTTACCGGGGCGCGCAAAGCGCCATGATTTCCTTTTTCGGCTACCCGGCCCCGACCACTACGGCCACCTCGCGCATCGCGCGCGCCAGCCGCTCGCCGGTCGTACCGTTTTTTGCCGAGCGCCTGCCGGGCGGGCACGGCTACCGGTTGTGGATCGAGCCCATGCTCGTGGATTTCCCCAGTGACGATCCCGTGGCCGACACCGAGCGCCTGCACCGGGTGCTCGAACAGCAGATCCGGCGCGCACCCGAGCAATACCTGTGGAGCCACGACCGCTTCAAGATCATGCCGCGGCCCTGATCAGCCCTGCGCGTCCTGCGTGTAGCCCTGCAGCAACGCCTTCCATGCACCACGCTCGATCACGGCCGCCGCAGCAAGCTTGTGCAGTGAGCGGCGCAGACGTTTGAGGTTGCCGTCCCGCCAGTGGCGGCTGCGTGTGCCGCGTTCGCCTTTGTCGAAGTCCACAAGGAACACTTGATCGTGTTCATCGATCATCACGTTGTGGGCGTTGAGATCCGCGTGACAGACACCCGAGTCGTGGAAGCGGCGAATGCAGCGACCGATGGCTTCCCAGGGCAAGTCTTCGATCGCGGATTCCCTGAGAATTGCGGCGAGCGAACGGCAGGCCGGGATCAGCCGGGTGATCAGGTCACCGCGGTACAGCCAGCCGTGGCGTATGACGCGAGCCGCCACCGGCTGCGGCACAGGCAGCCCCTCTTTATATAAGGTGTGCAGCAAGCGCCACTCGCGCCACGGGCGGCTTCTCTCGATACCTCTCCACCAGTAGAAATCGGTCGTAATCTTGGCAGCCCAGCCGCCGCGCCGGTAGTGACGCAACACCCAGTCGCCGCCCGGCGCGGTCACGATCCAGATGTTCCCACGGCCGCCGCCCATCAAACGCCGCAAGCCGGTACGCCGACCCCAGTGGCGCGGCGAGAACCATTCGGCACCGGCCTGCCGAGCCACGCTGTCATCGTATAGGATGACGCTCCGGCCCTCGGCTACGATACGCTCGCTCATCCAGCATGCTCTCCTGCAATCCGCCGCCCGACACTGTCTGTCTGCTGCGTCTTTCGGCGGTAGGCGACGTATGTCATACGCTGCCGGTGTTGCGCACGCTGCAGACCGCGTGGCCCGCGACCCGGTTCACCTGGATCATTGGTAAACTCGAAGCTGCATTGATTGGGGACATCCCCGAAGTCGAGTTTATCATCTTCGATAAAAACCAAGGCTGGAAAGCGCAGCACAAGTTGCGCAAAAACTTGGGCCAGCGGCGCTTCGACCTGCTGCTGCATATGCAGATGTCGCTGCGCGCAAGTCTTGCGAGCCGTGCGGTACATGCGCCCATCAAACTCGGCTTCGACCGCGAGCGCGCGCACGACTGGCAGTGGCTGTTCACCAATCGACGCATTACGCATGTACCACGCCAACACGTCATGGACAGCCTGTTCGGTTTCGCCGAGACTTGCGGTGTCCACAGTCGGGTGCTGCGCTGGGACATACCGCTGCCGCCGGCGGACCGGGCATTCGCTGCCGTACACATACCGGCAGCCGCACGTGCGTTGATCATCAGCCCCTGCGCCAACGCCCGCTTCCGGAATTTCCGCAACTGGAACGTACAAAGTTATGCGACGGTCGCCGACTACGCCGCCGACCGGCACGGTATGCAGGTCATCCTGACCGGCGGTCCGAGTGCCGTGGAACACGACTATGGCGTCCAAATCGAACGGCTCGCACACCACCGGCCAGTGAACCTGATCGGACACACCAGTCTCAAGCAACTGCTGGCGCTCTTGCAGCGCGCGTGCGCACTGATTGCGCCGGACTCCGGGCCCGCGCACATGGCGACCGCGGTAGGCACGCCGGTGCTCGGACTGTACGCGAGCACCAATCCCGAGCGCGCCGCGCCCTATCTGAGCCGCCGCTGGTGCGTGAACCGTTACCCGCAAGCCCTGCGCGAGTTCAGTCACCAAGACGTGGCCAGCGCACGCTGGGGAACTCGGGTGCGCAACCCGCGTGCCATGGACCTGATCCGCGCGGAGGACGTGACCGCGATGCTCGACGAACTGCTGGCCAAAGAGGCCAGCCGCGTGCCGCGACCGGTGTGAATTCCTCGCCCACTCAGGCGGACCCGCGTGGCAACTCGAGCACGGCCTCGAGCCCGCCCTCCGGGCGATTGTGCAGAACCAACGTGCCCCCGTGGAGCACGGCGATGTTGCGTGCAATCCCCAGACCGAGACCGTTGCCGCCCAGTTCCTTGCTGCGGGAATCATCCAACCGATAATAAGGCTCGAACACCTTGTCGAGCTGCGCTTCGGCAATGCCGGGTCCGGCATCCTGTACGCGCACGATCACGGCGCGTGGAGTTTCTTCGACACGGATGTCGGCACGCTTGCCGTAACGCACGGCATTGCCTACCAGGTTCTCCAAGCAACGTTTGAGAGCCTGCGGCCGGCCGTGGAAAGTCTCGGACACACGTCCGGTCAGCGTCACGGTCTGGCCGGTTTCTACCGCATCGGCCTGCACACTCTCGAGCAGCGCCATCAGATCCATGGGCTGCGGTGTCTCGGTGACTTCGAGGCCACGCAGGAAATCCAGGGTGGCGTTGGTCATGTGCTCCATGTCCTGCAAATCGTGGATAAACTTGGCCCTCAGGGTTTCATCCTCGAGCAGTTCGGCGCGCAGGCGCAGCCGCGTGATGGGAGTCTTCAGGTCATGCGAGATCGCCGTCAGCAAGCGGGTACGGTCCTCGATGTAGCGCACCAGCTTGGTCTGCATATCGTTGAAGGCGTGCGCTGCGCGACGCACTTCGGCAGGTCCGGTCTCGGGCAGCGGCGGGCGGCGGATGTCGCGGCCAAGTTCGTGGGCTGCCACCGACAGCCGCGACAAGGGTTTGGTCACCCAGCGCACCGCAAACAAGGACAGCAGAATCACCGCAATGATCAGCACCGCGATGTCCACCAGCAGCGGATACGGCCAGCCGGCAATCTGCAGCGGGCGCAGAAAATTGAGTTCCACCCAGCCCCCGCTTCTGAGTTTCACCTGGGTGATGCTACGCGTCCGGTAGCCGGGATCGAAGAGTGCGGTGCGCTCCTGCAAGGGTACCGGCACGCGAACCATGTAGCCACGCACGGTGTAACCCGGCAGCAGGTGACGCAGCATCTCCTGGAAATCCGCGGCGTCGGCATCCGGCGGCAGGGCACCCGACGGATCGGTGACTTGCGGGATCAGGCTTACCTTGAGGCGCGGTGAGCTGAGGATGCTGGCAACGATCGTCTGCCCGTAGGACGGCATGTGATCGATGAGACGCACCGCGTCCGCATAGCGCTGGGTCCACTGCTGATCGCTGAACGACACCAGCGCATGGTCACGCTCCTGCACGCTCAGGAACGTCGCGGCGATCTGCGCCACGATCAGGCCCACAATCAACACCAGCACCAGACGGCCGAACAACGAATGCGGCCAGAATCTCATCGGTGCTGCGCCTCGACCGGCATGGCGAACACATAGCCTTTGCCACGCACCGCCCGGATGAGGCCCGGCCCACGGCCGTCATCGCGCAGACGCTGGCGCAATCGGCTCACCTGCACGTCCAGGCTGCGATCGAACGGCAGATTGTTCTCGCGCCCGTACAGCAACTCGGTGAGCTGATCGCGCGACAGCACCGTACCCGGAGAATGCAGAAAGATGAGTAGCAAGCGGTATTCTGCGCCTGACAGTGGTACCACCAGGCCGTCGAGATTCTGCAATTGACGCGCCGCCGTTTTCAGGCGCCACTCGCCGAAATGAAACTCGCGGATATCCTCGACCCGAAGATTCTCGGGCAGGCTGCGCGCACGCCTGAGCACGCTTTGAATGCGCGCCAGCAGCTCACGCGGATTGAACGGTTTCGGTAAATAGTCATCGGCACCGGTTTCAAGCCCGGTGATCCGGTCGGACTCGCCACCGCGTGCGGTCAACATGATGACCGGAATCCCGGAGCGGCTGCGCAAACGGCGGCAGAGACTGATGCCATCTTCACCGGGGAGCATCAAATCCAGCACCACCAGATCGAAGCGTGCTTCGGCAAGCGCTTCGTCCATGGCCATGCCGTCACCCACAGAGGCGACCTCGTAAGCATGCCGGCTCAGGTATTCTTCCAAGAGCGCACGCAGCTCCGCGTCATCGTCTACCACCAGTATGCGGTCGGGAATGCTCAAGCGGGTATTTCTGCCGTCCAACAGGGGCTGAATTCTAGTCCGACTGTGGCGCACAGAGCCCGGCTCCGGCGCTCCGTGTGTGTAACAAAGTGTAACGCCCGAAGGTCTGGCTGGGCTGCGCGTGCGAAAATACCGCGTGTTTTGCAGGAGGTCCCTGAACTTTCCGGCCCCGGCCGCATCTCAGCATCACAGCATGATCGTGAAGCCCGGATACAAGAATGTTCTCCGCAGTCGCGACGGCTATCGGCACTGTCGGGCTGCGGCGCACTCCTCGGCATCGCCAACCGCGCCGCTGCCGTGCGTCGGCGGTGCCTGTGCGGCAGCCGATCGGGATCGCGGTCGGGCACTCCGAGCCTGGGCTCCGGTGACAGCCGAATGGTCACATTCTCGAGTAGCGGAGCGCCCGTGAGCGGCAAAATAAAACTCATTTCCACCGGCTCGCTGATCGTTGCGATACTCGTGATCCTCGTGGCTTGGCGCATTACCACCAATGCCAACGCCGAGCGCGCCAAACACGCGGACGCACCCATTTCCGTGGTCA
>JBOIBB010000224.1:0-2032 GCA_050739335.1 Gammaproteobacteria bacterium
TTGCAGTTGTCGTAGATCGCGATCAGCGCCTGCAGCGTGGTGCGGATGTCGTTGAAGTCGATTTCCTGCGCGTGCAGCGAGCGGCCCGAGGTCTGGATGTGGTACTTGAGCATCTGACTGCGCGCGCTGGCGCCGTACTTCTCGCGCATGGCGACGGACCAGATGCGGCGCGCGACGCGGCCCATCACGGAATACTCCGGGTCCATGCCGTTGCTGAAGAAGAAGCTGAGGTTGGGTGCGAAGTCGTCGATCTTCATGCCGCGCGCCAGATACGCTTCAACGAAAGTAAATCCATTCGAGAGCGTGAAGGCGAGCTGCGAGATCGGGTTCGCGCCGGCTTCGGCGATGTGATAACCGCTGATGCTCACCGAATAGAAGTTGCGGACGTTGTTCTCGATGAAGAACTGCTGGATGTCGCCCATGCACTTGAGCGCGAACTCCGTCGAGAAGATGCAGGTGTTCTGGCCCTGGTCTTCCTTGAGGATGTCGGCCTGCACGGTGCCGCGCACGGTGGCGAGGGTGTTCTTGCTGATCTCGGCCAGTTCCGCAGCATTCGGCGCGCGCTTTTTCTCGGCGGTGAATTTCTCGGTCTGCTGGTCAATCGCGGTGTTGAGGAACAGCGCAAGGATGGTCGGCGCCGGTCCGTTGATGGTCATGGACACGGACGTGGTCGGGCTGCACAGGTCAAAGCCGTGGTACAGATCCTTCATGTCGTCCAGCGTGGCGATGCTCACGCCGGAGTTGCCGACCTTGCCGTAGATGTCCGGGCGCTCGGCGGGGTCTTCACCGTAGAGCGTGACGGAGTCGAAGGCGGTGGACAGGCGCTTGGCGTCCATGCCTTTTGAAACCAGATGGAAGCGCGCGTTGGTACGCTTGGGGCCGCCTTCGCCGGCGAACATACGCGTCGGGTCTTCGTTGTCGCGCTTGAACGGGAACACGCCCGCGGTGTACGGGAAGTAACCCGGCAGGTTTTCCAGCAGCAGCCACTTCAGCAGATCGCCTTCATCGCTGAAGCGCGGCAGCGCGACGCGCGGAATCTTGGTGCCGCTGAGCGAGGTGCGGGTGAGCGGCGTGCGGAATTCCTTGTCGCGCACGGTGTAGACGAACTCGTCGCCCGAATAGGACTCGCGCACGGCTGGCCAGTCGTGCAGCGCCTTCTTGGATTCGGCGGTGAGGTGATCGAGCCGCTTGTGCATCTCCTGCTTGAGGTCTTCAACCGGATGCGCGCTGTGCTCCATCATGCGGATGGTCTCGCGCAGGTGCTGGCGCTCGCGCGCAAGCTGGGCCTGATGCTCGGCGCGCTTGCGGTAGCCACGGTTGGTGTCGGCAATCTCGGCGAGATAACGCGCACGGGCACCGGGCACGATCATGCGTGCGCTGGTGGAGTGTTTGGTCTTGGGTTTGGCGAGCAGCCCCCTCTCCCCCAGCCCCTCTCCCGCGAGGGGAGAGGGGAGCCCTGCTTTGCCCTCTCCCCTTAGCGGGAGAGGGTGGCCCGTGGCAGCCGAGGCTGCCCAAGTGTTCCCTTGAGGGCCGGGAGAGGGGAGCTTGAGGCCTTTGGCCTCAAGTAATTCACGCAAACCAAAATAAAGCGCCGTCAAGCCGTCATCGTTGAAGCGTGCGGCGATGGTGCCGAATACCGGCATTTCGTTTGGTGCCTTGCTCCACGCGCCCTTGTTGCGTTGCACCTGCTTGCTGACGTCGCGCACGGCGTCTTCGGCACCACGGCGGTCGAATTTGTTGACGGCGATGATGTCGGCAAAGTCGAGCATGTCGATTTTTTCGAGCTGGCTGGCCGCGCCGAACTCCGGCGTCATCACGTACAGCGAAACATCGGCGTGTTCGACCACGGCGGCATCGCCCTGACCGATACCGGCGGTCTCGGCGAAGATCAAGTCGAAGCCCGCGGCCTTGCACGCGGCGATGGCGCCGGGCAGGGCGGGGGAGATTTCCATGCCGCCTTCGCGCGTCGCCAGCGAACGGAAGAAGATGTTGGGATGATTGATCGCATTCATGCGGATGCGGTCGCCGAGCA
>JBOIBB010000225.1:0-7596 GCA_050739335.1 Gammaproteobacteria bacterium
CTTGAGGATCGTACGCGAGTGTGCCGACATCGCCCGGCGCAGCGAGCGTCTGGAGTTGCCGGCCGTTCGCGGTATCGAGCACCAGAATCCGGTCGGGGTTGCGAGTCGCGACAAACAGGCGCCCCGCCTCCGCATCCAGCGCAAGCGCAAGCGCGGAAGGCGAACCGCGTCCGGCGACGAGGGTCCAGATGCCACGACGCTCCCCGCTCGCGAGGTCAAACACGGCAACCGCGGCGAGCCTCGGCAGGTTCACGAACAAGCTCTGAGTCTTGCGGTCCACCACCAAACCCGCGGGTGGGTCGTCGAGGACGAACTGGTTCAGGGGCTCGCCGCCGGGGCCCACCACCGCGACGCCGCCCGTGCGGCCATTGGCATATCCGGAGTACACGCGCTGGTCTTGCGGATCGTAGCCCAGGCCAGCGGCACGTGTACCAAAGGTGACCGCACCCGCGGGCGCAAGGCTGTCGGCAGAGTAGAAATCAAGCTCGCCGCTTGCCGCGTTGCTCACGGCCAGCCGGTCCACGACCGGCAAATACACCAGGGCGTGTGGACGATCCAGCCCCGCGAGCTGCCCGATAACCGTGCCGCTCGCGAGATCGATCGCAAGCAAACGGTTCTCGCCGCTCACGCACACAAACAGCCGCGCATGGGTGACGTCCGCGGCCATGCCGCCGAACGCGCCACGCACCGCGGGCAGAGGAATCACCTGGTGCAAAGCGAGCCCGGCACGCGCCAAGCCCGGCACCAACAGCAACAGTGCGAGCCACGCGCACCGCAACCAAGCAAACGCCATCAACTTGCTTCGCACATCGTCCTGCTTGCGAGCGCCCGAGCACATTCCGCTACAATCTGCGCCTTCGCTTTCACCGGACAGCCGTCCATGCCAGCCCAGCGCAGTCTCGGCCTCGCCACTACGACCTCTATTGTAATCGGCAACATGGTGGGCTCGGGCATATTTCTGCTGCCCGCCTCACTCGCGATTTACGGGGCTTACAGCCTTTGGGGCTGGGGCTTTAGCACCGTGGGTGCGCTCATGCTCGCCTGGGTATTCAGCAGCTTGTCGCGCCGCCTGTCGCGTGCCAGTGGACCCTACGCCTATCCGCGTGAAGCGTTCGGGGATTTCGCCGGCTTCCTGATCGCGTGGATTTACTGGCTCAGCATTCTCGGCACCAATGCCGCGGTGGCCGTGGCGTTCGTAAGTTATTTGACGGTGTTCGTACCGGTGCTGGCGCAGGTGCCGCTGTACGGCGGTCTCGCGGCGATTGCCGCGGTCTGGCTGTTGACGGCACTCAACATCTACGGCGTGCGTGAGGCGGGCAGCCTGCAGTTGATCACTGTCATCCTCAAGCTCGCGCCACTGCTCGCGCTCGTGGCTTTCGGCGTTTTCTACTTCGACCCGAGGCTGCTTTCTGTCCAGGGAGTCAAAGTCTCACCGGCCTCGGCGATCAACACCACCGCTGCCTTCACCATGTTTGCTTTCCTCGGGCTGGAGACCGCGACGGTACCTGCGGCGCACGTCAAAAATCCCGAGAAAACCATCCCGCGGGCCACACTCCTCGGCACCGTGATCGCGGCTGCGTTCTACGTCGCCTGTAGTACCGTGGTGATGGGCATGGTGCCGAGCGGCGCGCTTGCGCATTCAAACGCACCGTTTTCCGACGCCGCACGCATCATGTGGGGCCATTGGGGCGCGTGGATCATTGCTGCGACGGCGATGATCTCCTGCTTCGGCACGCTCAACGGCTGGCTGTTGATGCAGGGACAGTTCCCCAAGGCCGTGGCCGAAGACGGCTTGTTTCCCAAACTCTTCTTGCGCGGGGAACGGCGCGGCGCCCCGATACCCGGCATGCTCCTGTCGAGCGCGCTCGCGACCATCCTGATCCTCGCGAATTACAGCGAAGGGCTGGTCGCGATGTTCAACATCCTGGTCCTGCTCACCACGTTCTTCGTGCTGGTGCCGTACATGTTCTGCATGATGGCCGAGGTGGTGCTCAACCGGCGCAGTCACAAGTCTAAGCGCGCAGTCACGCCGAGCATCATCATCGCGAGCGCGGCCTTCGCGTTCGCGCTCTGGGCCGCGGCCGGCACCGGCAAGGATTCGCTCTACTGGGGCACGCTGCTGCTGCTGCTCGGAGTGCCGATTTTCGTGTGGCAGAAACGCCAGCGCAAAGACGCCGCGCCGTCCGCCGAGCCGGCTGCGGACCTTAGATCACATTCCAACTGAAGCGGCCGATCTCGGGACTCTCGAGCTCAATGCGCTCGCCCGCGGTAAGCGGGCCCACGCCAGCAGGCGTGCCGGTGAAAATCAGATCGCCCGCGGCCAGGCGCCAATGGCGGCTTAGAAAAGCCACGATCTCCGCGACCGGAAACAACATATCGCGGCTGTTACCGTGCTGGCGCAGCACGCCGTTCACGCGACAGTGCATGTCGATGTTCTGAAGGTCGAAGTTCGCGGGCACGGAGATGAAAGTTCCGATCGGCGCACTGCCGTCGAAGGACTTGGATCGCTCCCAAGGCTCACCCGCCTGCTTCAGGCGGCTCTGCAACTCGCGCAGGGTGAGATCAATGCCGAGCGTGAGGCCAACCACGTAACTGCGTGCCTGCTCCGTGGTCAGATCGGCGCCCGCACGACGGAGCGCCACCACGAGTTCCATTTCGTGGTGCACGCTGCCTTGGTTCCGGGGCAGCACCAGTAGCTCGCCTGCGGGCACCAGACTCGTCGCGGGCTTCATGAAGATCACGGGTTCGCTGGGTTTGGCGACTCCCATCTCGCGCGCGTGCGCGGCGTAATTGCGGCCGATGCAGAAAATCCGCCGGCAGGTGAGCCCAAGCCCCAAGGATTCCAGCGGATTCATGCCCTGCCTCTCCGATACACGTCCGCACTCAGTGCTGCGCGAAATACTCGTGGAACGCCGCCACGACCTGGCGCAGGTCCGCGCGGTTCACGTCCAGATGCGTGACGAGGCGCAAATCGGTCTCGGGCAAAATCAGAATCCCCCGGCTCTGCAGCGCCGCGGCCAACGCCCCGACGTGCTCCGCGGCGAGATGGCCCCACACCATGTTGGTCTGCACCGACGCGGGATCAATTTTAAGGGCCGCGATCGGCGCGAGGCCTTCCGCGAGTTCACGCGCGTGCACGTGATCCTCGGTCAGGCGTGCCACATGATGTTCGAGTGCGTACAGGCCAGCCGCCGCGAGCATCCCCGCCTGGCGCATGCCGCCGCCCAAGATCTTGCGGATGCGCAGCGCCTTGCGGATCAGCCCACGCTTGCCGACGAGCACCGTCCCGACCGGGCAGCCAAGACCCTTGGAGAGGCAAATCGAAACCGTATCAAAGTCCCGCGTGATCTCGTGTACCGGCACGCCGAGCTTGACCGCCGCGTTGAACACGCGGGCACCGTCGAGATGCACACCGAG
The DNA here is from genome assembly GCA_050739335.1 of Gammaproteobacteria bacterium. Classification (GTDB taxonomy): domain Bacteria; phylum Pseudomonadota; class Gammaproteobacteria; order Natronospirales; family REEB76; genus REEB76. The sequence goes on from JBOIBB010000225.1 coordinate 3,418, forward strand.
CTCGTGGGCGTGCGCGAATTCGGCCGCCGCGCGCTGATAGGCGAGCGGCAACACGCGTCCGTTCTGGGTATTTTCCAGCACCAGCAAGCGCGTACGCGGGCAATGTGGATCGTCGGGCTTGATGAGCGTCGCCACTTTGGCGAGATCCAGCGTACCGTCCGGCTCGTTCGCGAGCGGCTGCGGCCAGAGGCTGCCGAGCACCGCGGCGCCGCCCGCCTCGTGCGTGAAGCTGTGGCCGAGACTACCGGCAACAAACTCGTCGCCACGCTCACAGTGCGCCATGAGCGCGGCGAGGTTCGATTGGGTGCCGCTCGGGAACAAGAGCCCGGCTTCCTGGCCGGTCATCTCCGCAAGCACGTCCTGCAGGCGGTTGACGGTGGGATAGTCCCCGAAGACGTCGTCGCCGACTGGCGCTGCAGTCATGGCCGCGCGCATCGCCGCGGTCGGCCGCGTCACCGTATCACTGCGAAGATCAATCATTTTTTACAGTTCAGCGGCATTCACTATCGTCGCGCACAGTACCTTCCTTGGTGCGCCCCCAGCCGTGCCATCCCTGGCACGACGCTCGGTTGGATCGAACAGCCACCGGCTGTCCGATTGAAGCCGCCAAGCTTACCCGCCGCTCTTGCCGGCCGGCGTGGACTTGTGGCTGGTGGCCCATTCCTTGTCGAGCGCGGCAATCACGCCCTGCGTCACGTTGTACTTCGGTGACGCATATACCGCGCCCGCGGCGTCCTCGGTGAGCAGGATGTCGTAGTGATTGTCCTGGGCGTACTGCTGCAGCACCTTGCCAAGTTCCTGCTCGATCGGTTGCAGCAAGGCTTGGCGGTTCTGGTTGAAGGCATCCTGGTTCTGGGCGACGAACTGCTGGTAATCGCTTACGCCGGACTCATAGTTCTTGAGCAGTTGCTGGTAATTCGCCGACTTCTTGTCCGCCTTGTCGAGTTCAGTTTTGAGCGCGCCCAGTTTCGCGCGCCGGTCGCTCAAGTCTTTCTGGATTCTTTCGGCCACGGGCTTCAGGGACTGGCTGGCCGCCTGACCGGCCTGGGACTTGGCGATGACCTCGCCGATGTTGACCACGCCGATACGCGGGGTATCCGCGGCCTGCACCGAGGTCATGGCCAATAGGCTTGCCGCCAGCACACCGGCGGCAATGAATCCGTAACGTGTCATGGAATACTCCTGAACTGTGATGATACGCAAAACCCGCCAAGAGGCGGGGCAGGTGGAACCACCCGGCTAGGATAACGCACGGACCGCGATGCGGACTACCGCGCGGGAGCCGGTTAGGACATTTCTCCGGGAATTTCAGCGGGTTTCAGCCACTTGGGCGATTTCAGCCGCCCTTGGCGGCGCCTGAAAATCGCGGCCCGGAGAACCACCCCGGCTGTGGCATACTGCGGCCATCCCATCCGCCCGACTCCCGGTCAAGGAGTACACCATGTCCCCCAAGTGCTGGCTCAAGAACCCGGTATTACTGGTCTCCACGGGCATCATTTTCCTGCTCGTCGCCTTCGCCGCCCACGCCAGCAACACGCTGATGCGTTACCCCACGCTGCACGGCGACTCCGTGGTCTTCGAAGCCCACGGAAACCTCTGGGAAGTGAACCGCGCCGGCGGCACCGCGCACCGCCTGACGACTGATCCCGGTTTCGACCTCATGCCGCGCTTCTCACCAGACGGAAAATGGATCGCATTCACCGGCCAATACCGTGGCAACACCGACGTATATGTGATTCCCGCGGGCGGCGGCGACGCGCGCCGCCTCACTTTCCATTCTGATGTAGTACCGGATGCACCGCTGCGCTGGGGACCGGACAACATGGTCGTGACCTGGACACCGGATTCCCGGAACATCGTGTTCCTGTCGCGGCGCAACACTTTCAATAGCTGGTTCGGCCAGTTGTTCACGGTGCCCTTGACCGGCGGCTTGCCCACGCAGTTGCCCATTCCCAAGGGCGGCATACTGACCTATTCACCGGACGGCCAATCCATCGCTTACAACCGCATCTTCCGCAACTTCCGCACCTGGAAGCGCTACAAGGGCGGTCTTGCCCAGGACGTGTGGCTGTACAACTTCGCGGAGAAGAAAAGCACGCGCATCACCGATTATCCCGGCGCCGACATGGACCCCATGTGGTACGGGCATCTCATTTATTTCATCTCCGATCGCGGACCCGAAGAACGCAAGAACCTCTGGGTCTACGATCTCAACAGCAGACAATTCCGCCAAGTCACACATTTCAAGGATTTCGACATTGACTGGCCAAGTCTCGGCGACACCGGCATCGTGTTCCAGGAGAGCGGCGATCTCTACGTGATGGACTTGCCGTCCGAGCAGTTACACAAGCTCGACGTGAGCGTACCCGACGATGGCACGCGCACCGGCGCACGCTGGGTGGATGAATCGAAATACATCCAGTTCATGGACACCGCCGGTGACACCAACCTGGCGCTCTCACCCAACGGCAAGCGCGCGCTCTTGCAGGCACGCGGCGACATCTGGTCGCTGCCGCGCGCGCACGGACCGAGCATCGATCTCACCCACACCTCGAATGCCGAAGAGGAATACCCGGCCTGGTCGCCGGATGGCAAATGGATCGCCTACGCCACCGACATCACCGGCGAAGACCAGTTGGCCGTGCGGCCTGCGGACAATTCCGGCCCACAACAGATCGTGACGGATTTCAAGACCGGCTATTTCTACGGTCCCACTTGGTCGCCGGGTAGCGACAGACTCGCGTTCTCGGACAACGAACATCGCCTGTGGATCCTGGACATCAAGACTCGCAAGCTCACGCAAGTCGCGCAGGACAAATACAACGAGATGCACGACTACAGTTGGTCGCCGGATGGCCGCTGGCTCGCCTACAGCATCACTGGCGCGAGCCAGATGCGCCAGATTTATCTTTACAACCTGGCCGAGGCCAAAGCGACACTCATCAGCTCGCCCATGAACAACGACCAGAGCCCGGTGTTCGATCCGGCGGGTAAATACCTGTACTTCGTATCGACACGCCATGAAAATCCGACCTTCAGCCAGAGCGAGTTCAATATCGCGACCCTGCAGATGACCGGCGTGTACGTGACCACGCTGACGAAAGCCGAGCCCTCGCCGTTCGCACCGCGCGATGACGCAGGCACGCTTTTGGAAAAGCCGGAACCGAAATCCGCTGCATGGAAACCCGGCAACCGCATGCCGATTGCCATTGATCTCGACGGTTTGATGGCGCGCGCCGTGCCGTTGCCGATTCCCGCGTCCAACATCAGCGGGCTCGCGGCGACCCCCGGCCAGGTGTTCTACAGCACCGTGCCCAACCAGATGATCGCCGGGCCGCTCCCGGGCACGCAGCCGGAGCTGCATGTCTACAATCTGGCCACGCGCGAGGACCAGGTGCTGGGCAGCGGTTTTTACGGCTGGACGCTGTCGGCCGACGGATCCACCATCCTCTACAACACCCCCGACAACCGGCTGTTCACGCTGGATGCCAAGCCCGGCGCCAAGCCTGCGCCGCTCGATACTTCGCACATGTGGGCCGAGGTCAACGCGGTGCAGGAATGGAACGAGATGTATCACATGGCTTGGCGGCTGTACCGGGATTTCTTCGTCAACCGCGAGATGAACGGCGTGGATTGGGATGCGGTGCAGGCCAAGTACAGCAAGCTCCTGCCGCTCATGGGCTCGCGCGAAGACTTGAATTACTTCATCGGCCAAACCATCGGCGAACTCAGCAATTCGCATACCTACGTCGGCGGCGGCGACATGGATTACTCCGTGCACCGCACACCGACCGGTTTGTTGGGCGTGGACTTCGGACTGGATGAAAATTCCGGCCGCTATTACTTCAAGGAAATTTATCCCGGTGACAACACCCGCGGGAATTACCGTTCGCCTCTCACCGAGCCGGGCGTGAACGTCAACGCGGGTGATTACCTGCTCGCGGTCAACGGCCACGAACTCAAGGCGCCGGCCAATCCCTACAATCTGTTCGTCAATACCGCCGATCGGGACGTGTGGCTCACGGTTGCCGACAACGCGAGCGGCAAAAACTCACAGCGGGTTCTGGTGAGAACCATACCCAACGAGCTCGACATCCGCCTCAAAGCCTGGATCGACCATAATCGCGCGGAAGTGAGCCAGCTCTCGGATGGCCAGATCGGCTACATCTACATGTCCGA
>JBOIBB010000226.1:0-4561 GCA_050739335.1 Gammaproteobacteria bacterium
TTCCCGATCGTGCGAGATGACGATGAGGGTGCCGGCGTAATGCTGCAGCCAATCCTCCAGCCCGTCGATGGCATCGAGGTCCAGGTGATTGGTGGGCTCATCGAGCAACAGCAGGTCTGAGCGGCACATGAGCGCCTGGGCGAGATTCAGCCGCATGCGCCAACCGCCGGAGAAGTTCGCCACCCGCTGATGGGTTTCGCTGACTCGGAAGCCGAGTCGCAGCAATAGACTGGCGGCACGCGCCTCGGCGGTATAGCCGTCGGCGTCGCCGTATTCCGCGTGTGCACGCGCCTCGGCGGTGCCGTCGTGCCGGGCCCGTGCGGCTTCGATGCGCGCCTCGATTGCGCGCAACTGCACGTCGCCATCCAGCACATAGTCGAGCGCCGGGCGCTCGGTTGACGGGATTTCTTGTGAAAGGTGCGCAATGCGCCAGCCGGCGGGCAGGCTTAAGGTTCCGCCATCGGCCTGCAGTTCGCCGCGCAGCAAGGCGAACAGGGTGGATTTGCCGCTGCCGTTCGCTCCCACGAGGCCCACCTTTTCGCCGCGATTCACGGCGGCGTTGGCCTGCTCGAACAGGAGCTTGGTGCCGCGCTGCAGTGACAGGGATTCGATACGTATCACGGTTCTGACTTCAATAAATCGCCCGCTGCAGCCGCGGGGCGCGCGATTGTACGCTGGCGGGATGCGGAGCCGCCACGGGCCGAGCCGACTACCGCGTTTGCGACTGACGGCAGCTTGGCTCGGCCGCAGCGTGGCGGATCGCGATTGAAAACGCTGCGACCCGCCCCATCTCTGGCGTAATCTTGACCAACGTTCCGCGAGAGGACCTTTAAGTGCGCCCCGACCGACTTACCAGTAAATTTCAGATGGCCCTGGCCGATGCCCAGTCGCTCGCCGTGGGCCACGATCATGCCTATATAGAACCGCTGCACTTGATGTTGGCGCTCTTTGACCAGGAAGGCGGCAGCGTGCAGCCGATTCTTGCCAAGGCCGGCGTAAACCTCAACCGGCTGCGTGCTGAGCTCGAGACCGCGCTCGAGCGCCTGCCCGAAGTGCACGGCAACGAAGGCCAGGTGCAGGTTTCGAACGATCTGAACCGGCTTTTGAATGTCACCGACAAGCTCGCGCAGAAGCGCAAGGATCAATTCATATCCAGTGAACTCTTTCTGCTCGCCGCCCTGGACGACAAGGGCGCGCTCGGTGATGCGCTGCGCGACGCGGGCGCCACCAAGGCGGTCGTGGAGAAGGCGGTCGAGGAAGTGCGCGGCGGCCAGAACGTCACCGACCAGGATGCAGAAGAAAAGCGCCAGGCGCTCGAGAAATACACCATCGACCTCACGCAGCGCGCCGAACAGGGCAAGCTCGACCCGGTGATCGGCCGCGACGACGAAATCCGCCGCACCATCCAGGTGCTGCAGCGGCGCACCAAGAACAACCCGGTGCTGATCGGCGAGCCGGGCGTCGGCAAGACCGCCATTGTCGAAGGCCTGGCACAGCGCATTGTAAACGGCGAAGTGCCGGAGGGCTTGAAGGGCAAACGCGTGCTCGCGCTCGACATGGGCGCGCTCATTGCAGGCGCCAAATTCCGTGGCGAATTCGAAGAGCGCTTGAAGGCCGTGCTCAAGGACATCGGCAAGCAGGAAGGCCGCATCATTCTCTTCATCGACGAAATCCATACCGTGGTCGGCGCCGGCAAAGCCGAAGGCTCGATGGACGCTGGCAATATGCTCAAGCCCGCGTTGGCGCGCGGGGAGCTGCATTGCGTGGGCGCCACCACGCTCGACGAGTATCGCCAGTACATCGAGAAGGATGCCGCCCTCGAACGGCGGTTCCAGAAAGTGCTGATCGATCAGCCGAGCGTCGAAGATACGATTGCCATCCTGCGTGGCTTGAAACAGCGTTACGAAGTGCACCACGGCGTGGAGATCACCGATCCCGCGGTCGTGGCGGCCGCCACGCTCTCCTATCGTTACATCAGCGACCGGCAACTTCCGGACAAAGCCATCGATCTCATCGACGAGGCCGCCTCGCGCATCCTCATGGAAATCGATTCCAAGCCGGAAGTCATGGACAAGCTCGACCGGCGGCTGATCCAACTCAAGATCGAACGCGAAGCCCTCAAGAAGGAAAAAGACGAGGCCTCGAAGAAGCGCTTGGCGACGCTCGAAGAGGAAATCACCAAGCTCGCGCGCGAATACTCGGATCTCGAGGAAGTCTGGAAGGCCGAGAAGGCCTCGGTGCAGGGCGCGGCGCAACTCAAGGAATCCCTGGAAAAGGTCCACACCGAACTCGAAGCCGCGCGCCGCGCCGGCGATCTTGGGCGCATGTCCGAGCTGCAATACGGCCGCATTCCGGAACTGGAGAAGAAACTCAAGCAGGCGGGCTCAGGCGAAAATCAGCCGACCAAGCTGTTGCGCAACCGGGTAACGGCGGAAGAAATCGCCGAGGTCGTGTCGCGCTGGACCGGAATTCCGGTCGCCAAGATGCTCGAAGGTGAAAAGGACAAGCTGCTGCGCATGGAAGACGCGCTCAAGACCCGCGTCGTGGGCCAGGACGAAGCGCTGCGCGCGGTCGCGAACGCGATTCGCCGTTCGCGTGCGGGACTTTCGGATCCCAACCGGCCCTCCGGTTCCTTCCTGTTCCTCGGGCCGACGGGCGTCGGCAAGACCGAGCTCACCAAGGCGCTCGCCTGGTTCCTGTTTGACAGCGAGGATGCGATGGTGCGCGTGGACATGAGTGAATTCATGGAGAAGCATTCGGTCGCACGCTTGATTGGCGCGCCGCCGGGTTACGTCGGTTACGAAGAGGGCGGCTATTTGACCGAAGCGGTGCGCCGTCGCCCGTATTCCGTGATCCTGCTCGACGAAGTCGAAAAGGCGCACCCCGATGTCTTCAACGTGCTGTTGCAAGTGCTCGACGACGGGCGCCTCACCGATGGTCAGGGCCGCACGGTAAATTTCAAGAACACCGTGATCGTGATGACGTCGAACCTGGGTTCGCAGGTGATCCAGGAAATGGCGGTTGCAGCCCAGGCTCGAACCGGCGCCGGTGCCACCGCCGGCGCGACCGAGGAGAATTACACGCGCATGCGCGCGGCGGTCATGGAAATCGTCGCGCAGCACTTCCGACCGGAGTTTCTGAACCGCATCGACGAGAGCGTGGTGTTCCGTCCGCTGGGACAGGACCAGATTCGCGCGATTGCGCATATCCAGGTCGCGTTGCTCGAGAAGCGCTTGGCCGAGCGCGAAATCAGCCTCGCAGTGAGCGACCAGGCGCTCGATCGTCTCGGCAACGCCGGCTACGATCCGGTTTACGGCGCGCGCCCCTTGAAGCGTGCGATTCAGGTGTACCTCGAGAATCCGCTCGCGCAGAAGATCCTGTCGGGTGAGTTCGGCGCGGGCGACGTGGTGCGCGTGGATGTACGCAACGGAAGCCTGGAGTTCACCAAGGCCCGACCAAAATCGGTCAAAGCTGCGAACGCCTGACGCTCTGCGTTATCTACGGGGCGTCATCGGGCTGACAGTTGCGCCGGTTTTGGCTATGCTCCGGGCCTGTCGTCAGTATGCTTGCCAAGGAGGGCCGCATGGCTCGCGCGAATCAATCAAAACGCTCCCCGCGTCGGGAGCATCCAAAAAGGCTGCGCCGTTCCGGCGCGTTCAATCAGGGTGAAGTTCCCACCATAGGCTGCTTCAACCGGTCGACCACGACGCTCGGCGTGGACTTCGACGCGCTCATCATCGCTTTGCAGGAATACGTCGACCACTACGTGGCGCCGGTCTGGGGTACGCCCGCGAAGTTGGTCAAGACTAGGGGTTTCCGCAGGGGGTTCTGGGCACTTGGATTTATTGACTCCGCCGCGGCCGGCGACGGTGATCTTCTTGGCGTGCACGACGTCACTCCGCAGGGCCTGCCTTATTCCCGGGTATTCGTGCGGCCGACGCTTGCCAACGGTGAACGCGTGAGCGTGACCGCCTCGCACGAGCTCGTCGAGATGCTCGTCGACCCGGCGATGAACCTGCTGACCACCGGTCCCGATCCCAAGGCGGTGTACGCCTACGAGACTGCCGATCCCGTGGAAGAGCTGTGGTTCAAGGTGTGCGGCATTCCCATGAGCAATTTTGTGTACCCGTCCTACTTCGAGGAATTCCACAAGCCGGGAACGGTACGCTTCGATCACATGCGCAAGATCCGGCGGCCGTTCCAGGTTTTGAGTGGTGGTTACCAGCAGGTGTTCAAAAATGGCACCTGGCGCGACGGCCTGGGTTCCAAGGCCAAGCTCCGGCGTTTCAAGCAACAAGACCGGCGCGGGCGGCGCAGCGAGCAGCGCAAGCGCACGCTCAGTAGCAAGACCTCACGGCAGAGTTATCTCTGCGCGGGCGGACGCATACGACGCCCGACCTGACAACGCTACGACCGAAATCTACAGCGTTGCTGCACCGAGTGTTGCACATGGGCGTGGCGGCAGCGGCGGGCAACTAGTCCGGGATTGCGCTGGTGTATTTCTTTGCCAGCAGCTCGAAATCCGCGCGAGTGTGGAGTGGAGCGTACAACGGGTTAACGG
>JBOIBB010000227.1:0-6930 GCA_050739335.1 Gammaproteobacteria bacterium
CCCAGGCCACGAAGAAGCTCAACGTTACGACTGCGATCGCGGCGAGCGCGCAAATCGTGGTCGAGGAGAACCACGCAAGCTCATTGCCCTTGTCGAGCATGATCTGCAGGCTCGCGACACCGATGATCAGCAGCGCAAGGCCCAGCTTGTCCAGCGGTACATGCTCTTTTGCGGTTTCGCGGCCGCGCAGCGTGAAGGCGGTGAGTGCCACTGCGATCAGACCGATGGGCACGTTGATGTAGAAGACCCAGCGCCAACTGTAGTCGTCGGTGACCAGGCCGCCGAGCACGGGCCCGACCACGGGCGCGACCACCGCGATCATGCCCCAGATGGAAATCGCCGTCGCATGCTTTTCCGACGGATAGTTCATCATCAGCAGGCTTTGCGAAAGCGGGATCATGGGTCCCGCCACCGCGCCTTGCAGCACGCGGAAGACGATCAGCATCGGAAGCGACACCGAGAGGCCGCAGAGCAAAGAAAAGAGCGCGAACAGCAGTGTCGCGACGAGAAACAGCCGCACCTCGCCAAAGCGCTTTCCAAGCCAGCCGGTCAGGGGCACGGAAATCGCGAGACTGACCGCGAAGGAGGTGATGACCCAGGTGCCTTGGTCGGGGCTGACCGCCAGATTGCCCGCGATCGTCGGAATCGCAACGTTGGCGATCGACGTGTCCAGAATATTCATGAACAAGCCGAGTGAAACTCCGACCGTCAGCAGCAGCAGCCGCAAGCCGGTGAGCGGCGGCTGGTTAGTTGCCACGGCCGTCTCCCAGCTTGGCGCCGGACTGGGCCACGGCGAGAGCTTGTGCGGATGACTTTCCGCCGCTGTTGTCCCGGATAATGCGGGCTATGAGCTGTTGCGCACCGTCGGACTGCGTGTCATATACCGTAGTCTCGTAGGTACCCGGATCGACGATTTCGCCTCGGGCGGTGTGAGCGTCGCGGCCCGTCTCGACGGTCACGTCCATGGACAGGCCAATCCTTAACGGATGGCGAGTGAGATCCGCCTGCGAGATACCGATGCGCACGGGAACCCGCTGCACGACCTTGATCCAGTTGCCCGTGGCGTTTTGCGGCGGCAGCAACGAAAAGGCGCTGCCGGTGCCAGCCCCGACGCCGAGTACACGGCCGTGGAAGGTTACCGAGTTGCCAAACATGTCGGAGTGCATGTCGGCCGGTTGGCCGACGCGGATGCTGCCGAGTTGGGATTCCTTGAAGTTGGCCTCGACCCACAATTGATTGATGGGCACGATCGCCATCAGCGCGGATCCGGGGCTGACATCCTCGCCGACTTGGACACTGCGCTCGGCGACGAGCCCCGAGACTGGCGCCACGATGCGGGTGCGCTGAAGCGCCAACCAGGCCGTGCGCACTTGTGCGACGGCGAGACGGACTTGCGGATTGTCGGCAATACGGTCGCCTTGCAAGCGTGCCCGCATTGCGCGCAGCGCCTGCTCCGCGGCTGTCACCCTTTGCCGGCCGATGTCCACTTGCGTGGCGCTGTGCTCGAGATTCTGGGTGGAGTAATAGCCGAGTTTGTGCATCGCCTGGTCGCGCACGTGGTTGCGCTGCGTCAACGCCAAGGTTGCCTGCTGCTCGGCAACTTGCGCCTGCAATTGACTCTGTGTCGCGTGGAGTGCGCTGATCTCGCGGACCTCCGCGGCAAGTTGCGCTTCGGCGCGCTCAAGCGCGATACGCGCATTGCTGTCGTCCAGTCGAATGAGCGTCTGGCCACGACGGATGCGCATGGTGTCGTCGGCCAGCACCGCGACGACGGTGCCCTGTTCCTGGGTCATCACCGCGACTTGGTTGCCGGCGACGTAAGAATCGTCCGTGGACTGGTGAAAACGCCCCACGCTTGTCCAGTAGCCGCCATAAGCGCTGGCCAGCAGGACAAACACCGCGGCAAGGCTTGCGAGTGCGATGCGACGGGTGCGTCTGCGCCGCGGGCCGTGTTGCTGCTCTGGTTGATTAGCTGAATGTTCTTTCTCGGTCACGTGATTTCTCCTGCCAATAAAAAAGGTTAGATAGTGGACTGATTGGTCAAATCGTTGAGAAAAAAAGAATCATCTGTGCCAGCCGCCTGTTTGGTCCTGGGTACGGGACTGGCCATCGCTCTCTGACTGAAAGTCCAAAGCGTTCCTCGTGAGCTGCCCGGTTGCAGCCTGCAGCGCATAGGCCGCCACCAGTTGATTACGTTGAGCACGAATCAGGTCCACGCGCGCATTCAGAAGCTCCTGATCCGCATTCAGTACATCGAGGGTCGTGCGTTTGCCCACTTCCTGCTCGGCGCGCACACCGCGCGCCGCGATCTGCTCGGCCTGCACCTCGCTCTGAATGGCACTGAGCCTGGCGTTCGCCGTTTGCAATGCTTGCCACGCATTGACCGCTTCGAGCCGAGCCTCGCGCTGAACGTCCGTAAGTTCGTCGTATCTGGCTGCGGCGCGCTGTTCCGCGGCATGCTTCTCGGCGCTGAGTGCCCCGCCCGAATAAATCGGTACTGACAGCGTGAGCATGATGGAGCGCGTGTCTATGCGGCTGAAGCCAATCTCGGGATCGCGCGCCTCGAGCAACTGCCCGGTGAGCGCGATTTGGGGGCGCCGCTTGGCATTGGTCATCTGCACATCCTGTTCGGCTGCGTTCTGCAGATAGCGCGCGGCGAGTACCGGAAAGTTTTGCGCAGAAAGCTGCACCGCCTGCTCTTCGCTCCCCGGGAGAGACGCAGGCAGGGGCGGTTGCTCGAGCCCCTGCGGTTCAACACCCACCGTGCGCAGATACGCTGCGCGCGACTCGGTCAGCGACCCCTGCGCCTGGATAAGCGACGCCTGGGCAGCCGCCAACCGTGCCTCGGCCTGCGCGAGGTCGGTATGGGTGACTTCACCGTTCTGCAATTCCGCCTGTGTCTCCTGCAACTGCTTGTCGAGTACGTCGAGGTTGTTCTGCTCCAGCGCGAGCACGGCGCGATCACGCACCACGTCGCCGAACGAGCGCACGACCTTGAGAAACACCTGCTCCTCGGTGGCGTTCAATTGGGCACGTTCTGCGGATTCGGTCGCGCGTGCAGCATTCACCCCGAAAGCCGTCTGACCGCCCGAGTAAAGCGGCTGGGTGATTACCACCCCGGCCGTCCTGGTGTTCATCGGATAGGTGCTGATCGGGAACAGTGGCGAGGCTACGTCGTTGTGGGCCGTGCCGATGCCGGCTTCGAAGCTGATCTGCGGCTTGTATCCGGATTTTGCAGACTCCACGCCGAACCCGGCCGCGCGTAACTGCGCGTCGCCCGCTTGGATCGTGGCATTCCTCGCGTACGCCTGGGCAAAAGCCTCCGGCAAGGTCGTGGCTCCAACTCGGGACAACCATTCAGTGGCTACGAGTAGCACCAGAAACACGAATAAGAAGTATCGCGTCCGCCTGTGGGAAGAAGCAGACGGCTTTTCCTGCTTCTGACTTTTATGATCTGCGGGGCTCATCTTTACCACTCCTGTTTGCATAATAGTTGACTATCTAGTCAAGTCGTTGATAAAAAAAGAGAAACTGATATTTCCTGCCAACAGTTCCAACTACGTGGTCGTTGCAAGTTGTTTGGCACCGATCAAGCGCAGAGCTTCTTTATAAAGCTTGCGTAGCGGCTCCGGATCGTTCTGCACCCGCGCAAGTGCGAGTGCTCCTTCCATCAGCGCTTGCAATCCTTGTACGGCATCTTCCACGCTGGATATCTCGACTGAGCCCTCGGCTTGAGCGTCTCGGATGGCCGCCTCCAGGTATTTGCGCTTTCGCTTCACGTATTTCTGCGAAGCGTGCCAAACCTCCGGCTCCAAACCACCGCTTTCCATACCAATGCTAAAGAATGGGCAGCCGAGCGCACAGCCTCCGGTTTCCTTCATCTCATCAAGCTGGCGCTGATAGAGATATTCAAAGTACCGCTTTATGCGCTCCAAAGGCGGGATGCTCGCGGAAAACATGGCGTCCAAGCTCGGGCGGCTCCGTGTCTGCCACGCGTTCTCCATCGCAGCGATAGCGAGATCCGCTTTCGACTTGAAAAAATGATAGAAACTGCCTTTCTTGACGCTGGCGCGCTCGCAAATGGCGTCCACTGTCACCGCGTTGTACCCCATTTGCCAGGTCAGCGTGGTTGAAGCGTCCATCAGGCGTTCTTTGGCGTTACTTACTCTACCCATGGTCCACAATATAGTTGACCATTTAGTAAATTTCAAGTCTAGCAACGGGTAAAAAGCCAACACGGGCAGGCGGCTCATGGCTCCCGAGTTTCAAGGATGGATCATCCGGGAAGACCAGGACATTCAAATTTCAGGCGAGCGCACGCCCCCCGGCTGCATGGCGCTAGATACGGACTTTATGCGGCTGGCGCGCTGCGCAGCACGAGCTGCGTGATTTCGGCGGATCGGCCAAGCCGCAGAGCAAAGCCACTCCAGAGCCCCGTGCCGTTGCTAACGTAAAGCCGCAGGCCGCCGACGCGGTAAAGCCCCGACACAAAGCCACCGTTCGCGCCGTGCGAACAGGCTCAAGCCAAGGATCTGTCCGCCGTGCGTATGCCCTGAGAGCTGGAGCGTCGCTCCCGCGCGCGCGTTCGCGCGCGCCCTTCCGGGCCGGTGATCCAGCAGGACAATTGCGCCCGCCCGTGTTACACCAGCGAGCGCCGCCGCCAAATCGGGACGGGGCTCGCCAAAGGTGACCGCCTGGCGGTCGGTCACACCCACGACGACGAGTGCCCCGCCGCCACGCTGGATCACGACGTGTTCGTTTTCGAGCATGCGCAACCCGAGGCCCCGGTACGCCTGCAACCACGCGCGGTAACCGGAGTAATACTCGTGGTTCCCCGCGATCACCAGTACGCCGTCAGGCGCACGCAAGTCAGCAAGCGGCGCGACATCGGCTGCCCGCGCGGCGACACTGCCGTCGGCGAGATCACCGGTAATGACGATCAAGTTCGCTCCCAGTGCATTGGCCCCGTCCACCACCGCCCTCGCCCAGCGCGCCGGCAACAATCGGCTCAGATGCAAGTCCGAAAGCTGCACGATCCGGTAGCCCTCAAACGCGCGCGGCCATCCGGCGAGATCGACCCCAACTGTCTTTACGTTCGGTACCTTCACCGCCTGCCACACGCCCACGAACGCCAGGCAAGCCGCGAGCACGGCGATCGCCCAGGAAATCCGCGGGTCCCGCAACACGATGAGCCCCACGTGTGGCACCACCGCCAACACCAAGGGGCCCGCCAAGTCGCGCAACACGAGCAATACAAAGATAAGCACAAATGTGCCAAACAACCAGGTGAGGGTGAACAACACGGCCCGCGGGAGTTCCGGCGAGGCGAGTGAGCCGAACCAGCGGCGTATCAAGAGATAATGTTCCGCGATCACAAACAGGACGAGTGCCACGAGCGCGCGCAGCGGCAGGTGCAGCGGCAAGAAGTACACGCAGCGCAACACTGTGTACAGCCAGGCGAGCGCGAGAATAATCGGCAACCAGATACGCATGCGCTTATTTCGCGCTCATGTTCTTGACTTGAACGCCCGCACCGAGGCCACCAAGACTTTCAATTTCCCAGGCCGGAGTGCGAATTGCGCGGCGGCAACCGCAGCGCGTAGCCTGCGAAGCTACCGATGGCCCGTGAAAAAACATGGGTAAGCCGTTCAGGCTCAGTCTTGCCGCCGGGCTGAGTACAGTTGACCGGCACTGTGCGGCTCCAGGCGGAGCGCACTGCCCTGCACGATCTTGAGACTCAGTCCTCGATCCGCGCTCAATGCAGCGACGCGAGCTTGATGCTTTTGTGGCCAAGCGCCTGCGCCAAGTCAAACATCGCCCGGTTCAAAAGCTTGTGCGTCACGAGGTCGGCTTGTGGGCTCACCTGCATGTTGATGTCCATCATCACGCGGTTGTGCAGCCGGTGCGAGAGGGCGTGATCAAAGAGATAACCGGACCACCAGACATCGTCTGGAGCCGTCCCGGCCGAGACGAGCGCTTGTGCCAAGGCTTCACCGTGCAGACTCGCGGGTGCAGACGGAAGCGTGATGCCGGCCTCCGTGGCGCGCCTCAAACCGTCCTTGATTGCATAGGTCATGCCCGTGATAAAGGTATTGACCTCCTCCTTGCCGTACTGCGCCGTGAGCTTCGCGACTTCTGCGTTCACGGTCTTCTCGCCCAGCATCGACACCAGCGCTTGAGAGAAACTGAAATTCTCGGCACCTCCGCCCGCCTGGACCAACGCGGCCGTAACATCCAAGGCCGGCGCACCGCGGTAAATCGGCCCGCCGAACATGTTGGCGCCGGACATCATGTTGTTCATCATGCCGTGCATCACTCCTCCGTGCATGCCGGACATCATTCCGCCCGACGTCGTGCGGCCGGACATCATGTGGGTAGTGGCCTCGGGCGGTCCGCTGCCATTCCGGGCAAACGCCGCACCCGCGGCCAAGGCCACGCTCGCACAAATCACGCCGGTCACAAGTTTTGCGTTCATCGCATCAATCTCCCGTTTTCGCGAATACGCATATTTTACGCGCACGGGTGAAATGTGTGTTCAGTCGCCGGCCGACGCGTGCACCTCGGGCGTGAATCCCTCCGCGAACATGGCGACGATCGACCGCGGCGTGAGCACCCCGACCTGCGCGCTCGCGGTCAGCATCGGACGAGATGGCCGGTAGCCGAAGTGTGCCCAGGGGAACAGGCGGCCCTGCCACAGCAGGTACGGCATCGCATTGAGCACGATGAAAGTACCAGGCGGCAAATCACTGAAGAGCGCGGTGTAAATCACTTTTGCACGCCTGCGCGTCACCCGCTCTTGGTGCAGCTCGGCATCAATCCAGCTCGCGCGCGGATCGGCCATCTCAAGGAGCGCCATATTCGCTGCGCACCAGGCACGCTTGAATTCCCGGTAGCGCGGCCGGCGGCAGTACGCGCACGGCCGGTGACCGG
>JBOIBB010000228.1:0-1829 GCA_050739335.1 Gammaproteobacteria bacterium
TCGGCCGGACTTGCCGCGGTCGTGATTTCGTAGCCTGAATCCTTCAGCAGCAACGACAACGCCTGGCGCACGTCCGCCTGGTCGTCGGCAATGAGGATCAGCGGTTTAGACATGGGATCGCATTGCCGGGAGTCCGTTCTGGATCGAATCTTGCCGCGGGATTGATCGTCGCGGCGGGGCTTTTCAGTTGCAGACCCGCGCTGTGGCCATCGTGCCAATACGATATGTGCGCTACGTCAATCAAGACGCGCAACGGCTTATCCCGATTCCTATTAAAGCAATCCCGGCCAGCTACGCGCATGATGATAAACCCGCAGTACGTCCACTTCGTTGTTGCGCACGCGATAGGGAACGATGTAAGGCGTATCGTTCACCACCAGTTCGCGTGTTCCCGGTACGCGCCCCGGACGACCCAGCCCTGGCGTAAGCGCAAGCAGCTCCACTGCATCGAGTATCCGCAATACCACGGCTCTCGCCGCATGTGGATTGTCCCGTTCGATGTAACGGCGCACTTTCTGCAGATCGGCGATGGCGAGCCGTTGCCAATGAATTCTCACAAGGGAGGCTTCGCCTCAGTATCGGTGTCCCAGGATTCGACCCATTCGCGGACTTTTGTTTGTTCCGCGCGGGGGTTGTCCTTTTCAGCTTCGGCAAGCGCCTCACGGGTGCCCTGCACCTGCCACTCCTGCACTGCGAGGTAGGCTTCCAGCGCGGCGGTCGCGTGGTAATTCATGGGGCGATCCGTGGCATCGGCAAGACGTGCAAGTTGCTCCCGCAAATCTTCGTCAATGCGTAGCGACAAGGTGGTAGTGGTCATAGCTGGCTCTCGATTGACACGGTAGAACACATCGTAACACAGTGTGTGTGAATACTCCGGGCCCGTGTTCCGGCGTGCGCGTACGTGCGTTTCCGACCGATTGAATGTCAGCAATGGCGCTGCGCGTCTTATGCTGACCTACATGGAGAATGGTTATCTTGATGAAAGCAAAGCGCCCACGTCGCGCAGGAGACCACCTGGTGTGTAGGCATTGATCGGATTATGCCGCGGAATGATGAGAATACGTATGCCGTCCGATATCACAATGTGGTTGCTCTGACCGGCATTTTCGAACGCGCGTACAGCGTCGAGATGATTGACGCCGGAAATCAGCGGCGGCACGTCAGGAACGTCCGCTGCATTGACGTGTTAAAACCGCGTTGGCTCGGGAATGCCGAGGTCGCGGCAAATCTTGCGTGCAAGGTGGTTGTTGACCTCGTTGTGTCTGGGAACGGCGCTTCGCCTACCAGATGCGGAATGAACCCACCACGAGTGATTGCCGCCCTCGCGCAACAGACTGCAGCCGTTGGCTTGCGGGTGTGCGAGCAGGGCGCGCCGCTTCACGGCGCGACGGCCAGTTCCTCGTAACCTTCGCCTGCTGCGCCGCGTGCATCGGCGCGATTGAACTCGATGGCCTCGGCGAGCGTTACTCGCAAGGATTCCAGTAGCTCCGCCCGCGTTGCGCCTTTACAGTTGACGCCAGGGACCTCCTCGACCCAACCGATCCAGGCGCCTGCGTCTTGCTTCACGATAGCCGTGTACGTTTGCTGCATGGCTCATACCTCCAATGGCTCAATCATAGCCCAAGGCTGGCGCGCGGTTCTAACATCGGAATGGGGAGCACCCAATCATCTCGATTTCGTGAACCTGCGCGCCGACTCATGCCGGCCTACTGCGTCAGGCTGTGGGCAAGTTCCGTGTGCGACACCCGCAGCGCCGGGATCAGTGCGGCGAGCATCGCGGCAAGCCCAAGCGCGATGGCGACTGCCGCGGCCAGCCACGGTGCGAGCGT
>JBOIBB010000229.1:0-42918 GCA_050739335.1 Gammaproteobacteria bacterium
TGCTGTGGCTGCTCGGTCAGATTGCTGTGCTGGGGCCAGCTTTGCGTGCAGCAGGGGTGCCACCTGTGGTGGCGACGAGGAACGTGTGATCCGCAATCGGCAGGAATTTTCAAAGTCCGCTATCGGGCAACCCGATAGCGGCGGCGGCTGACCGCTTGTGGCCGATTAGCGACTGGCGCCACGCGACCCGTTGCAGTCGGTAGCGACTGTCCGATTTCGGGGAGTCTGCTGGCCGACGATCCTCGGCGACGGCATCCACATCGAATAGCCGCAGGAATCCCGTATGCACTCCTGCCTGCCGCCGCAGGCTTGCACGGCTCCTGTGGCAGTACACTCCACTCCCATTCGGGTTCATGCAATCCGATCCAGGCCGACCGCGTGAAGGCAGGGGCATTTCTAGGCGAGCTCAAACGCCGCAACGTGCTGCGTGCAGGCGTGCTATATGCCGGCGCGGCATGGGCGCTGTCGCAGGGCATCGCACAACTGGGGCCGCTGTTCGACGCGCCCAATTGGGCGATGCGCGCATTCGTGATCGCCTGCGTGATCGGCTTTCCGTTCTGGATCGCGTTTGCCTGGATCTACGAGTTCACGCCGCAGGGGATCAAGCGCGAGAGCGAAGTCGTCCCGGACGAGTCGATCACCCACCGCACCGGACGCAAGCTGGATTTCGCGATCATCGGTGTGCTGGTTGTCGCAGTGGCACTGCTGGCCTCGGGTTATTTCGTCAAACGCGGTATGCCCACCGGCGCCACCGCCGCGTCTGCGAGGTTCAACCCGCCCGCCGACACGCTGGTGGTGTTGCCGTTCAAGAACCTCTCCGGCGATCCCAAGCAGCAATACTTCAGCGACGGCATCACCGAGGAGTTGACCGGCGCGCTGGGCCAGAATCCGGCGCTGCGGGTGATCGCGTGGGATACCGCTTCCAAATACCGCAACACCGGCGAATCGGCCCGCGCCATCGGCGCGGCGCTGAACGTCGCCAATGTCCTGCACGGCAGCATCGAACGCGAAGGCGGGCAGGTGCGGATCGTGGTGGAGCTGGTCAACGCCGTCACCGGCTACGAGCTGTGGTCGCAGCACTACGATGACTCCTTCGCCAACATCTTCCAGGTGCAGGACCAGGTCTCGCAGGCGATCGCCGAGGCCCTGAAGGTGAAGTTCGCACAGGCCGACCTGCCCGCGGGCGGCACCCACAGCCCCGAAGCCCACGAACTGGTGCTGAAGGGCCGCGCGCTCATGGACAAGGCTGATGCCGCGAGCTTCGCCGCTGCGCGCCGGGATTTCGAGCAGGCGATTCAACTCGATCCCAGGTACGCCGAGGCGCATGCGCAGCTTGCGCACGCGCTGATCGACCTGACCGAACACTCCGACCTGCCGCTTGTGGCCAAGCTGCCGACGATCCGCGCGGAAGCCGAGAAGGCGCTGGCGCTCGATCCGCGCGATGCCGATGCCTGGGTGGCCCTGGGCAACGCGGATGCCAACGCCGACCCGCCCGATTTCGCCAAGGCGCGGGAGGAATACCGCAAGGCGCTGGCGCTCGATCCCAGCAACGCGGCTGCGCATCTCGATTACGGCAATGTGTTGCCATTGAAGGCCGCGTTGGCGGAATACCGGGAAGCCACGCTGCTCGATCCCGCCCATACCACCGCCTGGAACAATCTGGCGGTCTCGGCCCAGGACCTCGGCGACTGGGCGCAAGAGATCCGTGCGGTCGAGGCCATGCTGCGGCTCGATCCCGAGGACGTGGACAGCGCGTTCTACCTCGCCTTTGCCTACCAGCAGTGGCACCAAAACGACAAGATCGAAAGCGCCTTCTCGGCGGTCAAGCCCGCCACCGACCTCGACCGGCAGCAGGTCGCCGCGGGCCGGCTTACCTATCGGGCGCTGGCCGATCCGAAACTCCGCCCGGAGGCGCTCGCGGCACTCAAGGATTTGAGCCGCCACCAGTCCAATCAGGATGTCGCGGGCAACCTCTTGCAGCTCTATCTCGCGCTCGGTGAGACCGCACCCGCGCTGCAACTGCTGGAAATCTCATGCCCGGCCACCCCGGTCGGCTGCAGCGACCTCGCCATCAATCCGATGTACGTGGCGCTGCGCACCGACCCGCGCTTCCAGAAGCTGGCGAAGCAATACACCACCGCGACCCTCGCCGCACCCGCCAGCGCGGGCAGCGAATAATCGGTCTTTTGCAGGAGCGCGCCCTGCGAAAATTCTCCGCCCCGGTGCCTGGCTGGTCCCGGCGTCACGCCTCCAGTCGATCCTGGCGCAACTCCAGGCACGCCTGCGTTGTCGCGGTTTGGTAACGGAGATGCACTTGCCGACGCTCACAGATCCCGCAGCCAGCGACCGACTCGCAGAATATCTGCACGCGAACATTCCGCTGGTGCGCTGCATGCAAGTGCGCGTTGAACAGTGGAACGCGGATGGCTTGAGTTTGACTGCGCCGCTCGCGCCCAACTTGAATCATGCAGACTCGGCTTTCGGCGGCAGCCTCGAAGCTCTGGCAACACTCGTTGGCTGAGGTCTGCTGTGGTTGGTGCTCGAGCCCGAATCCGACACCCACCTCGTGGTTGCGCAATCCCACATGCGGTTCGTGCGGCCGGTCACAAGCACGCTGCGCGCGCATTGCCCGATGCCGCAGGCTGCGGCCATCGCGGCCTTCCTCGACACGCTGCACCACCGCCACAAGGCGCGTATTGAGTTGCAGTGTCAGATCGTCGATCACACAGTCGTGTGCGCGGATTTCTCCGGCCACTTCGTGGCGTACCCGGCCGGCGCGCCTGCCGGTTGAACTGCGACGCTGGCCGCGAGCGCGGGTGAAGCGGTGGCGGTGCACGCGAGCCTCAGACGCATCGCGGCGCCCGCGGGGATTACGGAATCTTATGGAATCTTATGCCGCTACTCAGTGGCGCAGCGCGGAAGCCTGCGACGGAGCGGCGCTGAGAAGCGCCGCGACATCCACGCGGTCAAAATCGTAACCGCGCCCGCAAAACTCGCAGTCGACGTGCACGGCGCCGCGTTCCTTCAGGATGTCGCGCACTTCAGTTTCTCCCAGGCCACGCAACGTCGTCTCAATGCGCGCGCGCGAACATTGGCAGCGAAACGCCACCGGTACGGGCGCGAAGAGGCGCACATCGTCTTCGTGGTAGAGGCGATGCAACAGCGCAATGGCCGGAAGTGCGTACAACTCCTCGGGCTTGAGCGTGCCGGCGAGCAGCGTGAGGCGCTGCCAGGCATCCGCGGGCGCAGGCTCGCGGTCCGGCATGCTCTGCAACAAAAATCCCGCGGCCGATTCGGCCCCCGCCTCGAGCCACACGCGCGTCGGCAGTTGTTCGGAATCGGCGAAATAGCCTTCGATTGATTGCGCGAGACTCTTGCCCCGCAAGGCCACGATGCTCTGATAACGCTCGATCTCGTGGCTCTGCTCGATGGTGAGGGCCAACTGGCCGTCGCCTACCAATTCACGGAAATCCGCGTGCTCCGCGAGCGCGCCGCGCCAATGCGCGAGGCCGCGCAAATGCGAACCACTGCTGCATTGCACCACGAGCAAATGCACGGGCCCGCGGCCGCGGATCTGCAAGGTTAGCGTACCCTCGAATTTGAGCGTCGCGGCGAGCAGCGCAGCCGCGGCCACGGCTTCACCGAGCAGCCCGCGCACCGCGGCCGGATAATCCTGATGCGCGAGCACCGCGCGCCAGCTCGCGTCCAGATGCACATGCCGGCCCTGCACCGGCAGGCGCTCGAACACGAAACGCCTGAGCGTGTCGTGTTCTGCGGCGGTAGTTGACTCGACCGACATTGGGTAGATTTTTGGCATGGCGCCCTTTATGGGGCTGGCCGTCGGCACTTTCAACCGGAGCAGACGCTCAACCGGCGAGCTTGCGCTTCAGGAGCTCATTGACCTGCTGCGGGTTGGCTTTGCCGTGGCTGGCTTTCATGACCTGGCCCACGAAGAAACCCAGGAGCTTGTCCTTGCCGGCGCGGTAACCCGCGACCTGCCCCGGATTCTTGGCCATGACTTCATCAATGATCTTTTCGATGGCCGAGGCGTCGGTGATCTGTTTCAGCCCTTGCTGTGCAATCACCGCATCGGCCTCGCCTTGGCCGGCCCACATGGCGGCGAACACGTCCTTGGCGAGCTTGCCGGAAACGGTGTTATCGAGCACGCGTTGAATGAGTCTCGCGAGCGCGGCAGCCGTCACCGGGCTCGCGCCGATCTCGCGATTGTCGCGATTGAGCGCCGCCGCAAGCTCGCCCATCACCCAGTTGGCACAGACCTTGGCTTCACCGCCCACGGCCTTGACCACGGCCTCGTAGTAATCGGCAAGCTCGCGGCTCGTGGTGAGGAGCGAGGCATCGTAAGCCGAGAGCCCGTACTGCGAGACGAAACGATGCTTCTTCGCGTCCGGGAGCTCCGGGAGCGCCGCGCGCACCGCTTCGATATACGCCGCGCTGATTTCGAGCGGCAACAGGTCGGGATCCGGGAAATAACGGTAGTCGTTGGCTTCTTCCTTGCTGCGCATCGAGCGGGTTTCGTGTTTCTTCGAGTCGTAGAGCCGGGTTTCCAGTTTCACTGTGCCGCCGCCTTCCAGCACCTCGATCTGGCGGGCAATTTCATATTCGATGGCTTTCTCGACGAAATGAAACGAATTGATGTTTTTGAGTTCAGTGCGGGTGCCGAACTTGGGATCGCCGCGCGGGCGTACCGAAACGTTGGCGTCACAGCGGAACGAACCCTCCTGCAGGTTGCCGTCGCAGATGCCGAGATAACGCACCAGCGAATGGATCTTCTTCATGTACACCACGGCCTCGGCCGCGGAACGCAAGTCCGGTTCGGAGACGATTTCGAGGAGCGGCGTACCGGCGCGATTCAAGTCAATGCCGCTCACGTGCTCGAAGCCTTCGTGCAGGGATTTACCGGCGTCTTCCTCGAGGTGCGCGCGCGTCACGCCAATGCGCTTGCTGGTGCCGTCCGCAAGCTCGATCTCGACGCTGCCTTTGGCAACCACCGGCAGCTCGTACTGGCTGATCTGGTAGCCCTTGGGGAGATCCGGATAAAAATAATTCTTGCGCGCGAACACCGAACGCTGTGTTACTTGTGCGCCGATCGCGGTGCCGAATTTGACCGCCATGTGCACGGCCTCGGCGTTGAGCACCGGCAACACCCCGGGATAGCCCAGGTCCACGAGGCAGGCTTGGGTATTGGGCGTGGCACCGAAGCTCGTGGAAGCGCCCGAGAAAATCTTGCTCTTGGTCAAGAGCTGGGTGTGGATCTCAAGCCCGATGACGGTATCCCATTCCATGCGTTTAACCTGATTCCTCAAGTAAATTTACACCAGTGCTGCGTGCGGAGTGCTGCGTCAAACCAGAACGACCTAATTTCTTCACGCCGCACGCAGTACTCGGCACGCAGCACTTTCACTCAAATCCCTTCGCTATGCGCGTGTGCCAGTCGGTCGCGCGCTGATACTGGTGCGCCGCCGCGAGCATGCGTGCCTCGTCGAAATAATTGCCGATGATCTGCAGGCCGACCGGCAGACCGTTCACGAACCCCATGGGGATGGACAGGCCGGGGAGGCCGGCCAAGTTCACGCCGTTCGCGTAAATATCGTTCAGGTACATGGTCACGGGATCCGCGGTCTTCTCGCCCAACTTGAAGGCCGGCGTCGGCGTCATCGGTCCCACGATCAGATCAACTTGCTTGAAGGCCGCGAGAAAATCCGCCTGGATCAGGCGGCGGGTTTTCTGCGCCTTCAGGTAATAGGCGTCGTAATAGCCGGCGGAGAGCACGTAGGTACCGGTCATGATGCGGCGCTTGACCTCGGCGCCGAAGCCCTCGCCGCGCGAGCGCGTGTAGAGGTCCGTCAAGTCCACCGGATCTTGGCAACGGTAACCGAAGCGCACGCCGTCGAAACGCGACAGGTTGGACGAGGCCTCGGCCGGCGCGATCACGTAATAGGTCGGCACCGACAGGCCGAAGTTCGGCAGGCGGATGTCCGTGATCCGCGCACCGAGCGTCTCGTACACCTTGAGGGCGGCGTGCACCGCCTCGGCTACGCGCGCGTCGAGACCGGGATCAAAGAACTCGCGTGGCAAACCGAGTTTCAATCCGGCGAGCGGTTGCGTGAGCGTCGCCGCATAATCCGGCACCGGGCGATCGACGCTGGTCGAATCGCGCGGATCAAAGCCCGCAATCGCGCCGAGCAGCAGCGCCGCGTCCTCGGCGGTCTGGGTGATCACGCCCGCCTGATCGAGACTCGAGGCAAAGGCGATCATGCCGTAGCGCGACACCCGTCCGTAGGTCGGCTTGATGCCGGTGAGACCCGTGAAGGCCGCCGGCTGGCGGATGGAGCCGCCGGTGTCGGTGCCGGTCGCGGCCGGCGCAAGGCGCGCTGCGACCGCCGCGGCCGAGCCGCCCGAGGATCCGCCGGGCACGCGGGTTTCATCCCAGGGATTTTTCACCGGGCCGTAGAAACTCGTTTCATTGGACGAGCCCATGGCGAACTCATCCATGTTGGTCTTGCCGAGCAGAACAGTGCCGGCGGCCTTCAGGCGCGCGACGATATAAGCATCGTAAGGCGCAACGAAATTGTCGAGCATCTTCGAGCCGCAACTGGTCTTCACGCCTGCGGTGCAGAAGATGTCCTTGTGCGCGAGCGGCACCCCGGTGAGCCGCGGCGCGCCGCCTTCGGCGAGGCGCGCATCCGCCGCCCGCGCCGCCACGAGCGCCGGCTCTTCGAGCACGGTGATGAAGGCATTCAGTTCGGGATTGAAACGCTGAATGCGCGCGAGATACTCGCGGGTGAGTTCCACGCTGGAGTTCTTGCGTGCCTGAAGATCCCGCACGAGTCCGGCAAGCGTTTGGTCATGCATGGCAAATATATTTTCGGAGAGATACTCGAAGGCCGCACAAAACTCAGAACAATCGCGACCGGCTGCTCCCGGCATCTATGTCCCCGCGCTGTAGAGGACTTGCAAGAATCCTGCGGCGTTCGTACGCGCCGGGCAGGTCGCGCTCGCTCCCGCCGTTAATCGATCACCTTGGGTACGATGTAGAGTCCGGCTTCCACACGCGGCGCATTTTGCTGGAACAAGGCCGGATTGCCCGTGTCGCTCACCACGTCCACGCGCAGCCGCTGCACCTCCTCGAGGGGACTCGCAAGCGGCGCGACGTCGCGGGTATCCGTACGCTCGAGTTGTGCCACGAATTCGAGAATGCGGGTGAGGTTACGGACATACTCGGGGACGTCGGCCGCGTTGATCCCGAGACGCGCCAGCTCGGCGATGTGATTGACTTCGGCCGTGCTCAATGCCATGTCCTGCTCCCGGCAGCACCGCAGCAAAAACCCGCGGGAAACGCCTGAATTATCGCACAAACGAGCTTGCTGCCGCGGTCCGCGGTTGCTAAAGTAGTGCGCCTTTTTTGGCGGGTAGCCCCACCGTCCTGCGAGCAGACCACTACAACCATGTTCAAAAGCCTGCGCGGTTTTTTTTCCACGGATTTGTCCATCGATCTCGGCACGGCCAACACGCTGATCTACATGCGCGGCAAGGGCGTGATCCTGAACGAGCCCTCGGTAGTCGCGATCCGCGAGGATCTCGCGCACCACAACAAGGTCATCGAAGCCTACGGCGCCGAAGCGAAGCGCATGCTCGGGCGCACGCCGGGCAACATCGTCGCCATCCGCCCGATGAAAGACGGCGTGATTGCCGATTTCACGGTCACCGAGCAGATGCTCAAGCACTTCATCAAGAAAGCGCACGGCAACCGCTATTTTCGCCCGACGCCGCGCGTGCTGGTATGCGTACCTTACGGCGCGACCCAAGTCGAGCGGCGTGCGATCCGTGAATCCGCGGCCGGTGCCGGTGCACGGCGCGTGTATCTCATCGAAGAACCGATGGCCGCGGCCATCGGCGCCGGGCTGCCGGTCAACGAAGCCAAGGGTTCGATGGTGCTCGACATCGGCGGCGGCACCTCGGAGGTCGCGGTCATCTCGCTGAACGGCATCGTGTATGCGGCTTCGGTACGCGTCGGCGGCGACAAATGCGACGACGCCATCATCAGCTACGTGCGTCGCAATTACGGCACCTTGATCGGCGAAGCCACCGCCGAGCGCATCAAGCACGAGATCGGCTCGGCCTATCCGGGCAAGGAACTCAAGGAGATCGAGGTCAAGGGCCGCAACCTCTCGGAAGGTGTGCCGCGCAGCTTCGTGCTGAACAGCAATGAAATCCTCGAGGCCCTGCAGGAGCCGCTGGCCGGCATCGTGCGTGCGGTCAAGACCGCGCTCGAACAGACGCCCCCGGAGCTCGGCGCCGACGTCGCGAGCAACGGCATCGTGCTCACCGGCGGGGGCTCGCTGCTGCGCGACATGGACCGGCTGCTGCGCGAGGAGACCGGTCTGCCGGTGATCCTGGCCGACGACCCGCTCACCTGCGTAGCGCGCGGGGGCGGCAAAGTCCTGGAACTCATCGACGAATACGGCCCGGAAACGTTTGCCGTCGAATAGGCCCTGCCTCCCGCCGGCGGCTTGCAGCCGCGCCCCGCTCCCCGGAAAATCCTCTCCCGGTAATGGTCCCCAGCCAGCGGCTGCGCGGAGATGTGTTTGAACGCTCGTCCAAAGCACGCCTTTAACGCCCGGCGCACAGCGCCGCGCGCCGGCTGACGCGGTGCTCGGTCTGTCGCGTCGCACGCCGGTACCGCGGCTCTTCAGCCGCGCTCCGGCGAGTGCGCCACGCGCGCTGTTGCTGATCGCGGTCTGTATTCTGCTCATGTTCTACGACCACCAGAACGGTCATCTCGCCAAAGTGCACTCGGCACTCGCGACGCTCGTGTACCCGGCCCAGGTGGCGGTCAACGCGCCCTATGCCCTCGCCCACTGGGCGAGCGCGCAGGTGGCGGGGCACACTGCGCTGCTGCAGGAAAACCGCGCGCTGCAGCAAAAGCTGCTCGCCAATGCCGTGCAGTTGCAACAGTTGTCCGCACTCGAGCAGGAAAACGCGCACCTGCGTACCATGCTGCAAGCCGGGGCGCGCATCGACGGACACGTAGTGGCCGCACGTCTGCTGTCGGTCGATATGGACCCGTTCCGCCACGTGATCACCATCGACAAGGGCGCACGCGACGGCGTGTTTGACGGTGAGGTGCTACTCGATGCCCACGGCATCGTCGGCCAGGTGATCCGCGTGAATCCGGTGTCGGCCGAGGCCGCGCTCATTACCGATCCGAGCCAGGCGCTCCAGGTGCAAATCAACCGTACCGGCGTGCGTACGCTCGCGGTGGGCGGTGCCAGCGTGGACGTGCTCACCCTGCCCTATCTACCCAACAACGCCGACATCAAAGTCGGCGACCTACTGGTCACCTCCGGTCTCGGCGGCCACTATCCGGCCGGCTTCCCCGTCGCCACGGTGACCCGCGTGCAACGCGACCCGGCGGCCCCGTTCGCGACCGTTAAAGCCCGAGCGCTTGCCGAACTCGACCGCGGTCACGAAGTGCTGCTCTACGTGCCGGCGGTCAAGCCGCCCCTCGAGCCCGCACCCGCGGCGGCAAAAAAGCCCGCACACGGCCGGCCGCGATGAACACCTTCGTCATCCGTCGACATGCCAACTGGATCGTGGCCCTGACCTATATAGTGGCGCTGCTGCTCACTATCTGGCCGCTGCCCGACTGGGGCGAGCCCTTCCGTCCGGATTGGCTGCTGATCGTCACCTTATATTGGTGCCTGTTCCTGCCCCAGCGGGTCGGCCTGGGAATTACTTTCGTCGCGGGGCTCCTCATGGACGCGCTCACCGGCGGCCTGCTCGGCGAACACGCGCTCGCCCTGCTCGTGGTTGCCTGGGTGACGCTCAAGCTGCACCTGCAACTGCGCGTTTACAGCTGGTGGCAGCAAACCATCGTGGTCTGTGTGCTCGCGCTCGTCTACACTTTCCTGCTGTTCTGGATCGACGGCATGCTCGGCTACACGCAGGGCGCGTTCCTGCGCTGGATGCCGGTGCTCATCACCACCGTATTGTGGCCGTGGTGCCAATGGCTGCTCGCAAGTCTGCAGCAACGCCACCAGGTAAGCTGAACCTTTGCAAATGTCCGACGCGATATTCTTTCCACTCTTCCGCCCCGCCGTAGGTAACGGGCGAGCAGCCAGCCGACCGCGGGCGTAACACCATGCCGCGCACACCGATCCGCAACTCCTGGCTCGAGCACCGGCAGTTCACCCTGCGGGTATTGATCGTCGGCGTGCTCGCGCTGCTGCTGTTGCTCACCGTGGCGGCGCGCCTTTACTACCTACAGGTCCTCAACCACTCGCACTATGTGACGCTCGCGGAAGGCAATCGCCTGCGCTCCGACCCGGTGACCCCACCGCGCGGACTCATCTACGACCGCAACGGCGTACTGCTCGCAGAGAACCGCCCGAGTTACGAGCTCGACATCACGCCCGAGCAGGTGCCGAACCTCAAGGCCACACTCGCGGCACTCGCCAAGGTCGTGGAAATCCGCCCACAGGACTTGAAACAGTTTGACGAGCTGCTCAAAACCAAGCGCCCGTTCCAGCCGCTGCCGATCCGCGGGAATCTTTCCGATGCCGAGGTCGCGCGTTTTGCCGCGGTGCGGCAGAACTTTCCGGGCGTGGACATCCGCGCCACGCTGAGCCGCTACTACCCGCTCGGCCCGGTAGTCGCACACCTCGTCGGTTATACCGGCATCATCAGCCAGCAGGAACTCGCGACGCTCGATCCCGCCGAATACACCAGCACCTCGCAGGTCGGCAAGATCGGCATTGAAGGCGCGTACGAGAGTTTGCTGCGCGGTTCCATGGGCACGCGCGTCGTGGAAACCGACGCCCAGGGGCGAGCGGTACGCACGGTGTCCTACGCCCCGCCGGTTCCGGGCGACAACCTGTACCTCAGCGTTGATGTACGCCTGCAGGAAGTGGCCGAGCAGGCGCTCGGTTCAAACGCGGGCGCGGTGGTCGCCATCGATCCGCGCAACGGCCAGGTGCTGGCGCTGGTGAGCACGCCGTCCTTCGATCCGAATCTCTTCGTGCAGGGCATCAGCAGCACGCAATACGACCAGCTCAACAACGATCCGCAGCAGCCGCTTTTCAACCGTGCCATGCGCGGCCAATATCCGGCGGGCTCAACCATCAAACCGTTTCTGGCGCTGGCGGCGCTCAATTACAACGTACTGAACCCGTTCAAGAACCTGTTCTGTCCGGGTTATCTCTACCTGCCCCACGACTCGCACCCCTACCGCGACTGGAAGCGCGGCGGCCACGGTTGGATCGACATGCCGAACGCCATCACCCAATCCTGCGACGTGTACTTCTACAACGTCGCGCTCAAGCTCGGAATCGAACGCATCCACCAATACCTCACCACGCAGTTCGGTTTCGGCGAGGTACCGCAAATCGATCTCATCGGCGCACGCGCGGGCGTGGTGCCCTCGCCGCAGTGGAAACGCGCGACCCTGCACCAACCCTGGTATCTCGGGGATCTGGTCATCATCGGCATCGGCCAGGGATACCTGCTGGTGACGCCACTACAGTTGGCAGATGGGGTGGCGGCCATTTCCATGCACGGTGAACGCTTCGTGCCGCGCGTGCTGCGCGCCATCGGCAACCCGCTCACCGGCCTGATCACGCCGAAGCCGCCCGACCCCCTGCCCCCCGTGCAGGAGAGCTATCCGAACGCCTGGAACATCATCATCGGCGGCATGCAGAAGGTCGTGAGCACCTGGCAAGGTACCGCGTACGAAATCGGCATCGGCGCCAAAGACCCTCCCAAGTACAGCATTGCCGGCAAGACCGGTACCGCCCAAGTGCACGCCAAACCCCTCGGTGAATTCGGTGAGACCCCGGAACAAGATCTCCCATTCCTGCAGCGCGACGATGCCTGGTTCATTGCGTTTGCGCCGGTCCAGGACCCCAAGATCGCGGTGGCCGTCGAGGTCGACCACGGCGGCGGCGGCGCCCAGGCCTCCGCACCGATTGCGCGCAAAGTGATGGATGAGTATCTGCTCAACGAAAACCACGATCAGGGCAAGCAGCCATGATTTTCGGCGCCCTGGAACTGCGCAGCGCACGTGGCGAGCTCGGATTGGGCGAGCAGATCTTGAGGCGCCTGCATCTCGATGGGCCACTGCTGGTGGCCGTGATCGTGCTGGCGCTCGCCGGACTCGCGATCCTCTACGGCGCGAGCAATGAAAACCTGGGCATGGTGTACCGCCAGGCGATGCGCCTCGGGTTCTCCTTCGTGGTGCTGCTGGTGGTCGCGCAACTCTCGCCGCAATTCCTGCGGCTATGGTCGCCGTGGCTGTTTGCCTTGGGCCTCATCCTGCTGCTCTTCACCCTGCACTCGGGCCACATCGGCCACGGCGCGCAACGCTGGATCGGCTTCGGCCCGGTGCGCTTTCAAGCCTCCGAAATCATGAAGATCGCGGTACCCATGATGGTCGCCTGGTATCTGCACGACCGGCCGCTGCCACCGAACTGGAAGCAGTTGTTTCCGCTCACCGCCATGGTGCTCGTGCCGGTAGTGCTCGTCGCGGTGCAGCCCGACCTCGGCACCGCGCTCTTGATCCTGAGCGCCGGCAGCTTCGGGGTGTTCCTCGCGGGCTTGCGCTGGCGCTGGATCCTGCTGCTTGCGGTGCTGGTCGCGGTGGCGACCCCCCTCGTCTGGCATTTCATGCACGGCTACCAGCGCGAACGGCTGCTCACCTTTCTCAATCCGGAACGCGATCCGCTCGGCGCGGGTTACCACATCATCCAGTCGCAGATCGCCATCGGTTCGGGCGGCCTCTTCGGCAAGGGCTGGTTGCATGGCAGTCAGTCGCAGCTCGACTTTCTGCCGGAAAGCTCCACGGATTTCATCTACGCGGTGCTCGGCGAACAGTTCGGCTTCATCGGCGCCCTGGTGCTGCTCGGCCTCTACGGATTCATCATCGCGCGCTCGTTGCTGATCGCCCTGCGCGCCCAGGGCACCTTCGCGCGCCTCCTCGCGGGCGGGCTCACCATGGGACTTTTCACCTACGTGTTCATCAACAGCGGCATGGTCTCGGGCGTGCTGCCGGTGGTGGGTGTGCCGCTGCCGCTCGTGAGCTATGGCGGGAGCTCGCTCGTGACGCTCATGGCGGGCTTCGGTATCCTCATGAGCATTCATTCACACCGCAAACTGATCGCCACGTGAACTGCGCGCGCCTCGCTCGCCCGCTCGCGGTCCTCGGCACGGCGCTCGCGCTTGCGGCCTGCGCGCGTGCGATAAAATCTACGCTCGCGGCACACGCGATGACGGCGCCGCCGGCTGCAACGGCGGTGCTGTCCGCCGCGAGCCGCACTGCCGCACCGGCGGCCGTCTCCTATGCGGCGCGTGCCGATGTGCAGGCTTTCATCACGCGCGTCGCCAGGGAGGACGGGCTCGATCGCGTCTGGCTCGCAAAAACCCTGGACTCCGCCAAGCACGAGCCAAGTGTGCTCGCCGCCATCGCGCGGCCCTACGAAGCCAAGCCCTGGTACCAGTACAAGCCGATCTTCGTGAACAGCGCGCGCATCGCCGCGGGCGTGGCGTTCTGGAACGCACATGCCGCGCTGCTCGACGCGGCACGCGAGCGCTACGGGGTATCGCCTGCGGTCATCGTGGCCATCTTGGGCGTCGAGAGCTACTACGGCCGCCAGAAAGGCGGCTATTCGGTGCTGAATGCCCTCGCGACGCTCGCCTTCGACTACCCGCCGCGCTCGAGCTTTTTCAAGAACGAGCTCGCGCAGTACCTGCTCATGTGCCACGCCCGGGGGTTCGATCCGGCCGCGCTCACCGGCTCCTATGCCGGCGCCATGGGCGCGCCGCAGTTCATGCCGGACAGCTACCGCCAGTACGCGGTGACCTTTGACGGGCAGGCGCCGCCCGACATCTGGAACGACTGGGCCGATATCATCGCGAGTGTGGCCAATTATTTCCAGGCACACGGCTGGCAACCGGATAGACTGATCGCGGTTCCGGCCGCCATCCCCTCGGTGATCGCGCAAGTACCCGCGACGCTCACGCCGACGAGCGTCGGCGCGCTGCGCCAAGCCGGTGTGGATACGAGCCAAGGCCTCGCCGACGACACCCCGGCGGTGCTGGTGGCGCTCACGCTCGAGCAAGGCACAGAATACTGGCTCGGACTGCACAACTTCCGGGTGATCATGCAGTACAACGCGAGCCCGCTCTACGCCATGGCCGTCACCGACTTGGCCGCGCGTATCAGCGAAGCGCGCACCGCGGCTGCGGGCGATGCGGCGCCCTGAAGCCTGTGTCCCGATTCTCGCGGCCGCGCTGCTGCTCGCCGCCTGCGCGCCTTTCCCAACCGAGGACCATGGCCCGGCTTACCCGGTGGATGTGTCGCGCGTGCCGAACGCGGTGCCGCAATACGTCGCGCCGAGCCCGTTCGGCAACCAGTCGCCCTACACGGTCGATGGTCAGACCTACGATCTGCTGCCGAGCTGCATCGGCTATCACGCGCGCGGCATCGCTTCCTGGTACGGCAGCAAATTCCACGGCGGCCGTACCTCGGACGGCGACATCTACGACATGTACGGCATGACGGCCGCGAGCAAGGTGTTGCCCTTGCCCTGTTACGTGCAGGTCACCAACCTCGAGAACGGCCAGAGCGTCGTGGTCAAGGTAAACGACCGCGGACCGTTCGTGCCGAACCGCATCATCGACCTTTCCTATGCCGCCGCGGCACGCATCGGCATGCTCGGCCCGGGCACCGCACTCGTGGACGTGACCTCGGTCACGCCCGGCGCACCCACGTCCGCTCCAGTCCCGGTCGCCAACGCGCCGCTCGCCGTCGGCACGTCAGCGCCGGGCAGCGCAGTGCCAATCCGAGCGCCGCAAATCTACGTGCAAGTCGGGGCGTTCGTGAACGCGAGCAACGCCACACGCATGCTCGCACGCCTGCAGGCCGACTCCGTGAGCCCGGCGTTCATCCTGCAACAGAACGACAACGGCCTGACGTTCTTCAAGGTGCGCATCGGACCGATCCCGACAGTCGACCAAGTTGATGCGCTCACCGCAAAGTTGAGCGGCCTCGGCTTCCCCAGCGTGCAAGTTGTCATTCCCTGAGCACGCCGCACGCGTATTTTGTCGCGGCGCGCGCTAGAATTGCACTTTCCGCCGGCCGCGCGCCGCACGTCAACCCTTTTAATTCCCTACCCACTGAGGTGTGCATGAGCACCCGGCACCGTATTGCAGAATTTCTTGGAGCCCTGATTCTCGCCACCGCCTTGGGTGCGCAAGCACTGCCGGTGCCGGCGCCGCCGCAACTCCAAGCCAAGAGTTACGTACTGCTGGACGCCAACAGCGGCCAAATACTCGCCGAGAGCAACCCGGATCTGCACACCGAGCCCGCGAGCCTCACGAAGCTCATGAATGCCTATGTGGTGTTCCATGCACTCCAGAGCGGCGTGATCCACCTGGACACCTTGGCCACCATCAGTGCCAAGGCCTGGCGCACCGGCGGCTCACGCATGTTCGTGAACGCCGGCAGCCAGGTGAGCATCGATAACCTGCTGCAGGGCATGATCGTGGATTCCGGCAACGACGCGGCGGTCGCGCTCGCGGAACGCGTAGGCGGCACCGAAGACTCCTTCGTGCAGCTCATGAACCATTACGCCGAGGTGCTCGGGCTCAGCAACACGCATTACGTGGACGCTTCCGGGCTGACCAACGATCCCGAGCATTACACCAGCGCGATGGATCTCGCGAAGCTCTCGCGCGCCATCATCAATCAGTTCCCCGGGTATTATCACCAGTTCTTTTCACAGAAGCAGTTCACCTGGGACAAGATCACCCAGCACAACCGCGTGACCCCGTTGTTCACCGACCCTTCGGTGGATGGACTCAAGACCGGCTTCACCGATAAGGCCGGTTTCTGCATGGTGGTTTCGGCCGTGCGCAATGGCATGCGCCTCATCGCCGTGGTGATGGGCACGCCCTCGGAGAAGGCGCGCGCCGCGGATGACGAAGCGCTCCTCAACTACGGCTACAATTTTTACGAGACCCACGAGCTTTACAGCGCCGGCACCGCCGTCACGCAACTGCGCGTGTGGAAAGGCGCCGAGAACGAGGTGCCGGTGGGCGTCACCCACAATCTGTTCGTGACGGTGCCCAAAGGCAGCTACTCCGAGCTCGCGGCTACCGTACAGGTGCCGACGCAGCTCATGGCCCCGGTGGAGGCGGGCGCGGCCGAGGGCTCGGTGCACGTGGCCTACGACGGCAAGACTGTGCTCGACGCGCCGCTCTACACCATGAAAGCCGTGGCGCGTGGCAATATTTTCAAGCGCCTGTTTGACACGATCCACCTGTGGTTCGTGAAAAAGTAATGGCCGAGCCGCTGCCAGTCGCGTATTTCAACGGGCAGTTCCTCGCGCCCGCGGCGGTGCACATCTCGCCGCTCGACCGCGGATTCCTGTTCGGCGACGGCGTGTACGAAGTGATCCCGGCGTATGCCGGCCGGCTTTTCCACCTGCCGGCGCATCTCGAACGCTTGCAATACAGCCTCGATGGCATCCGGCTCGCGAATCCACACACCGCCGCCGACTGGACGCGGCTCTTGACGCGTTTGGTCGCGGACAACGGCGGTGGCAATCAGGCGCTGTATCTTGAAATCACCCGCGGCGCCGACACCGGCCGCGAGCACGGGTTCCCCAAGCACCCGCTCGCGCCGACGGTGTTTGCCATGTGCATGCCGCTCATGCCGCTTCCCGCACGCCTGCTCGAGCGCGGCGCCAGGGCCGTGACGCTCGAAGACATCCGCTGGCGGCGCTGCGATATCAAAAGTACGGCACTGCTCGGCAACGTGCTGCTGCACCAGGAGGGGCTCGACCGCGGTGCCGACGAAGCGGTGCTGCTGCGCGACGGTCTCGCCACCGAGTGCACCGCGAGCAGCCTGTTCATCGTCGAGCACGGGGAGATCGTCACGCCGCCCAAAACCCGCGACTCGCTCCCGAGCATCACCCGCGATGTCATCGTGGCGCTCGCGCACGAGCAGCAACTGCCGGTGCACGAGACCGCAATCCCGGCCGCGAGCTTGCGGGCGGCCGAAGAGATTTGGTTCGCGAGTTCGACGCGTGAGCTCTGTGCGGTCGTCGAGCTCGACGGGCGCGCAGTCGGCCGCGGCCGGCCCGGTGCCCTGTGGCAGCGTCTGTATCAACTGTTCCAGGAGCACAAGCGGCAACTCGTCGCCGCCTGAGCCTGAATGCGCGAAGCCGCCGAGCTGCAGTTCCCGCAGCAATTCCCCGTCAAGATCCTGGGCGCGGACCATGCCGAGTTTCACGCGGCGCTCGCCGCGATTTTTGCTGCGCATGTGGCACCCATCGAGACACTCACGGTGGCCCGCAAGCCGAGCAGCGGCGGCCGTTACATTTCCGTGACCGTGACCTTCACCGCCACGAGCCGCGCGCAACTCGACCGCCTGTACGGCGCGCTCAGCGCGAGCCCGCAGGTGCTCATGGCGCTGTGAACGCGCGTCTGCAACCGGTGGAACTCCCCGTGCTGCGCGACCTCGGATGCGTGGACTACGTGCCCACTTGGCAGGCGATGCGAGCGTTCACGGACACGCGCAGTGACAACACTCGCGACGAGATCTGGTTCCTCGAACATCCGCCGGTATTCACTCTCGGCCAGGCGGCGCGACCCGAACACGTGCTCGCGCCGGGTGCGATTCCCGTCATCCGGACCGATCGCGGCGGCCAAGTGACCTACCACGGACCGGGCCAACTGGTGGTGTACCCGCTCGTCGATTTGCGCCGCCTGCACTTGGGCGTGCGCGCACTGGTCGCAGCGCTGGAGCAGAGCGTGCTTTTGACGCTGTGGGATTTCGACATTCAAGGCTTCACCCACCCGAAGGCACCTGGGGTCTACAGCCGCGACGGGGGCAAGCTCGCATCGCTCGGGCTGCGGGTGCGCCGCGGCTGTACCTATCACGGGCTCGCCTTCAATATCGGCATGGACCTCGAACCTTTTGAGCGCATCAACCCTTGCGGTTACCCGGGGCTCAAGATGACGCAGGTGAAGGATCTCGGCGGCCCCGCACGCCTGGCACCGGTGGCGGCGCGGCTCAAATCCCATCTGGTCGAGACGCTGGGTTACAATTGGCGCCGAATTCACGTGGCCTGACGGCGCACGTGCAACGACCGTCGCGGAAACACTTTCAACCGGAAAACCAGCGCGTGACCATAACCGATAGGCCGCCGTGCACCGCACCCGGCGGTAAACCCGGGAGCCTGCCCGACGTTTTCAACAAACGGCGCCAAGCCAACTGAGGAGTTTGATCCCGCGTGTCCTTGCAATTGCGAAAATTCTGTCTGTTGGGCCTGATCCTGGCGCTCAGCGGCTGCGGCGGCGGGAACAGTTCCTTGGTTAACTATCCTTCCATTCAACTGGTCACGCCGATTGCGACCAGCATCGCGGCGGGCACCAGCCTGCAACTCAACGCTACCGTCACCAACGTCAATGACCCGAACGAGCCCTGGCCGAACCAGACCGTGCTCTGGTACGTAAATGGCATCGCCGGCGGCAATGCCTTCATCGGCACCATCACGCCGCAGGGCCTGTACACCGCCCCCGACATTCCCACCTCCAACGGCACCGTCACCATCAGCGCCGCGCCCCAGGCGTTCCCGGCGGTCACGGCTTCGCTGCAGGTCGGCGTCACCTTCGCCAACGCCTCGCTCAACGGCGACTTCGTCTTCACCCTGAGCGGCACCCAGAACGGCGGGCCCTGGGCCGCGGTCGGCAGTTTCACCGCCAGCAACGGTACGATCAGCGGCGGCCTCGAAGACGTGAACGGACCGGGGGGCGTGAGTGAGGCACTCCCGTTCAACGGCAGCTATTTCGTGGACGCGAGCGGTTTGGGCACGGCTACGCTCACCAGTTCCCGGGGCACTCAGGAGCTGAGCTTCACGCTGAATACCCAGGCCCAGGCCACGGTGATGACGACCGGCGCCACGACGATCGCGAGCGGCAGCTTTTACCCGCAACAGAGCACCGCGCTCACGCTTAGCAGCCTGAATTCCGCGTTTGTGTTCGGCCTCAGCGGCAGCGCTACGAGCGGACCACTCTCGGTCATCGGCACCTTCGTCACTAATGGCTCGGCGACGCTCAGCTACGCCGAGGAAGACTTCAACGACGGCAACACTACGGTCAATCAGCCGTTCAGCGGCAGCTACAGCATCGGCAGCGGCGGACGCGGGACCGCGAGCTTTACCGTGGCCGGCGCCACACGCACGTTCAGTTTTTACATCGTCTCGCCGCAACAACTGCAGTTCATCGAGACCGACAGTTCAGCAAACCTGAACGGCAGCGCGTTCCAGCAGGAGTCGGTCAACTCCAGCGTAACGCTCGCCGGCACCTACGTGTTCTTCGTATCCGGCAACCAAGGCAGCAACGGCTACGCGGCGGCCGGCGGCTTTACACCCGATACCACCACCGCCGGCAGCGTCTCCGCGGGCACCTCCGACATCAACATCGGCGGTACGGACACCACCAACACCACACTCACCGGGAATTTCACCGTGGGTGCCTCGGGGCGGGGCACGCTCGCCCTGAGTGGCGCGAGCGGCACGCACCATTACGTGTACTACCTGATTTCTCCGACGGCCGGCCTGATCCTCACGAGCGACGCCGGCGTCAATGCGAGTGGACAGCTTTCATTCCAGACCGGTGGCTACGCCACCGCCGCGCTCTCCGGCAGTTACAACTTCTCGGTGGCGAGCGCGCCGGGCGCCCCCACGCCGACGATCTCGACGGGCCTCCTCACCCTGAACAGTCTGGGCGCGCTCGCGGGCTTCGAGGACAACAACACGAGCGGCACCGCCACCGGCCAACTGTCGGCGACCGGCACCTATGCCATGACGGTATTCACGTCGACCACCTCGACTCGCGGTGTCATGACGCTCACCACCAACGGCGGCGCGAGTACCGGCTACGCGATGTATCCGATCACGAGTGGTTCCGTCATACTGGTGAGCGGCAGTGGCACCCCGACGGTCGGGCTCCTTAACAGCCAGTATTGAATGGCACAGTTTCGCACATGAACAGTTCACGGCAGCATTGCCTGCGCACGACGCGCTTGGCCAGGGCGGGCGGCCTTGCGGGCGTGCTGCTCGCCGCGACACTGCTCGCCGCCTGCGGCGGGGGTGGCTCCAACAGCAGCACACCGACCCCGATTCTCTTCGTGGTACCGGGACCCTGGTCCGGAACCTACAACCTCAATGGCGGCAGCAACGTGAACGTCACGGGCGCCGTATCCCCGGGCGGCTTCGGTTACTTCGCCGACAACCAGGGCAACGTGTTCATGTTGCAGGCCGTACCCAACACCTCGCCCTTCATCTCGACCCTGATCGGAACGCCGGGGCCGGGCACGAGCTTTCCGGTAGTGAGCGGAGTGGTGTCATTCACGGTCAATGGCACATTCTCATCGACCGCGAGCTCCACCTCGATGCAGGGTGCGCTCACCTCGTTCGACATTGCCGGCAACCCGCCGACCATCACCAGTACCGGCCTGAACGGCAACTTCACGCTCAACACCAGCACACCTTACAGCGGCAGCATCACGCTGGCCGGCCTCGAAGGACAATGGGACGGCTACTATCTCGCCAAGACCCCGGCGGCCGTGACCCTTGGTTTCCAGGGGAACGGTATCTTCAGCGGCAGTGATGCCAACGGCTGCACGGTCAGCGGAAGCTTGGTGCAGCAGGCGCCGCAATTCAACCTGTTCTACGTGAATTACACCGCAACCGGCCGCGGCTGCCCGGGCGTGATGAACGGCTTGGCCTACCTCGGGTCGAGCGACACCTCGGGCAACTTCAGCGGTGCATCGGGAACCTACCTGTATATGGGGTTGTTCGGACTGAACGTAGCCTATTCCGCAGAGCTCAAGCTGCAATAGGTGCGCGCCTGCAGCCGCGGCCAGAACCCCGATGGGCCGCCGATCACCAAGGAGCGAAGCATGCGCAAGCCCGGCTGTTGGTTCACCCTGATTGCGCTCTACCTCACGCTTGCCGGCTGCGGCGGTTCGAGCAATCCACTGCCCTCCGCCGGCGTCACCGTCTCACCCGCCAACGCGCAAGTCCTGGCGGGTGCCACCCAGCAGTTCACAGCGAGCGCGAACGACGGCGGCACGACTTTCACCTGGCAGGTGAACGGCACGCGCGGCGGCTCGGCGAGCCCCGGTACGATCTCGACGGTGGGCCTCTACGCGGCGCCCGCGCAGCCCCCGGCCGGCGGTCGAGTCACCATCACCGCGATTGAACAAGGCGGTGCCGGAGCCTCGGGGTCCGCCACGCTCAGCATCGCGTTTTCAAATGCTTCGCTCGCCGGCGGCTATGTATTCAGTCTCCGCGGCCTCAGCCAAGGCGCACCGTGGTATGCCATCGGAGAATTTACCGCGAACGGTGCGGGCCAGGTGCAAAACGGGCTGGAAGACATCAACAACGGCAGCGCCACACAGGTGAAGACCGCGTTTACCGGCAACTACGCGATCAACCCCGACGGCAGCGGCACGCTCACTCTCGGCAACCTCGACCTGCGCCTCGTTCTGCAGGCGAATGGTGGCGCGCAAGTGCTCGGCAATACGACCGCGAGCGCGCTCACCGGCAGCCTCACCGTGCAATCGTCCACCGCCGGCTCGGTCAGCAATTTGGTGGCGCCGCTCGTGCTCGATGCCAACGGCCAGGCGGCCAACCAGGGTTACGCACAGCTCGCCTTGATCGACACGGCGGGCAGCAGCGCGCTTGCGGGCTACGAGGACGTGAGCGGCGCGACCTCAATGCAGCGCCTGCCGTGGACCGGCAGTTACGCCTTTGACAGCAACGGCCACGGCCGCCTGAGCATCCAGGACTCGACCGGCAGCCATGCGTATTCCTTCTACGCAATTTCCGCCACGGATTTCGCGCTGCTCTCGACGGATCCGGCGCGCACCGCGATTGGCAGCATCCAGTCGCAGGCGGCGCTGAGTTACTCGAACGCCACGCTCAACGGGCCCTACACCTTCATGCTGGACGGCGCGAGCGCGACCCAGCCCTACGCACAGGCGGGACAATTCAACCCGGGTGGGAACGGCAACCTGGGCACGGTCACCGAAGACCTCAACATGCCTGGCAATATCCTTACGGGCATCATCACGGCCGGAACCTACACTATGGACGCCGCGGTGAGCGGCCGCGGCACGCTCACGCTCTCGAATCCGGGCAGCGCTCCGCAGAACTTTGTGTTTTACATGCTCGCGCCGCAAGTGGCCGAGCTCATGACCACCAATTCCACGTTTGTGGCGAGCGGCCGCCTGCAGCAGCAGACCGCGAATCTCGCCTTCAATAACAGCTTGCTCATCGGCGCTTACAGTTTCCTGTGCAGCATCGCGAGCGGTACGGCCAACCTCTCGGCCTTGCTTGCGACGCTCGACCTGGATGGTAACGGCAAGCTGAGCGGCACCGGATTTGAAAACGACAACGGCAGCCTGCCGCCCACGCTGGCACTGAGCGGCAGCTATGCGCTCTCCGGTGCGGTACGCGGCACAGCCACCCTGGTAAGCAACGGCGGCAGCAGTTCGCCGTTCGCGCTCTATCCGCTGAGCAGCAGCGATTTCATCTTGATAGGTACGAGCGCGGCCGATCCCTGCCTGGGCAGCGCCACGCTCAGGAATTGACCACGCCGCGCAGGCCCGCGGGTGTGCCGAGGTCGTGCCACACTCCGGTATAAAGCTCGCCGCTCGCCCGCCCGGCCTGTATGGCCTGCTGCCAGAGCGGCAACAGAGGAAACCGGCCGGGCCTGCAACCCCGGAAGAACGCGGGCCGGTGCACACCGATGCCGGAATACTTAAGCCGCGGAACACGCGCAAGCGTCAACCGCCCGCGCGATTCCAGCGCGAAATCGCCGTTCCGGTATTCCGGTGGATTGGGCACCATCACGAGGTGCGCGACATCGGCCTCGGCGAGAGAGCCGCGCAAGGTGGCGAAGTCAAACTCGGTGTAGACATCGGCATTCACCACCAGAAAGGGTGCAGACCCGAGCAGCGGCAGCGCCTGAAAAATCCCGCCGCCCGTCTCGAGTGCACCGGCGGGCTCTCTTGAATACCGAATCTGGACGCCGAAGCGTGTGCCGTCACCGAGCCGCGTTTCGATCGAACCGGCGAGCCAAGCGACGTTCACGACGACCTCGGTGAACCCTGCCCCGGCGAGCCGGCGCAGATGCCGTTCGATCAGAAGCTCGCCGCGCACCTCAAACAACGGCTTGGGCAAGGTGTCGGTCCGCGGGCGCAGCCGCTCGCCGCGCCCCGCTGCCAATATCATGGCCTTCATTGAACCGCTCTCCGAGCCATCCCTGGCAAAGCTCCCAGCTCGGCTTCCCTGCCTCGCGCGCGCCGGCGCCAAGCGATACTTCGCTTGAAAAACCCGGCTCGCCCGGCGGCGAGGATCATGGCCTTCACGAACGCCGTCCCGGCGCTATTGCCGGCGACCCTCCGGGCTCGGCCACTTGGGTATCCGGCACGCGGCGCTCGAGCGCGTCCAGCAATTTCAGGAACGGAGTAAATTCCGGGTAACGCACTCCGGCCTCGCGCAGGTAGCGCACGAACCGTGGTGTGTCCTTGAAATACTTGGGCTTGCCGTCGCGGTGCCAGAGCCGCGCGAAAATTCCCAGCACCTTGAAGTGCCGGTGCATGCCCATCCAGTCGCAGGCACGCTCGAACTCCGCGAAATCCGGTACCGGCAGACCGGCACGGCGGGCGCGCTCGTGGTACTGGCGCCGCCAAACCGCGATGCGTTCCGCGTCCCAGGAGATGAAAGCATCACGAAAAAGCGTCGCCACATCGTAGCTCAGTGGCCCGTACAAGGCGTCCTGAAAATCCAGCACGCCCGGATTGGGTGAGCTGAGCATCAGGTTGCGCGGCATGTAATCACGATGCACGAACACCTGCGGCTCGGCGAGGGCACTGCCCTCAAGCAGACGGAAGGTGTGTTCCAGCACTGCCTGTTCGTCCGCCGCGAGCCGGAGGCCGCAATGGCGCGCGAGGTACCATTCGGGGAAAAGTTCAAGCTCACGGCGCAGCAAGGCGCGATCGTAGAGCGGCAACACTCCGGAGTAGCTCGCGCCCTGCCAGCGGACCAGAGCGGCGAGAACCGGCGCAAAGAGTGCGTCGGCATTCCCGGAGGTGAGTACATCGAGATAGCTTTGCCGGCCGAGATCGCTGAGCAGCAGGAAGCCGCGCTCGAGATCCTCGGCAAACACTTCCGGCGCGTGGAGGCCGGCCGCGCGCAACAGCCCGCCCACCTGCACGAACGCGCGGCAGTTTTCATGCTCGGGCGGCGCGTCCATGACGATGAAGGAAGTGTGCGCGTGATACACGCGATAATAACGCCGGAAGCTCGCGTCGGCCGCCGCGAGTTCCAGATCCGCCGTGGGTCGATGCAACGCACCCGCGACCCAGGTTTGCAACGCGCTGAAGCGCTCGCTCATTTGCTGCCTTGGAGGTTTGAACGCGCCCGTAAAGTGTGCGATTGTACCGCGCGTTACCCGAGGTTCAGGAGGCTGCCGGTGCACGTGAGCCGAGCGCTGATTGCCGCCGCCACACTGTCCGCCGCTTCGCCCCTGTTCGCCGCCCCGCCTGCGGGCACCATCGGCTACAACCAGTGGGGCACGTGCACGCCAGCGGCGAGTGCCCGCGCCACCCCGGCTCCCGCGACCGCAAGCGCGAACCCGACAACGCACGTGAGCGCCGACTCGCTCAAAGGCTACGTGCACGGTGAATCGCTGCTCACCGGCAAGGTACAGGCCACACAGGGCGGCAAGCAACTCAGCGCCGATACGATGCGCTACAACAGCAACACCGGCGCTACCCAGGCGTACGGCGATGTGCACTTTCGCTCCAGCAACTTGCGGTTGCACGGTCCGCAAGCCGATTACAACTTCAACAAGT
Organism: Gammaproteobacteria bacterium; assembly: GCA_050739335.1. Lineage (GTDB taxonomy): Bacteria > Pseudomonadota > Gammaproteobacteria > Natronospirales > REEB76 > REEB76. Next base: position 24,947 of record JBOIBB010000229.1, read on the forward strand.
CCAGCGGTACCTTCCAGGACACTCAGTTCTCCCTGCCGCAGCGTCACGGCCGTGGCAACGCCAAACTGGTGCGCGCGCTCGATCCCAATCACGACCTGCTCTTCGGCGTGCACTACACTACCTGTCCGGTCGGCCGCCACGACTGGATGTTGAATGCGCCGGATCTGGAACTCAACCAAGCCGCCAATACCGGCGTGGGCCACAACGTCACAATCGAATTTTTCGGCGTTCCGATCTTCTGGACGCCGTATATCAATTTTCCCTTGAACGATGCCCGCAAATCCGGTTTCCTCGCGCCGGCCTTCGGTTATGCCACCTCCACCGGCACCGATATCAGCGTGCCGTATTACATCAATCTGGCACCCAACTACGATGCCACGTTTACGCCGCGCATTATCACCAAGCGCGGCATGGATCTGGGCGGAGAGTTCCGGTATCTGACCGACTCCAGCAAGGGCCAGATAGACCTGAGTTTCCTGCCCCACGACCGCTTAGCCAGCAGCGAAGATCTGCCCAATCAAGAGCGCGGCTTGCTTAATTTCTCGAATATTACCAGCCTCGCCCCCGGTTGGAGTTTCAACAGCGCTTACAACTGGGTATCGGATAACCTGTATTTCCAGGATCTGGGGGACAGCCTCGCGACGATTGCGACCACGACCGAAGAGCGGCACGCAGCCGTGAGCTACGGCGCACCGATGTCCGACTGGACGTTCCTCGCGCAGGTGCAGGATTGGCAGATCGTGGATCCCGCGATTACAGCGAGTGAGTATCCCTACAAACGCGTGCCCCAAGTACTGCTCGGCTGGCAGAGCAGCCCGAGCTTGGGCAACGCGCAGTTCAGTTGGAATAGCGAGTTCGACCAGTTCCAGCAGGATGGGCGCATTGGTGCCGCGCGTGTCGATACGGAACCGAGTGCCAGCTACACGCTCGGGAACGCGGCTTACTACTTCACGCCGAGCGCCGCGTTGCGGATCACCGATTATAATTTTGATCAGAACCTGCCGGTGGGCATGCAAAACAGTCTCACGCGCACGACGCCGATCGTGAGCCTTGACAGCGGCTTGTTCCTGCAGCGCGACTGGGACGATGGCAATTACGTGCAGACCCTCGAGCCCCGCCTGTTCTATCTTTATGTTCCCTACCGCAATCAGACGCAGATCCCGATCTTCGACACCGTGCAGCCGCAATTCAGTTTTCTGCAATTATTTGCTGACAACAGTTTCGATGGCGCCGACCGTCAGGCCGACGCCAACCAGGTGAGTTACGCACTCACGAGCCGCTGGCTGAATGCGTCGAGCGGATCACAACTGTTGGAAGCGGATATTGGCCAGATTCGCTACTTCCGCGACCGCGATGTCCAGCTTCCGGGCGTGGCTCCGCAGACGAACCTGTTCTCGGACGTGGTGGGTGATCTCAACCTGAATCTCAATCAGGATTGGTCCGCAAGCTACGGCCAGCAATGGAACCCCACGACGCGCCAAACCGACATCGCGGCGATCGGCGTGCAGTACCATCCGGCCTTTCACCACGTCGTGAACCTCGCCTATCGTTACAACCGCCAGTTGAACATGAAGCAGACGGACCTGTCGTTTGCCTGGCCGCTGAGCCATCGCTGGAGCGTGGTGGGGCGCTGGAACTACGACGTACAGAACCGGCAGACACTCGAGACCTTTGCGGGCTTTGAATACGACAGTTGCTGCTGGGCTTTCCAGGTGGTCCACCGGCGCTACATCACCACGACTGGCAAGGCCGACAGTTCGATCTTTTTCCAGTTGCAGCTCAAGGGCCTGACCAGTATCGGCCGGCACCTCGAGGACTTTCTGCAAAATGGTATCCTAGGTTACTCAGACAGCACGCCTCAGCAGTAATCCCAAGGCTTCGCGCTCATGTTGAAATCCCTTCCGCTTGTCGCCGTGGTGCTCGCCGCCACGCTTCTCACGCTACCCGGCTGCGCCTTGAGCCCGCCCAAGCCGAACCCCAACGTCAGCGCCAGCGCCGTGATGAACAAAGCGCCTGCGCAGGCCGCGGCCGTGGCCGCCGCGATCGCCAAGGCCGAACACACCGGCACGCTGCTCGACCGCGTGGTGGCCGTGGTCAACGACCAGGTGATCCTGAAAAGCGAACTCGACGCGCGCGTCGGCGCCATCACCAACGAGATCCAGGCGCAGGGCACCGCCCTGCCCGCGCCCGCGGTACTGCGCAAGCAGGTGCTCGACCAGATGGTCATGACACGGCTCGAAATGCAGATCGCGAGCAACAAAGGCATCACGGTGAGTGATGACACGCTCAACCAGAACCTGAGCCGCATCGCGGAGCAGAACAGCATTACGCTTGCACAATTGCCGGGCAAGCTCGCGGAACAGGGCATCAATTACGCCGACTACCGCAAGGAAATGCGCAACCAACTCATTCTTAGCCAGCTCGAACGCCAGGTCGTCAACGACCAGATGCACATCACGGCGCGCGAGATCGATGCGCAGATTGCCGCGGACGCCGGCAACGCCAATGCCAACGACCAGTACCACCTCTCGCAGATCCTGATCGCGCTTCCCGGCGATCCGAGCGCAGCGCAGATGGCCGCCGCCCGCAAGCAGGCCGACGACATCTACCAGAAACTCAAGCAAGGCGCGGATTTCGCGGCGATCGCGGTGGCTTACTCACAGGGCCAACAGGCGCTCAAGGGCGGCGACCTGGGCTGGCGCAAGGGCGCGGAGTTGCCGACGATTTTCGCGGACATCATTCCCGGCATGCAACCCGGTGCTTTCAGCGAGCCGGTCCCGAGCCCGAGCGGTTTCCACATCGTGAAGCTCGATGGCATCAAGCAGGGGAGCAACGTCGAGCAGGTCACGCAGACGCACGCGCGCCATATCCTGATCCAAACCGGTCCCAACATGAGCGGCGCCCAGGCGCAGGCGAAGCTCGAGGAGTTGCGCAAGGAGATTCTCGCGGGTGCGAGCTTTGCGGAACTCGCCAAGAAATATTCCGACGACCAGGCCTCGGGCAAGGAGGGCGGAGACCTGGGCTGGCTAAATCCCGGAGCCACGGTGCCAGCCTTCGAGGCGCAGATGGCGAAACTCCAGCCCGGAGAAATCAGCCAGCCGTTCCAGACGCAGTTCGGATGGCACATCGTGCAGGTGCTCGGGCGCCGCCAGGCGAACGAAAGCCCGGAACTCGCGCGCAACAAGGCGTTCGATGCCATCTACCAACGCAAGTCCCAGCAAATCCTCCAGCAGTGGCTGAGCCAGCTCAAAGACTCGGCCTATATCCAGTACTTCCTGCAGGCCTGAGCGCGCCGCGCTACCTTGTCCGCACGCCCACCGCGCATTGCGCTAACGACTGGTGAGCCCGCAGGCATCGGTCCGGACATCTGCATCGCGCTTGCGCAGAACGCACATCCGGTCGATCTCGTGGCACTCGGGGATCCGGCGCTCTTGCAGGAGCGGGCCCAGGCGCTGCACCTGCCGCTCAAACTTGAAAACTACGTCCCGCAACGCGCGGGCCCGCAGGTCGCGGGAGTCCTGCACGTGCTCCCGATTGCGTGCCGCGCTGCGGTACAGGCCGGCAAGCTCGACCCCACCAACGCACGCTACGTACTCGACATTCTGGATCGCGCAGCCGATGGTTGCCTGCACGGCGAATTCGACGCGCTGGTCACGGCGCCGGTGCACAAAGGCGCCATCAATGACGCGGGCATCCCCTTCACCGGCCACACCGAATACCTTGCCGCGCGCTGCCGGGCACCCACTCCGGTCATGCTGCTCGTCGCCAACACACTGCGCGTGGCACTCGCGACCACGCACCTGCCGCTCAAGGACGTGCCGCGCGCCATCACCCAGGCCGCACTCACCCACACGCTGCGTGTGCTCAACGCCGGTCTGCAGGAGCAGTTCGGCATCGCCAAGCCACGTGTCCTGGTGCTCGGCCTGAATCCGCACGCCGGTGAAGGCGGGCACCTGGGGCGCGAAGAAATCGAGGTGATCGCGCCAAGCTGCGACGCGCTCCGGTCCGAAGGCTTCGCGCTCACCGGACCGCTACCCGCGGACACGGCCTTCAGCAAAGCGCGACTGCACGATGCCGACGCCGTGCTCGCCATGTATCACGATCAGGGATTGCCCGTACTGAAATACGCAGGCTTTGGCCAAGCCGTCAACATTACCCTCGGGCTGCCGCTGCTGCGCACTTCCGTGGACCACGGCACCGCCCTGGAACTCGCGGGTACCGGGTCAGCCAGCTATTCAAGCCTTGAGGCGGCGCTCGCGCTCGCGCTGGAAATCGTGCAGCGGCGCCCGCCCAAGGCTTGAGCGTCCGGAGTCACCGGCCCGCGTGGTGCGCCACGGATCAGGCCTCGTCGGATTCGTCGCTGCCGGCGTTGCGGAAATCGATGCCGAGCATATTGAGCTTGCGGTACAGGTGAGTACGTTCCATGCCGGCGCGTTCCGCCACCTTGCCGACCTTGCCGCCGCAGAGCTTCAACTGCTCTTCGAGATAGGCGCGCTCGAACTGCTCGCGCGCCTGACGCAGCGGCAGGGACAAGAGATCCTGCTTCACCAGTGAGCCCTGGGCGTCGAAGGGCGTGAGCGCGGCTTCCACCTCTTCGAGCGTGATGTCGCCGTCGCCGCCCATCACCAGGAAACGCTGCACCAGGTTGCGCAGCTCGGCGACGTTCCCCGGCCACGGATAATTGCGCAGCCGGTTCTGTGCCGCCACGCTGAAGCGCCGGTAATTGCCGTGGGCGCTATCGGAAAACACGTCGGTGTAGTGGCGCAGGAGTTCCGGCACGTCCTCGAGATAATCGCGCAGCGGCGGCACTTGCAGCATCACTCCCGCGAGCCTTGTGTAGAGGTCGCGGCGGATACTCCCATCGGCGACCTCGCGTTCGAGTTCCGGACGCGCCGAAGCGACCACCCGCAGGTCGAGCACGACCGAGGTGTTGCTGCCGGCACGCTGGTAGCTGCCCTGATCGAGCACGCCCAGAACCAACCCCTGGAATTCAGGCGACATGTCGGTGAGTTCGTTCAGATAAAGCGTGCCCTTCGCGGCCGCGTCCAGCCAACCCGGATCGATCTGGCCGCCGCGGTCGCGCCCGAGCAGCCGCGCTTCGGCGTCCGCCGCCGAAAGCCCCGCGAGCACGGCGTTCACGAACGGCCCATCGGCGCGCGGACTGAGCGCATGCATGAAGCGCGCGACGCTTTCGCGCCCGCTGCCCGCCTCACCCACGAGCAGCACCGGCGCGTCGTGCGGTGCCACCTGCCGGCACTGGTCACGCAGCACCTGCATCGCCCGGCTCTTGCCGACCGGCCCGAGCAGCGACGCGGCGGCGCGCGGCCCGGCGGGCACGCGCATTTGGCGGCCAGTCTCAAGCGCCTGCTCCACGGTACGCAGGAGCTTCGCGAGCGACAGGGGCTTTTCGATATAGTCGAGCGCACCGAGCCGCGTGGCTTCGATCGCGGTGTCCACGGTGCCGTGCCCCGAGATCATCACCACCGGAAACAGCACGCGCTCCTCGCGGCTCCATTCCTTGAGCAGGCTGATGCCATCGGTATCGGGCATCCAGATATCGAGCAGCACCAGGTCCGGTTGCAGGCGCTGGCGCGCGGCGCGCGCTTCCGCGGCGTTGGCCGCCACCTCCACTTCGTAGCCCTCTTCCGTGAGGATTTCCTGGACCATGTCGCGGATGTCCGCTTCGTCGTCCACGACCAGTATTTGTGCTGTCTGCACGTTCGCTCTCCTAGGCGCCACTGCGCCGCTTGAGACCGCCGAGCAGCGCGTGGCTGCGGCTGTCTTCCGTTACCGGCAGGCGGATCACCAGCATCGCACCACCCTCGGGTCGGTTGCGCGCACGGATGCGCCCGCCATGCTCCTCCACCAGCTTCTTGACGATCGCGAGCCCCAAGCCGGTACCCTTGGGCTTGCTGGTAACATAGGGCTCGAACGCGCTGCCAAGAATCGCGGCGTCGAAGCCCGGACCATTATCCTCCACCACCAACTCGGCCATTTCCTCGCCGGCCTTGCGATGGTAATGCGTGGTGATTTTGAGGCGCCCGCCCTTGCGTTTCTCAAGCGCCTCCTCGGCATTGCGGATGAGGTTGTGCAGCATCTGGCGCATGCGCCCCGCGTCCGCGCGGATCGGGGGCAGCGACTCGTCGAGCTTGAGCTCGATCGTCATTCCGCCTTCGTGCACCGGGTAGAGGTCGGTCAATTCGTGCACCAGCGCGTTCAGGTCGAGCGCCTCGAACTCGAGTTCGGGGCTGCGAGCGTAGTCGCTGAAGGCATCAACCATGGACTTCATGGCCTCGACCTGTTGCACGATGGTGCGCGTGGAGCGCTCGAGCACGTCCACGTCACTGCCCTGGAGCTGGCCGACATACTTGCGGCGCAAGCGTTCGGCGGCGAGCCGGATGGGGGTGAGCGGGTTCTTGATTTCGTGCGCCAGGCGGCGCGCCACCTCGCCCCAGGCCGCGTCGCGCTGCGCATCGATGAGCGCCGTGAGATCGTCGAACACGATGACGTGACCCGGCGAGCCCTCGTCGCTGCCGGGCAGCGTCGTGCAGCTCACGACCAGCAGGCGCCGGCCGTTCGGGCCGTGCAACATCATCTCTTCGCGCCACTCGGTTTCTCCGCCGTCCAGGTGCGTGCGGCAGGCGGTGACGAACTGTGCGAACAGCGAGTCGCCGCCCGAGAGCGGCGCGAGCGACTTGCCGAGATAACGGTGCAGGTCGACTTCCAGCACGGCATCGGCCGCGGGGTTGGCGGTCTTCAGTACCAGTCCGGCATCGAGCGAAATGACGCCCGAAGAAAGCCGCGTAAGCACCGCATCGAGATAGCTGCGCTCGTTCTCGACCTGCGTGCGGCTGCGGCGTGCGGCCTCCTGCGCGAGCGCCAAGCGCTGCATCATCTCGTTGAACGAGGACACGAGATAGCCCACTTCGTCGCGCGAGGTGAGCGGCAAGCGCGTGCTGAAATCTCCGCGCGCCACGCTGCGGGTGCCTTCGACGAGATTCTGAATGGGTTCCACCAGCCGGCGTGCGGCCACGAAGGCCACCCACACGGCCATCAGCACCGAGAGCACCAGCACCAGCGAGAGCGTCAGCATGAAGCTGTACTTGAGCGGCTGGCGCAGCACCGTCAGCTCCCGGTAGTGCGAATACGCCGCCTGCACGCGGTTCGCGAGTGCGCTCTGCTGGTCCGCTATCGGAAAAATGGCTTGGAGGATTTCCGGGCGCCACCACAGGTTGCCGGAAGCCACCGGTACGAGCGCGCGGATGCGCAGATTGCCGCCACCGCTCGGATCGAGCCCCACGTAGGCCCCGCGGTTGCGTACCTGCATCAGCATCGCCTGGCCGGGCAACTCCGGAATCAACTGCGCGGAAGGCTCGGCGCTCGTGGCAATGATGTGCCCGTCCATGCCCGAGAGCAGCGTGAGGTCGAGCGCGCCCTCGCGCCGGCGCAGCCGGTCGAGCGATTGCACGGTCGACCCCGGACCGCTCGCGCCCAGAGTGTCGGCCATCTGTTCGGTACGCGCCAGCAGATCGCGCACCCGCAACTGCAACGCGGTGCGTGACAGCTCGATGGCATCGCCGAGCGCGCGTTCCACGCGCACGTCAAACCAGGAATCGATGCCCCGGCTGATGAACTGCACCGAGAAGTAATACACCAGCACCACCGGCACGATCGCGAGCAGCACGAACATCACCACGAGTCGCGTGGTCAGGCGCGAGCCGGTGACGTTGCGGTGGTGCTGCACAATCAGCCGCACCAGATTGAAGCCGATGATGACCACCAGCACGATGACCGCAACCGCATTCACCAGCAGCAGCGGCACGTGCAACTGGTCAAAGACCTGCGAGTTCTGGGTGCTCTTGCCCAAAAAGATGAACGACGCCAGCATCACGGCCACGCCGGCCAGGATCGCGAGCGGCATGAGCAAGCGTTTCAATTTCATGAGCTCAGCACCCAGGCATACCAGTCGCTCGACAGCGCCCAGCCTTTGAAGAACGAGGCGATCAGCTTGAGCGGGCCCGGAAAATCGGTAATGTCGAGCACCGCACGCATGCGGATCATGTAACGGGTGTGCGGATCGAGCAGGCTCGCGTCAATCACCGGCAGGTCGTTCACCTGGCCGAGACTGGTGATCGCATCGCGGTAGCTCGCGAAGCTTTGCTGCTCACCGCTGTTCAGGTTTTTGATCACAAAGCGCTCGGTCAGCGGGTGATAGCTGATCTGGTAGCGTTCGGTGAGCCGGGCCACGGTCTGGTTCCAGAGCAAGAAGCGCGGCCGGATGACTTCGATCTGCCACTCCACCACGAGCGGCACGCCGTTTTCGAGCGCGTTCAGGGCCGGATTGCTCATGTTGAGGCCGACATCGGCATTCAGGTAATACACACCGTTCAGAAGTTCGGTGTAGGCGGTACGAATGACAAAGCCGCCCTGGGTGTTGTCCTGCGCGTGCGCCGCGAGCGGCAGCCAAGCGAGCCACAAGGCACCGGCCAGCGCCAGCACGAGTGGCGTCGAGCGGCGGACCAGCGCGGTGCGCACCTGCGTCACGCACCCGGCCCGACGCCGGTCTTGACGAGACCCGCGTAATAAAAGCCGTCCATGCCCGCCTGGCCGGTCGCTATCCGCCGGCCGGCGCCACTCGCCGCGCCCCAAGACCCCGGCAGGTCAATCGCCCGCGCGTCGGCCGTCATGTGGAGAAACCGCTGCATCTGCGCCTCATTTTCCTCGGTCAATACCGAGCAGGTGGCGTACAGCAGCTTACCGCCGCGCGCCACGAGCGGCCAGAGCGCGGCGAGCAGACGCGCCTGCGTAGCCACCGCCGCCGTGACGTCCGCCGGGTGGCGCCGATACTTGATGTCCGGGTGACGGCGAATGATGCCGGTGGCGCTGCAGGGCACATCGAGGAGTATGCGATCAAACGGCCGGCCGTCCCACCAACTCGCGGGCTCGGCGGCATCCGCGACCTGGATGGCCGCCTCGAGACCAAGACGCGCGAGGTTCTCGTGAATGCGCGCGGCGCGTGCCGCGGAACTATCAAGCGCGAGCAGACCGACGCCGGGTGTGGACTCGAGAATGTGGCAGGTCTTGCCGCCCGGCGCTGCGCAGGCATCGAGCACCCGCAGGCCGGGTGCGGCATCGAGCAAGCGGGCGGCAAGCTGCGCCGCCTCGTCCTGTACGGAAAACTTTCCTGCGGCAAAGGCCGGCAGCGCTGTGACGTCCGTCGGCACATCGACCGCGAGACCGTCGGGCGAAAATTCACACGTGCGCGCTTGCACCCCACAGGTCGCGAGTTCTTCCCGGAGTACGGCGGGCGAGCTACGCTGCCGGTTCACCCGCAGCGTGAGCGGCGGATGCGCGTTGTTGGCGGTCAGAATATCGCGCCACTCGTCCGGCCAATCGGCACGCAGCTGGCGCACCAGCCAGTCGGGATGGGCGAAGAGCGCGGCCGGACTTTCCGCAAGCCGAGACTGCAAAGCGGAACGCTGGCGCTGAAAACTTCGCAACACGCCATTCACGAGAGGCACGGCCCAAGTCTTGTCGAGCTCGCGGCAGGCGTCCGCGCTCTCGCTCAGAGCGGCGTGCGCCGGAATGCGCATTTCCGTCAATTGGCAGAGGCCGAGCGCCAGTACCGCTTGCACGCCCAGGTCACTCGCCTTCAGCGGCCGCGACAATAAATGCCGCAGCCAAAACTCCAGGCGTGGCTGGAAGCGCAGGGTTTCATAGCAGAGCGCGCGCGTGAGCGCGGCATCGCGTGCCGCCAAGCGGGATACTGCCGAGGCTTGCAGCGCAGCCTCGAGAGTTTGGCCGTCGCGCCACACGGCGACCAGCACGCGAGCGGCAAGCGCCCGGGGTGAGTCCGTACTCATCCTTCGAGGCGCAGCCCCACGAGCGCGCGGCCGCGGCTGAAATCGACGGCCGGCATCGCACGCCCGCCGGCCGCCTGCAGTTCCAGGACGCGCAGCCGGCCCACACCTGCCGCTACCTCCACACCCTCCTCGCCCGCGGCGAGGACGGTCCCGGGAGCCACCGCTCCCGGGGCAGGCACCAAAGCCTGCGCGCGCAGAATGCGCAAGGGCTCACCCTTATATAAGGTCCAGGCCATGGGCCATGGATTAAACGCCCGCACGGCACGCTCAAGCTCGGCCGCGGGCCGCGTCCAGTCGAGCCGTGCCTCGGCACGGGTGAGCTTGGCCGCATAGGTCGCCAACGCCGGGTTCTGCGCCTTCGGTTCGAGTCCCGGCAGGCGCGTCAGCACCTCGATTAACAACGCGGCCCCGAGCAGCGCCAGACGGTCCTGAAGGGTGCCCGCGGTATCCTCCGGCGCGATCGACAGCGTGCGCGTGGCATAGACCGGCCCGGTGTCGAGTCCGGCCTCCATGCGCATGATGCTCACTCCGGTCACGGCGTCACCAGCCAGAATGGCCCGCTGAATCGGAGCAGCGCCGCGCCAACGCGGCAGGAGTGATGCGTGGACGTTCACGCAGCCAAGCGGCGGGACAGTGAGCACGGCAGGCGGCAGCAGCAGGCCGTAGGCCACCACGACGAGTGCATCGGGTGCGGCTGCGCGGATTTGCGGCTCGGCCGCGGAAGTCTTGAGGGTCTCCGGCTGATGTACGGGCAAACCGAGCGCGAGCGCATGCATTTTTATCGGCGACCCGGAAGGCTCGCGCCCGCGCCCCGCGGGCCGGTCTGGCTGGGTCCAGACGCCAACTATCCGATGACCTGCAGTCACCAAGGCATCAAGCACCGGCAGGGCGAAATCAGGGGTGCCGGCAAACGCGATGCGGAGGGGCGCCGTCACGGGTAGGCTGCAGCGTGACGCACGCTGTTTGGCAGGAAGTCAGAGCGCCCGCGTGGGGATACTCGCATCCTCGCGTGCCTCACGTTGCTCTTTTTCGAGGCGCTTGCGGATGCGGCGACGCTTGAGCTCGGAGAGATAGTCGACGAAGAGCTTGCCATCGAGATGGTCGATTTCGTGCTGGATGCACACCGCAAACAGGCCGTCGGTATCGAACTCCACCGGCCGGCCCGCGCGATCGAGCGCCCGCACCCGGATGCGCTCGGCGCGCTGTACCTCTTCGTAGACTCCAGGCACGGAGAGGCAGCCTTCCTGCATGGTTTCACTGCCCGCGCGCGTCAGGATCTCGGGATTCACGAAACACTGCGGCTGGTCGCCTTTTTCGGACACGTCGATCGCGAACACCCGCTGATTTACCCCCACCTGAGTCGCGGCGAGCCCGATGCCGGGCGCGGCATACATGCTCTCGAGAAGGTCGGCCATAAGGGTCCGGGTTTGCGCGGTGACCTCCGCCACCGGTGCCGCGCGCACACGCAGCCTCGGGTCGGGGAATCGAAGAATAGTCAACAGGGCCATGAGCTTATGTCGCTATAGGGAACAGGTTAGCCGCCTTGGCCGATGTGTCTCGATGTTCATGCACTTCCTTGCAAAATGCTGCTAAAGTTATGATGCTATTGGGTATCCGGCATCCAAATCTGCCCGTCCAGAGGGCTAGTGGACAGGTGGGGCGCCGGAGATTTTTGGGGACCGTCCAGTGAGCCGTGGAGAACTCCTATGAAAGATTATAGCGCGCCACGCTGTTTGACTGCCTTGTGTTTCGCGGCTTTGCTCGCTGCCTGCGCGCACACGCCACCACAACCTGCGGCCGCGCCGCCGCCCCCACCTCCGCCGCCCGCCGCGCCCTCTGCACCCGCAGCCGCACCGGCAGCGCCCGCGCCAACAATTTTGCCCCAAGCCCCGCGTACCTATGTGGTCAAGACAGGTGACACGCTGTGGGGGATCGCGTCGATGTACCTGCAGGATCCGTGGCGCTGGCCGGACATCTGGTACGCGAACCCGGCAATCCACAACCCACACCTTATTTATCCAGGCGACAAGCTCATGCTGGGCTACGTGAACGGCCGGCCGAGCATCGCCGTGGTACGCAACGGCCAAGTGGTTAACGAAACCGGACCGCAAAACCTGCCGGTCGAAAAGCTCGAGCCCGAAATCCGCTACGAGCCGCTGAACCAGGCAATTCCGGCCATACCGCTGAACGACATTCGCCAGTTTCTGAGCAACACGCGGGTGGTAAGCAAGGGTGAGCTCGACGATGCCGGCTACCTGCTGCGCGCCGTCGACGGCCGCCCCATCATGGGCTCGGGGATCGAAGTCTACGCGCGTGGCCTGAACCGCGACGGCGGTGACCGTTACAATCTATTCCGTCTCGGGCAGAAATACGTGGACCCGCAAACCGGTGACACGCTCGGCTATCAGGCCACCTACATCGGCGACGGCAGCGTGGAAACCTGGGGTGACCCATCCAAACTGATGCTCAGCTCCACGGTACAGGAGGCTATGGCCGGCGACCGCTTCCTGCCGGTCACCACCCAGCAGCTCAACCAGAGTTATCTACCGCACGCCCCGGCGCAAAGCGTGCGCGGCCAGATCATCGCGGTGCTCGGAGGGGTGCTCGCGATCGGGCAATATCAAGTCGTGGTGCTCGACCGCGGCAGTGACGCCGGGCTCGATCCGGGCAGCGTGCTCGGCATCTACACCCGTGGCGAGAAGGTCAAGGATCCCTACGCCTTCGACGATCTCTCAAGCACGGTAAAACTTCCAGAAGAGCGCGAGGGCACACTGCTCGTATTCCGCACCTTTCCCAACGTGAGCTACGGCCTGGTCATGCAAGCCACGAGCGAAATGCACATACTGGACGTGGTCAAGAACCCGTCACCCTGACCCGATACGGAGCCTCACGACATAGACGCCAGGGAAACTGCCTGTTGGCTGGCACTGATACGCGCACCCGAACTCGGGCCGGTCGGGTTCTCCGCCCTGCACGCACGCCACCCGGAGGTCGGCGCGATATTCGCGCCGGGCGGTGATTGCGCTGGGCTCGGACTGGCGGCGGCCACACAGCACTGGCTGCAGCAGCCGGACTGGGATCTCGTCGAGAAAGATCAGCGCTGGCTCGAGAGCTCGGGTACGCGGCTGTTGCCCGGCAGCGATGCCGCTTTCCCGCCGCTGCTGCGGCAAATCCCCGATCCGCCGATTGCGCTGTTCCTGCGCGGTCAAGTGGAGCTCCTCGGGAGCCCGCAGCTCGCGATCGTCGGCAGCCGCAACCCGAGCGGCGAGGGCCGGCGCAACGCCGAGGAGTTCGCCGAGTTCCTCGCGCACTCGGGCCTCACCATCACGAGCGGCATGGCGCTCGGCATCGACGCGGCCGCACACCGCGGCGCGCTCCGGGCCGGTGGCGCGACGCTCGCGGTCTGGGGCACGGGCCTCGACCGGGTGTACCCGAGCGCGCATCGCGAGCTTGCCGCGCAGATTACGGAGCACGGGCTCGTGCTCTCCGAGTTCGCACCAGGGACGCCGCCGCGGCCTTACAATTTTCCGCGCCGCAATCGCCTCATCAGCGGTCTCGCGCTCGGCACGCTGGTAGTCGAGGCGGCACCCTCGAGTGGCTCGCTCATCACCGCGCGGCTCGCCTCCGAGCAGGGCCGCGAAGTCTTCGCGATTCCGGGCTCGATTCACAACCCGCTGGCGCACGGTTGTCACCGCCTGATTCGCGAAGGTGCGAAACTCGTGGAATCGGCCGGCGACATCTTTGAAGAGCTCGCGCCGCTCGTGCAGCTCGACGCGCCGGCGACGCCGACGGTCGTTCCCCAAGCGACCGAATACGCTGCCGGTGAAGATCCCGAATACCGCCGGCTCTTGAATTCGCTTGATTACGCGCCCACTTCGGTGGACACCATTGTCGAGCGCAGCGGATTGACGCCCAACGTGGTTTCCTCCATGCTGCTGATGCTCGAGCTGCAAGGCCGTGTGGAGTCCGCACCCGGCAGCCGCTACGCCTTGGTCAAAAAAAGGACGCCGCCATGATGAAAGAAAACGTGCTCGACGTGCTCATGTACCTGTTCGAGAACTATCTCGACGATGATGACGACGACACGCAGGCGGATCGCGAATCGCTGACCGTGGAACTCGAGCAGGCCGGTTTTCCCAAGAGTGAAATCAACAAAGCCTTCGATTGGCTCGAGAACCTCACGCTCAATCCACCGGAAGGCACCGCGGAATCGGAACGCCACGATGACTTCCGCGTGTACGCGACATCCGAGCTCGAACGTTTGAACCCCGAGTGCCGGGGCTTCATCCAGTATCTCGAAAACATCGGCATCCTTGATTCTGTGCAGCGCGAGATCGTCATCAGCCGCATCTTGGCACTCGATAGCCGCGACATTGAACTCGAACAGGTGAAATGGGTCATCCTCATGGTGCTGTTTAACCGTCCCGGCCAGGAAGAAGCCTTCGCGCGCATGGAAAACCTGGTGTTCGACGATATCCGCGGCGTGATGCACTGAGGCGCAAGCCCGCTAGAACTGGCGTTACCGCCGCTCATTCTTGCTTTGCTTAGTGAGGTGGATAAACTGCGCGCACTTGCCGCAAGCACGGCGTCTGGTGTATTCGTTTATTTATGAGTGAAAGCCTGGTTATCGTCGAATCCCCGGCCAAAGCCAAAACCATCAAGAAATACCTCGGCAAGGGTTTCGAGGTACTGGCCTCCTACGGCCACGTGCGTGACCTGGTGCCCAAGGAAGGCGCGGTGGATACCGACCATGGCTTTGCCATGAAATACGCGCCGATCGAGCGCAACGCCAAGCACGTGGCCGATATCGTTACGGCGCTCAAGAAAGCCGACGTGCTGTATCTCGCCACCGACCCGGACCGCGAGGGTGAGGCGATCTCCTGGCACCTGTACGACATGCTGCAAGCGAAGGGCGTGCTCAAGGACAAGGAAGTGCATCGTGTGGTGTTCCATGAAATCACCCAGCGTGCGATCAGCGACGCGGTGGCGCATCCGCGTGCGCTCTCGACGGAACTGGTGAACGCGCAGCAGGCGCGGCGCGCGCTGGATTACCTCGTGGGCTTCAATCTCTCGCCGCTGCTCTGGAAAAAAGTGCGGCGGGGCCTCTCGGCGGGACGCGTGCAATCGCCGGCCCTGCGCCTGATCGTGGAGCGCGAGGCCGAGATTGAGAAGTTCAAGAGCGAGGAATACTGGACGCTCACCGCGAACGCCGAGAAAGAAGCCCAGGCGTTCAGCGCGCGACTGTACCAATATGCTGGCGCCAAGGTCGAACAGTTCAGCTTCCGCGACGCCGCGTCGGCGCACGCCGCCGAAGCGGCTCTCGCCCAAGCGGCCGCGGGGACGCTGCGGGTGGTTGCGGTCGAGAAAAAGCAGCGCAAGCGCAATCCTTCGCCGCCCTTCACCACCTCGACACTGCAACAGGAGGCCTCGCGCAAGCTTGGGTTTGGCGCGCAGCGCACCATGCGCGTCGCGCAAAAGCTCTACGAGGGTATTGACCTCACCGGCGAAGGGCCGGTGGGCCTGATCTCCTACATGCGCACTGATTCGGTGAACCTCGCGGCCGAGGCGATTGCGGAAATCCGTGCGGTGATCACTCAACGTTACGGCGCGGATCATCTGCCCGCCGAAGCCCGCATTTACAAGACCAAGTCCAAGAACGCCCAGGAAGCCCACGAGGCCATCCGTCCCACTGCTGCGGCGCGCGCGCCCGAGGAAATCCGCGGCAAGTTGAGTGAGGAAGAGCGCAAGCTCTACGAACTCATCTGGAAGCGTGCCGTCGCCTGCCAGATGGAGCAAGCGGTATTCGATACCGTGACTGCGGACCTGGACGCCGGCGTGGCCGGGCAATTCCGCGCCACCGGTTCGGTGCTGGTGAGCCCCGGCTTCATGGCCGTCTACCAGGAAGGGCACGACGACAACGGCGCGGAAGACGAAGAACGCCTGTTGCCGCCGCTCGCCCAGGGCGAGAGCGTGGGCCTCAAGAGCATCGCCTGCGATCAGCATTTCACCGAGCCGCCACCGCGCTACACCGAGGCGAGCCTGGTGAAGACACTCGAGGAATTCGGTATCGGCCGGCCTTCGACCTACGCGACCATCATCTCGACGCTGCAGCAGCGCGAATACGTGGAGATGGACAAGCGCCGCTTCAAACCCACGGACGTCGGCCGCATCGTCGCCAAGTTCCTGACCGAGCACTTCACCCAATACGTGGACTACGATTTCACCGCCAAGCTCGAAGACGAGCTCGACGCGGTCTCCCGCGGTGAAAAGGAATGGGTGCCGGTGCTGCGGAATTTCTGGAAGCCCTTCAAGAAACTCGTGGACGACAAGGAGGAATCGGTGTCGCGCAAAGACGTCACCACGGAGAAGCTCGACGAGAAATGCCCGAAGTGCGGTAAGCCACTCTCGATCCGCCTCGGGCGGCGCGGGCGCTTCATCGGCTGCACCGGCTACCCGGACTGCGACTACACCCGCAACCTCGACGAGACCGCCGAACAGGCCGCCGCACCGCAAAAAATCGAGGGACGCCAGTGCCCCAAGTGCGGTTCGGATCTGATCATCCGCCGCGGACGCTACGGCAAGTTCATCGGCTGTTCGGGTTACCCCAAGTGCCGCTACATCGAACCGCTGGAAAAGCCCGAGGACACGGGGGTCGAATGCCCGGAGTGCCATCAGGGCACGTTCCTGAAACGCAAGTCGCGCTACGGCAAGATTTTTTATTCCTGCTCGCGCTACCCGGATTGCAAGTACGCCGTCTGGAATCTGCCGCTCGCACAAGCCTGCCCGAAGTGCGCCTGGCCGATCCTCACCGTCAAGACCACCAAACGCAAGGGCACCGAGCGCGTGTGCCCGCGCAAGGAATGCGGATTCTCCGAGCCCGCACCGGAACTCGCGCCTGCCTTCGAACCCGAAGCACAGGCCGCGAATTCCTGAAGCCGATATGCAGCCGCTACGCTGGCCGCTGCGACACGCGCGTCAAGTCATCCTGCAGGGCGGTGTGATCGCCTACCCCACCGAGGCGGTATTTGGCCTCGGCTGCAATCCGCGCGACGCGGCAGCCGTCAAGCGCATCATCGATATCAAAGCCCGCGATGCCGCCAAAGGCCTGATTCTGATCGCCGCGAGCCTCGAACAACTGCTGCCGTTTCTCGCGCCGCTCTCCGCGGATTTGCGCGCGCAGTTCGCGCACACTTGGCCGGGTCCAGTCACCTGGGTGGTTCCGGCAGACGCCGGTATATCCAAGTTACTGAGCGGCGGACGCGACACGCTGGCGGTGCGCGTCACCGCACACCCGATCGCGCGCGCCCTGTGTGAGACCGCGGGCATGGCACTGGTCTCGACCAGCGCCAACCGCAGCGGCCATCCCCCTGCACGCACCGCGTTGCAAGTACGCATGCGCTTTCACGGCGAGATCGATTACGTCGTACCGGGCGAGGTCGGCGGCGCCAGCAAGCCCACCGAAATCCGCGATGCCCGGAGCGGCAAAATCCTGCGCGCCGGCTGAGCCTTTCAACATCCCGGCTCCAGGGAGAAAGTAGCCGGTCCCGCTTTTTACGCTAGGCTATGAGCATCTTGAGGGGAGCCGTGCTTGGACCCGAGCGATAACCACAGCCCGCCACCCGGCTTCTTCGCGCGCCTGAAGCAGCACCATATTTACCGCGTGGCGGTCGGTTACGGCACCGCCATCGCCATCGCCATCCAGGTGGTGGCGCGGGCGTTTCCGTACTTCGGCTGGTCCGCGGCGGTGCCGGCGGTCATCATCATTCTGATCGCGAGCTTTCCGGTCGCGATCGTGCTCGCCTGGCTCCTGGTGAAGCCCACCGACCCCGAGCAACAGACCGCGTGGCAGCACCGCCACTGGAAGTGGGGCGCGGTAGTGACATCGGTGGTGATTGCAGCGGTAATGGTCTCGGGTATTTATGCCTTCAGGTTCAACGAACGACATGCAGCGCGCGTGGCCGCCGAGCAGCTTGCCCAAGCCAAACTGGCCACGCCCGCGTTCAACCCGCCTGCGGATTCTCTAGTGGTGCTGCCGTTCCGGAACCTGAGCGGCGACCCCAAGCAGCAATACTTCAGCGATGGCATTACCGAGGAGTTGACCGACGCGCT
>JBOIBB010000230.1:0-11741 GCA_050739335.1 Gammaproteobacteria bacterium
AGCGTTGCAGCAGTTCTTTTGCGCGACGCAGCCGTCGGTGGGCGGCCGCTGGATGAAAACGATCAAAGTAAGGATGCAACTTCACAAATCGGCCGGTGGTCTCGCTCCATTCCGTGGCGACGACCGCGTGACCCTGATTCTGGAAATCGCCGAAGCGGCGATTCCAATCTGTCGGGCCGTCCGTGTAGCCATAGGGATGGATAGCGTAGGCAGAATTGGCGGGGATTCCGGGGGGCGAGTGAAATCCGGCAAAAGTCTCGGCGTTCCGGTCGCCATCCAGGAGCAGAACATCGCCCGGTGCCAATTTCCTCACGAAGCCGGCGAGCGCCACCATGCCCACGTCATCACCCCCGCAACCATAGGCCCACTCCGTCCAGCTCGTCGAACTGCTATTCCCGCACGCCACCTGGGTATTTGGCTCATTGAATATTTCCAGCATCGCTCCAGGGACTTGACGCAACGAAGGTGCCAATTGCGCCCACGCCGCTTCCGTTTGCCGATCAGGCAGCTTCTGTTTCTGACCACTGCTCAGTAACGGTGTGCAGCCCAGGGATTCTGCCTGCATCGATACGATCACGATCAAGCCGGCTGCCCGTGCGCGACGGATCACGGACAAGACGCGGGCGGTGTACGCAACCAGGTGGCGCGCATGCTCGTACGCCAAAGCGCCTTGGCTCACCTGGAAGCGCACCGTGTTCGCGCGCCACTTCTCTCGCATGGCGAGCAACTGCTGTTCCGTCTGGCCGGTCATCGCGGCTTCGGCCGCTGCGAGATTTCGCTGTGTAACCGGGTCCATCCGGGTGCACATCGCGTGGGCATAGGGTTCCGGGTAGAGCACACCCACGGAGTTGAAACCCCGTGGAATGAAGATGGTGTGGGTACCCGCCACCCGGAGCGCACCGTCGGCAACAGTTACGCCCGCCACGCGATATCCCGCATCCCTCGCCGAGCTTGGAGAACTCGTGACGGGTTCGGTCGCGGCCGCACTGGCGCAACCGGAAAGCAGGACAGCAAGCAGCAGTGTTGGAAGGAGTGCACGCATGCGCCACCTGTTTGGTCGCGCCGAGCAGCGTCGTCTCTCAGCCATACCATTACCAACAGCGTGCAAGGCCGACTGTGGCCAGGGGTTGCACCGCATCATCGTGCTTCGATGGCGCTGCCCTGATGCAGGCGGGTTGCCTGACTGGTATGCAAGCTCGTATCCATCCTCTCAAGCAACTGCCGCGCCGGTTGCGGTTCGCCACAGCGCGGGCAGTATTTGCCGCCCGCGGGAATGTTGAGCCAATAGCCGCTCACGCTGCGCCGCACTGATTGCACGGCAGCGTATAGCTGTTGCGCCGTAACACGCTGGCCAGAGGGATTCGTGCTGATTCCCGCCAGGATCACCACCCTCGGGTTGGCCTGACGTGCCTGGCGCGCCTCGGCCAGAACAAATTGACGGAACTTGGCGGTGTCCATCTCCGATCCTTGCGCTTGAATCTCGTAGACATCGGCACACCGGGCGATGGATCCCGCCAGCCCCGTTTGCTCGAATTCGCGATACCGCCGGCTGTGGCCACGGCCACGCAGGCGTCGCTGCGACTGCGGCGCGACGAAGCGCAGCAAATCAACTGCCGGTGTGGCAATCAAAAGCTTGTGGTGCGCGTGCGCCATGGCCTCGGCCTGGCAAACTGCACGCGCGGGGTCGGTCTGTTCCGCAGGCGGCGTCATGGGCCAGGCTTCCGGGTCATAGATAACCGCGGCCGTGGACGGGTTCTCGACAATGCGTGCGACGCCGGCGAGGCTGGGGGAAGATTGTGTCGAGGTCGCGACCCAGTTGCGGTAATCGGCTTGCAGGCGGTGACCCGCAACCAGAAACGTGCAAGGCGAATCGAAGTATCGCCGCTGCAGCGCGAGCGGGAACGCAGCCTGGGAACGCTGGAGACTGCCTGCGACGACAATCCAGCGCAGGCGGCCGCTGCACGCTGGCATGGCCGGAACCTCGGCCTGAACGGTGGTCACAGGCGCGGCGGTCTGCGCCAGGGCGGGCGCCATGGCCGCGAGCGCGAGCACAGCCGAAGATGCCGAAAGCACGAGTTTTGGCATGGACTTCCCTCGTATCGCACTGCAGCGAAAATGCTGGCGCCACTCCCTACGAAACCGCAGGCATGGCCCAAGGGTCAACAAGCGAATGGTCTCGATGATCTCGGAGATTATCGGATTCGAACTCGCATGCTGGTTTCACTATGCCCCCAAACGGTGCGAGTTCACTGCGCGACCGCTACGGCCGGTGGTAACCATTGCCGTTATGCGCAAACTCTCACGGCGATTTCTTCAATCCGCCAGTCTCCGGGATCAGGCGGCGCAGCACCAAGGTCGGTGTCGTCACGGTTTTACCGTCACGGACAACGAGTTTAACTCGCGTGCCGGGCGCATCGTTGCGCAGCATCGCGGCGAACCTTGCAGCGCCGATGTCGCTTGCGGGTTCACCGTTCACAGCGGTGATGACATCGCCTGCATTGAGTCCGGCCTGGGCCGCAGGTCCACCGGGCATGACGCCCAGAATCGAAAACCCGGCGTGCTCTTTCTCAACCGACAGCACGGCCATACCGGACTGGTCGTAATTCATGGGCTGGTCGTAGTTCTGGTTGGGTTTCAAGTAAATTCTTCCTTGCGGATAATCGAAGGTGATGGTGAAACGGCTGAGAATCCTGCCGCCGATATCTCCATCGACCGCCTTGCTCGCGGCAAAGCCACCCCGGGACAGACTCAGGATGACGACCGGATTCTCCACCGTCAGCCCGCCCATTCGAAACGCACCACCCCGCGCAGCGCGCGTGCGCAGGGCGCCGCCCGTGCTGATTCCGGACACCATGGCGGGCGTTGCCCGGTAGCGCGTTTCCAGATGATGAGCCTCCACGAAAGGGCTCGACAGCATCAGCGAAAATGATGAGGCCCCGGTGTCCACGAAGAAATGTCCTCGCAGGCCATCGATCGACCCTGCGATGACGGGAAGCCTGTCCCCGTACAACGTCAGCGGGAATGCCGTGCCGGCATGTGCCGGGTGAAATATTCCGGGTTGCATGAACGTCAGGGTGTGGTTCACGTAGTCAACGCGTACCACGAAGTGTTTGAGGGTGCCGTATCCGATGGTGCCATCCAGTGGATACTTCGTGGACAAGCCTTGCGGCAGGGGCACGACAGGCAAGGTCTGGTCACGCAGCGTGACTTTGCCGTCTATCGTCAAGACCTTGATCTTCGCGAGTCCAACGTTGACGAGTTTTGGCCCTCCGCCCTCGGCCTTGACATTGGGAAGCCCCTGGACCGCGAGGCCAGCCGCTTTCGCCGCCTGGCGGGACAGCGAATCGATGTTGGCCGAGTCAAATATGAACTGCATCCGGTGCCCGTCGACCGTGACCGGGATATGGATGTTGCCCGCGTACTCGAACGGAACGGTCACTTGGCCGGCATCTCCGACCAGCGTGTATCGGGGCGTTCGCGGTTTGCCAGCATCGTCGCGGTACGTGCTGACGGCGCCTGGTGGATGTGAGGCGGTGGCCTCCGCGCTTGCTGTCGCCGACGCCTTGGCGCACACGCAAAAAAGCAGTGTCGCCACGGATACAAGCAGAGCATATACGTAACGTTTCATGGCCCACCCTCCAAATTGAAATGCGTGCGGGAACGCCACGCAATCGGTAGCGACGGCGGCCCCAAGAAGAATTCACGCGTTTTTAGCCAAGTCTTGGTTGTACGCTTAAAACTTGACAACGTGGTACAGCGTCAGCGACGCCGCAAGTATACGGCGCTGGTATTGCGCTGTCCGGTACCTGAGTCGGTACCGAATTGGCATCCGTTGTCGTGGCACGGGTCACTCACTCAGGCTCGCGAGGATCAGCGACCTACCCTTGGGTTGCTACGGGCAGCCTTCGATGCCGCGCCGTCGCCGAAGGCATCGCGCGCAGTAACCGCGAGCCGTCGCAGCGATGGATCGAGCGGCGAGCGTGGCCGCCACACGCGCGCGATGGTCCGCTTTGGAACAGGTGGCGTAAATGGGCGCAGGGCGAGCCTCGCGCGCTTTGCCTCGGTCGCCACCGCGAGCTCGGGCAGCAGGGTAACGCCCGCACCGCCGATCGCGCTCGAAAAGCTGTACGCCAAGTGCGTCTTCCATTTGCGCGAGCTGCGCGCTGAGCGGCAACAACAAAAAACAGCGGAGTCTGGCTCAGCGCGCACCCCAAAATCATCGGGAATCTGCGGCTCACAAGTGAATCAACCGGAACTTCAGGGAATTTTCAATAACCTGTTCGATGTCGCCGGCGCTCATGCCCCGGGGCATACGGCGCCACGGTCTTGTCATTGAATCCCGGAAGCCGCCGCTGGTACTTGCCGATCAATGTCGAATCGACGCGCTTGTGCCGATCCCGCGGAATCGACAACGTCACCTCGCCGTCAGGCGTGAGCACCGTCCTCGGCTTATTGCCATTGCAGTGATTGCCGGAGCTCGCCATCGGCGCGTACGAGTGTCAGCACGTTCGAGCCTACCAGCATTTCCAGAAGCGTATGTAAGCGCGCCGTCGGGAACCCTTACATATCGCACGTTCCATAAAAACGCCGTAAGAACAATAACGTATAACGTCCCGGCCGGGCGACATGCCAGAACTAGCGTCGATAAACCTTACACATTGATCGAGGTGCTTCGTGCTGCATCAATGAAAACAATGGGTTAGCGATTGGCACGCCATGTGCTACATCAAACGACGGGGAGATCTTCCATCCTGACCTTAGAACAAGCAAAAGGAAGGTTCATCGATGAAACTAAACTTGGTTTTTCCAGTTTTGGCTGCCGTCGCCTTGGCCTTCACTGCGTCGAGCGCCAACGCGATAGTGATGCATTGGGATCCGACGACCGGGATTGTTAGTCCCGTCGCCCTCACAAAGCCGGGACAATCGGTCCAAGCTACGTCGCAAAGTTGTACTGCTTTGGGCTTTCCAAGCGACTTTGTCCTCCTGACGTCGTGCTTTGCGTTCGACAATTACATTACCACCAGTGCCAGCCCTAACGGCCTTGCGGTCTCCGCGTTCAGCTTTTCGTTCACGGCCTCCACGAGCGGGAGCCTTTCATGCGTGTTTATCGGCGGGGATACCGACACCTCTCTGACCGGGAGCAACTGCTCGACTGAGCCGTTGACTGTGACCGAGGGCAAGCCGGTCACAATCGATCTGTCCGGTGGGAACCCGCTCGGCTATCTGAACGATCTCGTCATAGGCTTTGATTTCGACGTACCGACCGCTTACGGCACACCGGCTCCTGTCCCCGAACCCGGCGATCTGGGCATGTTCGGGCTCGGCCTGCTGGTGATCGGCGTGGGCTACGGCTGGGACAAGCGTCGCCGCGAGCGGCATAACAAATCGCCCAAGTGATTGGCATCGCGCGCTTACGCGAAGCCCTCACTGCGGGTCAGTATCGGCACTTGATGCAATCCCCGGCAACGGGGATTGCTTTTTTTCGGTTTCCTGATTGCCATCGAATCTCGGTAACGAGACTTCCGTTCGTGCCGAGCCCTTCGACAGGCTCAGAACCGACTACGCTTGTGCCAGCAAGCGGCGTGGGCGACTACCTTCGGCCGGACTCGCGCTGAATCTGCAACGACACGTTCTTCCGCGGGCGCGGGTGACACCGCATAACCCTCTCACGCGGGCTCGCTCGGGGCAGTGACCTTCTCCTTTTAGCCGACTGCGGACACCGGGGGAAACAATCGGTGCCACACCCCGAGGTGATCGCGCGCGAAGGATGCGGCTAATCGTTCCGTCAGGCCAAGCGGCTTATACGTGCGGCGGTGGATCAGGTCTTCCTCAGGCGTCCAATTCGGCCCAGCGCGCGTAGACCGCGTCCAAATCGGCGCGTCGTGCCGCCAGTGCCTGGTTGGTTCGTACGATGGCACTTTTGTCTTGCCGGAAAAACTCGGGTTTGTTCGTGGCCGCTACCAGATTGGCGATCTCGCTTTCCAGTTGTTCGATGCGTTGTGGCAGTTGGTCCAGCTCGCTGTGCTCCTTGAAGCTCAGCTTGTGTTTTGCGGCAGGCAGCAGGACGCCGCGTTTGCGGGCGGGCTTGCTGGCGTGCGCCGCGGCGTGCGGTTCGACCGGGCGCTGGCGCAGCCAGTCGGTGTAGCCGCCGACGTACTCGCCAATCCGGCCGTGGCCTTCCAGAACCAGCGTGCTGGAGACGACGTTGTCGAGGAATGCGCGGTCATGCGATACCAAAAGCAAGGTACCTCTGTAATTGATCAGCAGCTCTTCCAGCAGCTCCAGCGTTTCCACGTCGAGGTCGTTGGTCGGCTCGTCCATCACCAACAGATTGGATGGTTGGGCGAACAATTTGGCCAACAGCAGCCGGTTGCGCTCGCCGCCGGACAGGCGGGTGATCGGCGCGCGGGCGCGCTCCGGTGAAAACAGAAAATCCTGCAGGTAGCCGATGATATATTTGCGCTGTCCGTTGAGCTCGATAAACTCGCGGCCACCGGCCACGTTGTCGATCACACTCAGCGTATTGTCCAACTGCAAACGGTGTTGATCGAAATAGGCGATCTTCACGCGGGTGCCGACCTCGACCGTGCCCTGTTGCGGAACCAGTTCGCCCAGCATGATTTTCAGCAGCGTGCTTTTTCCGGAGCCATTCGGGCCGATGAGGCCGATGCGATCGCCGCGCATCACGGTCGTGCTCAGGTCGTCAATCAGCACGGGGCCGTCAAAGCCGTGGGTGACGTGCTTGAGGTCGATGACCTTCTTGCCGGAAGCGTGCGCGTGCCCCAGCGTCATCTTTGCGTGGCCGGTGAGATTGCGCCGTGCCGCACGCTCCCTGCGTAGCGCTTGCAGCGCGCGCACCCGGCCTTCGTTGCGGGTGCGCCGCGCCTTGATGCCCTGGCGAATCCACACTTCTTCCTGCGCCAGTTTCTTGTCGAACAGCGCGTTGGCTTGGGCTTCCGCGTGCAGGCGCTCCTCGCGGCGACGCAAATAATTGTCGTAGTCACCCGGCCAGTCGGTCAGCGCGCCGCGATCGATTTCAACGATGCGCGTGGCCAGTGCACGTATCAGAGTGCGGTCGTGGGTGACGAAGACCAAGCTGCCGGCAAACTGCTGCAGGAACGTTTCCAACCAACCGATCGTTGTGATATCGAGATGGTTGGTGGGCTCATCCAGCAGCAATACATCCGGGCTGCGCACCAATGCTTGTGCCAGCAAGACGCGCCGCTTCATGCCGCCCGACAGGGCGGAAAAATCCGTATCGCCGGGAAGTTCCAGCCTGGTCAATACTTCGTCGACCCGGCGGTTCAAATCCCAGCCGTGCTGGGCTTCGATCCTCGTTTGTACGTCACCCAACGCGCCAAGATCGCCGCTCGCCAGCAAGTGGTGATAGCGCGCCAGCAGACGGCCGAGATCGCCCAAGCCTTCTGCTACCACGTCAAACACATTGCCGGCGGTATCCTGCGGAACCTCTTGCGCCATGCGCGCGATAACGATGCCATTTTGCACGCGCACCTCGCCGTCGTCGGCACGCAGTTCGCCGCTGATCAGTTTCATCAGGGTGGATTTGCCTTCGCCGTTGCGGCCGACAATACCTATCCGTTCGTTGGCTTCAACGGATAAATCGACATGTTCGAGCAACAGCGGGCCGCCGACACTGAAGTCGACGCGTTGCAATCGGATCAGAGGCATACGCTCATTGTAACGGCCAGTTCACTAAAACTTCACTGTCGACCACACGGATTAGGCCCGAGTGGACGGGGAACTGATAGCGCGTGGACCGTTTGAGCGCGGCAGCGGCTTCAGCGCCCTCAACACGTCAGCGATGTGGATTCCGAAACAGGCGCCCAGCTACGTCTGTCCACATATCACTGGAATCGTGGGTGCGTGGGCAAACGGGTCTCGCTTTGCGGTACCGGCGCACGATGTAGACACGTACCTGACACCGCAAATCAATGTGAATGACGCACAGGACCCGGGCATTATCAAAGGCCCGGTTGCGACCCCCTAACACGGTTCCGTACCGTGACGGTAGCAGGTGACGCTCGCCGTAATGACGCACCGCAGCAAGACCGTTGGTAGACGGTCAGGAAAGAAGCTCCGCGAGCCTTGAGCTCAGCCGCCGCTTAACGCTCGTGGAATACCGCGCACAATAATGGAGGGCTGGATTCTCGCACAGGATTTGCGCACCGTATTGAGTTACGTTTCAACTTACGAGTTGGCATCATGGGCTCGTACCGCGCAACACGCCTGTCAATAGCAGCAGCCGGACAAAGGCGGTTTTCAGCTCCAACTCTGTGCGGCGCTTTCGCTGTACGCGCGTATCATCATGGCATTGCCACCGTCGGCGAAATGACAATGCGTGTCAGTGCGAGTTGTCTTTTGACAGGCATGCTGATGTGCGTGGCAGCCGCCGCGGGCCGCGCTGCCGTGCCAGATACTGGTGACGTGGCCGGCCAACTCCCTACAGGCCCCGAGTGGGTGATTGCCAATCGGTGCGTTTCCATGGCCGACGCGACCACACTTGCACAGAGATCTGCCGGCCCGGTGCCGTCACAGGATATGGGCAGTCCACTGGAGGTGGCCCTACGCAAGGTACCCCAGGATTTGCGCCCACGCGTAGAGTTGTGTCCTTGGGGGCAAGGGTGGTTCATCACGCCGGCGGGCTGGCACGAGCAACATGCGTCGCTGGGTACCGACGGCACTAGCAGTTGGACGTTCGTAGCTCCTGGCGGCGAGGAGCATGGCTGGTTCTCGATCGGCGTCGTTCCCGCTTGCGTGTCTTGCATGCTTGGCGATGCGGAGGGTTATTTCCCGGCGGCAATCCGTCTGTACAACGATGAATACCACAACGGCCCGAGCGCGATAACTCTGGTTCCCGTGCAACACAAATTGTCGCATCCGGACCTTTGCACGGCACTGCTGGCGTATCGATCGGACGGCCTTGAGGTGCAAGGACAGCTGTATTTCAGCCCACCGATAAAAAACAACTACAGGAGCGATGGGCTGACAAGTATTTTCGTGGCTATGCCACCCGGGGAAGAGCGCATGCAGACGCTGATGCTAACGTCGTTTTGGGGTTCTCATCCGCCGCAGACTCGACCGTGCCCACCAAGACCCTGGTCGCCGCGATGACGACTTGCAACGCAAAGGTTTCCTGCTTGCTTAAATTTTTGCTGGTGCTGAGCATCGCCTGCGGATTCCCGGCCTTGACGCACGGAGGCACCAGCAAGGCGCCCGTATCCGGAGCGCCGATGACGCAATCGTTACCGCAAACCCATGGGTCACCGACCCTGGCCCGCGTAGTCGTGTGGGACGCCTTGGGCGACAAGTTGCCGAACGTTGTAGCCTTAGTGCCCTGGTGGCAGGTACGCAGCGTACATGACCAGCCTTTCCCGGTAGCGATTCCACAGCCGCTGCAACCGTTGATCACGCTGCGGCGGCTGGACGGATGGCTTGCCGTGCCGCGCGGATGGATCCTTTATCACTCCCGCAGCTCCGGTCAGGGTGGAGCCGATAGCCTTGCCGTCACCGCTCCCGGCGGCGAAACACAAGGCTGGATGATCGCGCTCCGTGACGTCGACTACGATGGCGGCGCGAGCTTCGCGGGTAATGCCCTGTTTCCCGACGCCCACGCCGTGCTCTCAAGAATGGCGCACCCTCGCCACCCGGTACCGCCGCCCGCCCTGGTTCAACCGCAGCCCAGACCCAGCTCGATCGTGCGACCTTCTCCCTGCACGGTGCTCATGACCTATCCGGCGGGAGGACTCGTCGTGAAGGCCGCGGCAGTTTTCTCACCGTACCTCCAGCAGGGAATAGACGGGCCCGCACGGTACGTGGCAACCTTAAGTGAAATCTTCCTGGCTTTACCGCGCAACGAGGCGGTTCTGCAGGATTTCATCGTTGGCGCGTTCCTCGCGCAACACGACCAGCAACACGGCGCGTGTTCACTCTGAAGTACTTGGCTAGCCCTCAAGATTAAAACGGCGAGGGTCGATAGTGGCTGCGATACGGTCCGCTCAAAGGCGACGCAGATTACTTCGCCGCTGGCCCGCCACGTCGCGAACGTGACACAGTGCACACGCGTCCAGCTCAATCTCGGTTCATCACAACTGGAACCGGCTCAACACCAAAATCCGATTTTCGAATCAAAACCGCCGGTGATTTCCGGCTAAAAGTCCGCGCTCCAATCCGTTCATGGAAGCGAAACCGCCCCGGTTTCCCGGGGCGGTTCGTACAGTCATGGCTCAGGCGTTTTCTACGCTCGGATGGAGGCGTTTCACCCGGTGCAGGGTGTTCTTGTCGGTGTGATGCATTTCCTTGCCGCCGATGGCTGCCAGTTTCAGGATCAGTTCCTGCGAGTAGCTGAAGCTGCCATCTTCGTTCAGTTTGAACGTGCTCTCGAATCCGCGAAGTTCGGCGCGCTGCGACAGGTACTTGTTCTGCAGAATGCCGTAATTCACGTCTCCGGGCGTGGCCTTGACGTGCACGCTCTTGTCGCGTGCCTTGGCATCTCCTCCTGCAAGGATGGCGATACCACGGCCGAAAACCACGACGCGCATGACCTGGCCGGTCTTCTTTTCCCACAGAAGATACCCGACCTCATCGTGGAACGGATCCATGGCTTCCTCACCATGACGCCAGGCGGTCATCTTGTAATTCAGCCCCTCGAGGGACTGCTGGCCGTTTTCCTGCGTCGGGATGGGATGAAACCAAGCCTTCTCGAAGTAGCCGGTTTCCGCGGTTTCGTCGTCCTTGTTGTGAAAGGAAAGATCAACGCCGACGTCGCCTTCCCAATCGCCGACCAGCCATGTCAACGGGCCCAGTTTCTGGGGGCCCAGGATTTCCTTCGGCATGAATGCACCTCCAAAATAGCTTGTGTTTAGACTCAGTCTAAGCTTACGCTGTCCGGGAAAATCGGGCAACAGGCCTACGTTTGGAGATGGCCGCCCGGGCGGGCGCCCGTCAAGTCGCGCGCAGATCGGCAGTGATCTCGCCCCAGTCGCGGGCTTCCCGGTCGTGCGATTCGTGGCGGAAGGTTTCGGCGAGCGCCGCCTGGTACCAATCGCGCATCGCTGGCAGGGAGAGGAGCCGCTGTGCGTAGTCGTTCGAGGTGGTTGCCAAGGGCGGGGCATAGGTCTGAATACGAAATGCCACGGGCGCAAAGAATGCATCGACGGCGGTGAATTTCGCGCCTGCGAGGAACGGGCCGCCGAAGCGCACGAGGCCCGCCGCCCACAACTCGTCGAGCCGCGCGAGGTCGCGCTGCAACGCCGCATCGATGCCATGCAGATGCACGCGGATGCCGCAGTTCATCCCGCACTGCGTGCGCAAGGCCATGAACCCGGAATGCATTTCCGCGGCGCCCGCACGCGCAAAGGCCCGTGCCGCCTTCTCGGCCGGCCACACCCCGGCATGGCTTTCGGCGACATATTCCGTGATGGCAAGCGAATCCCAAACCGTGAGCGCGCCATCGACCAGGCACGGCACCTTGCCGCTCGGCGAAAACTCGTGGAAGGCGCGTGCGGTGTCGCGCGGCTCAGCCCCGAAGGGCACGAGCTTTTCCGCAAACGGCACCGCGAGCTCGCGCAGCAGCACCCAGGGCCGCAGCGACCAAGAGGAGTAATTCTTGTTGGCTATATATAGAGTCTGCATACAGGTGCTCCTCACAAGGCAGCGCATTCTACGCGTGCCGTCGCACGCCGCCACGCGCCCAGCCTCCGGCCTGCGCGGGAACCCCGACA
>JBOIBB010000231.1:0-8163 GCA_050739335.1 Gammaproteobacteria bacterium
GTACTGCGTCGGTGAAGCTGCGGGTTTCGGCGGCGGCGGTGCCAACGGCAAGCGTTCTCTCGAAGGCACTTTCCTGCCGGGCTGCATCATCACGGCGCGGGCGGCGGCGCGCTCGCTCGCAGGCGCAGGGTCGGGAGCGCCATGAGCACACGCGCGGCCAACCCCGTGTCGCCCGAAGACTACCGTGCTCTGGCGGCACGACGCCTGCCGCGATTCCTGTTCGACTATGTAGATGGGGGTGCGGGCGACGAGCGCACGCTCACCGCCAACGTCGCTGAGTTCGCCGCACTGCACTCGCGCCAACGTGTGCTCGCGGGCTCCGATCACATTGACACCGCGACCACGCTTGCCGGGCAAGCCTGCGCCCTGCCGCTCGCACTCGCGCCCGTGGGTCTTGCGGGCCTCACCGCAGCGCGCGGCGAAGCGCAGGCGGCGCGCGCCGCGAGTGCCGCGGGCGTACCCTTCACGCTCTCGACGGTGGGCATTTGTCCGCTCGCCGAAGTCCGCGCCGCGAGCACGCAGCCCTTCTGGTTCCAGCTCTATATGCTGCGCGACCGCGGCGCCGTGCAGGCGTTGCTCGACGATGCCTGGTCCGCGGGCTGCCGCACCCTGATATTCACCGTCGACCTGCCGCTTCCCGGAATCCGCCGGCGCGACCTGCGCCACGGCGTCGACGCGCACGGGTTGAAGCCCGCGCTCCACAAGGCGCGCCAGGTGCTCTCGCGCCCGCGCTGGTTGTGGAACGTCGCGCTCGGCGGTCGGCCGCTGCGCTTCGGCTGCCTCGCGCGGCAGGTGCCGGAGGCGCGCAACCTGAACGCGTTCAAGGCCTGGGTGGATTCGCAGTTCGATCCGGACGTGAGCTGGCGCGACATCGAATGGCTGCGCACGCGTTGGTCGGGGAAACTCCTGCTCAAGGGTATCCTCGAGCCCGCGGATGCCGAGCAGGCGGTAAAGCTCGGCGCCGACGGCATCGTGGTTTCAAATCACGGCGGACGGCAGCTCGACTCGGTGGCGGCGTCGATCACGAAACTTCCGGAGATCGCCGCGCGCGTCGGCACACAGACTGAGGTGCTGGTCGACGGCGGCGTGCGCAGCGGCACCGACATCTTCAAGGCACTCGCGCTCGGCGCACGCGGCGTGCTGATCGGCCGCCCCTGGGTCTGGGCACTCGCGGCGCGCGGCGAACCCGGAGTGCGCGACCTGCTTGCGCTCTTCGAGCGCGAGCTGCGCATGGCGATGATGCTCACCGGCGTCACCCGCATCGCCGATATCGGGACGCGCCATCTGGACGGCCTCGAACCTCCGGCACAAGGCTGACAGGAGCTACACATGGCCAAAGGCGCAACGGCACTGCTCAAAACCCTCGCGGATTCCGGCATCGAAGTGTGCTTCACCAACCCGGGCACCAGCGAGATGCATTTCGTCGCGGCGCTCGACGGCGAGCCGCGTCTGCACGCGGTGCTGGCGCTTTTCGAGGGCGTCGCGACCGGCGCCGCCGACGGCTACGCGCGCATGCGCGATAAACCCGCGGCCACGTTGCTGCACCTCGGACCCGGCCTCGGCAACGGTCTCGCCAACCTGCACAACGCCCGCCGCGCACGCGTACCGCTCGTCAACCTCGTCGGCGATCACGCCACCTTTCACGTGCGCTTCGACGCGCAATTGCAATCGGACATCGAAACCGTCGCGCGCAACGTCTCGCCGGATTTCGTACGCACCGCAAAGAGTCCCGAGACACTCTGCAACGACGCCGTGGCGGCCATCGTCGCTGCGCGCGGCCCGCCGGGACAGGTGGCGACGCTGATCGTGCCCGCCGATGTTTCCTGGAGCGAAGGCGCACAAGCACTCGTCGCGCCGCCGGCCGCAGCACCGCCGATGGCAAGCGACACGAGCCTGGCCGCTGCCGCAGCCGCGCTACGCTCCGGTGAACCGGCCGCCCTGCTCCTCGGCGGGCACGCACTGCGCGCGCCCGGCCTGCTCGCCGCGGCGCGCATCGCCGCGCATCACCACGTGAGGCTCTTCGCGGAAACCTTTCCGACACGGCTGCAACGAGGTGCGGGTCTGCCCGCGCCCGAGCGCATCGCCTATCTCCCGGAGCTCGTCGCGGTGCAGCTCGCGGGGCTCAAGCATCTGGTACTCGTTGACGCCAAGGCGCCGGTCGCATTCTTCGCCTACCCGGGCCACAACAGTTGGCTGGTGCCAGACGGCTGCGTAGTGCACGTGCTCACGGATGGCGCCGAGGATACGGTTGCGAATCTCGAGAAGCTCGCCACGGCGCTCGGCGCGGATCACGCCGAACCGGA
The DNA here is from genome assembly GCA_050739335.1 of Gammaproteobacteria bacterium. Classification (GTDB taxonomy): domain Bacteria; phylum Pseudomonadota; class Gammaproteobacteria; order Natronospirales; family REEB76; genus REEB76. The sequence goes on from JBOIBB010000231.1 coordinate 2,304, forward strand.
GTTGCAAGCCGCGCGGCGTCCCGGCCGCCCACGCGGCAAGCTCACCGCCGCCAAGGTCTGCAAAGCCCTCGGTTACCTGCTGCCCGAAAACGCCATCGTGGTCGACGAGTCCATCACCTCGGGCCTGATGCTCCCGCTCATGACCGCCGGGGTTCCGCCGCACGATCTGCTCACGCTCACCGGTGGCGCCATCGGTCAGGGCCTGCCCTGTGCAGTCGGCGCGGCGATCGCCTGCCCAGAGCGGCCGGTCGTCGCACTCGCGGGCGACGGCGCCGCCATGTACACGCTTCAGGCCCTCTGGACCATGGCGCGCGAGAAGCTCAACGTCACCGCGATCATTTTCAACAACGCCGCCTACTCGATTCTCAACGTCGAACTCGCACGCACCGGCGCCGCCACCGCGAGCACCGCCGCGAAAGCTCAACTGGACTTGCGTTATCCGCCACTCGACTTCGTGGCACTGGCGCGCGGCATGGGTGTGCATGGCACACGCACGACCACGACCAATGAATTTCTTGACGCATTTAATATGGCCTTGGCAACACCCGGACCGCATCTCATTGACGCCGTAGTGCCGGAAGCGCTGGGCGGCACGAAGCGCCGGCTGCTGCCCTGGCTGCTGCGCGCACTCCCCGGTCTGCCGCAACCCGTGGCACGCACGCTGAAGCGCAAGATTGCTCCCTGACGCCGACCAAAATGGAACGTATAGACTCGAAACCGGCCAGGGAGAAAAGGATCGCGCGCAGCCACCGCTGCGCACAGGAGGTATGGCGATGAGTAGCGTGAGTTCGGTGCTGGAACACACAACAGACGGCACGACGCCCGCCCGCATGCGTGCCGTCTTCGACCGCCAGGCGGCGACCGCGCTCAGGCTGCGCAGCTCGACTGCCGAGGAGCGCGTGGCCAAGATCAAACGGCTCAAGCAGGCGGTGCTCGACTACAAAGAGAAATGGCATCGCGCCGGCCAGGCGGATTACCGCAAACCGCAGGCCGAAGTGGACCTGACCGAGATCCTGCCGGTGGTGTCCGAGGCCAACGACGCAATCCGGCATCTCAAGCACTGGATGCGGCCGAAACACGTACACGCGTCGCGCGCACTGCTCGGTACGCGCAGCCGCATCGAATATCAACCACGCGGCTGTTGCCTCATCATTTCGCCGTGGAATTACCCGGTGAACCTGACTTTCGGTCCGCTGATTTCCGCGCTCGCCGCGGGCAACACCGCAATCCTCAAGCCCTCCGAGATGACGCCGCAGCTCTCGGCTACCATGGCAAAACTAATCGCCGAGGTATTTCCCGAAGACGAAGTCGCGCTGTTTGAGGGCGGCGCGGAGGTCGCGAGCGCGCTCCTCGATCTGCCTTTCGACCACATGTTTTTCACCGGCGCACCGGCCATCGGCAAAATCGTCATGGCCGCCGCGGCCCGTCACCTGTCGAGCGTCACGCTCGAACTGGGCGGTCGCAGTCCGACCATCATCGAGCCGGATGCGAAGCTGCGTGACGCGGCAAGAAATCTCATGTGGTCAAAGTTCACAAACTGCGGCCAGACCTGCATCGCGCCCGACCACATCTACGTCCACGCGTCGGTGCAACAGGCCTTCCTCTCCGAGTGCCGCGCGGCGCTCGCACAAAGCTACGGCCGCGATGCGGCCGGCACGCACGCGAGCCCCGATTACGCACGTATCGTCAATGCCCGGCACCTCACGCGTGTCAAGACGCTGCTTGACGACGCCCGCGCGCGCGGCGCGCAGGTGCTTGCGGGCGGCGCGGTGGACGAACACGAGAACTACATCGCGCCTACGCTGCTCGGAGAAGTGCCGGACGACGCGCGCATTCTGGACACTGAAATCTTCGGGCCGCTCCTGCCCATTATTCCCTACCACGAGCTGGATGACGTGATCGGCAAAATCAACAGCGGGCCGAAGCCTCTGGCGCTCTATATATGGGGCCGCAACCGTGCGCACATCGACAAGCTGCTGCGCGCGACCAGCTCGGGCGGCGCCTGCATCAACCACTCGGTGGTGCAATTCCTGCATCCGGGCCTGCCGTTCGGCGGTGTCAACAACTCGGGGCTCGGCAGCAGCCACGGTTACTACGGCTTCAAGACCTTCTCACACGAGCGCGCCGTGCTGCGAAACGTCTGGGCGCCGACCGCACTGTTCGCGCCGCCCTACAGCCCGCGCCTGCGCCGCCTGGTGCGTTGGCTTCTAAAGATTGTGTGATTCGCAACGCGTAATGACGACCGTCCGGTGGCCGCGGTGCGGCCAGACGCGGCGCACCGGCCGGGCCCTGACTTGCGCCGGGACGGCAGCATCATTGTTGGGATGAGCGCCGCGAATCCCAACAGTTCTTTGATCTTGTTGGGTTTCGGCGGACGCCTCAACCCAAGCTACGCGCTCTTCGACTGACGCCTCAACCCAAGCTGCCGGCTGAGCGTCGGTCGGCCGGAAACTTGACACGGATTCGCGCAAGCAGCGGACTTTGGTCTATGCTTCTAGCTACGCAGCCGCGCGCGGATCGCCCGCACGGGGTTGCAGGTGAACGCATCTGTGGATGCAAGAGAGGGGACCGCCGTGAAACCGACTGACACCTCCAACCCGAACTACTTCCACTGCGTAGTGGATTGCCAATACGCCTGTCCTGCCCACACCAACGTTCCGGAATACATCCGCTTGATCGCGCAAGGGCGATTCGCGGATGCCTACATGCTCAATCGCGAGTCGAACGTGTTCCCGGGCATCCTCGGCCGCACCTGCGACCGGCCCTGCGAGCCGGCCTGCCGGCGCGCGCGCGTGGACACAAAACCCGTGGCCATTTGCCGCTTGAAGCGCGTGGCCGCGGACTACAAGGGCGAAATTCTCGAGCGCCTGCCCAAAATCCCCAAGGAGAAAAACGGCAAGCGGATTGCCTGCGTAGGCGCGGGCTGCGCTTCACTCACGGTGGCAAACGATTTGATGCCGCTCGGTTACGAAATCGTGATGTTCGAGAAACAGCACGAACCGGGCGGCCTGATGCGCACCAATATTCCGGCGTTCCGTCTGCCGACGGAAGTGCTCAGCGAAGAAGTGAACATGATCCTCGGCATGGGCGTGGAGCTGCGTTTGGGTATGCCGATCGACAGCATGCGCGCCCTGCTCGCCCAGGGTTTTGACGCGGTGTTCGTCGGCAGTGGCGCACCGCGCGGCAAGAATCTCGATCTGAATGGACGTCACGGCGACGACGCACACGTGCACATCGGGATTGACTGGCTCGAATCGGTCGCGTTCGGCCACATCGATGCGGTAGGCAAACGCGTGCTCATCGTCGGTGCCGGCAACACCGCCATGGATTGCTGCCGCACCTCGCTGCGTATCGGCGCGAACGACGTGAAAGTCATGGCGCGCAAGCCCTTGGCGATGACCAAGGCTTCGGATTGGGAGCTGGAAGAGGCCGTTGAAGAAAGCGTGCAGATGGTCGAATGTCATTCGCCGCAGGCGTTCGTGATCGAGGCGGGGAAACTTAAGGGCATGAATTTCGAGGTGCTCGAGTACCGCGAAGACGGCGGCCGGCTCAAGGCAAAGAAAACCGGCGAGAAGTTTTTTCCGGCGGACGACATCATTCTCGCGATCGGTCAGGAAAACGCCTTTCCCTGGATCGAAAGCAATCTCGGTATTGAACTCGACCAATGGCATGTGCCGGTGGTGGACAAGGCGACCATGCAGTCCACGCGTGCCGGCGTGTTCTTCGGCGGCGACGCGGCTTTTGGTCCGAAGAACATCATCTGGTCGGTAGAGCACGGCCATCAGGCGGCAATTTCCATCCACAAGTATTGCCAGGGTGAGGACATCGCCGAGCGTCCGGCTTACGGCATGAACCTCGCGAGCACCAAGATGGGCCTCCACGAGTGGAGTTACAGCAACAGCTTCGATCCGTCCGCGCGCCGGCTGGTGCCGCACGTGAGCCTCAAGGAGCGTTTCAAGAAGATCAATGTCGAGGTGGAACTCGGGTTCAATGCCGAGCAAACCGAAGTCGAAGTGGAGCGCTGCTTGAACTGTGACATCCAGACGGTGTTCAGCGCGCCGCTCTGCATCGAGTGCGATGCCTGTATTGATGTCTGCCCGACGCACTGCCTCACGATCACCGAGAATGGCGAGGAGGCCGATTTGCGCACTCGCCTCAAGGCGCCGGCCGAAAACCTGAAGCAGCCCTTATACGTTTCCGCGCCGCTCAAGCAAACCGGGCGCGTGATGGTCAAGGACGAAGACCAATGCGTGCATTGCAGCCTGTGCGCCGAGCGTTGCCCCACCGCCGCCTGGGACATGCAGAAATCCACACTCCAGGTTCCTTATGCCGGCACGCTGCCGCCCGCCGCGGCCGCCCCCACGCAAAAGCGCGCCTGACATGGATAGCCGCGTCAACGACTTCGTCATCAAGATCGCCAACGTCAACGGCACGGGCTCCGCGAGTGCCAACGGCTTGTTGATGAAGGCGATCTTCCGCATGGGAATCCCGGTTGTGGGCAAGAATTTCTTCCCTTCGAACATCCAGGGGCTGCCCACTTGGTTCGAGATTCGCGTGAGCCGCGAAGGCTACCTGGCCCGTTCCGGTCGTGTGGACCTGATGGTCGCGATGAATGCCCAGACCTATGCGCCCGATCTCGCCGAAGTGAGCGCGGGTGGCTATCTCCTATATGACTCCACCTGGCCGCGGGACAAACAATTGCACCGCGAAGATGTGACCGTCATCGGCATTCCGTTCGCGCAACTGGTGAACGGCGAGTTCGAGAATGTACGCGCACGCATTCTCATGAAAAATGTGTGCTATCTCGGTGCGCTGGCGGCCCTGCTCGAGCTCGACATGCAGGTCGTGGAACAACTGCTGAAGGAAACCTTCAGCGACAAACCCAAACTCATCGCCGGAAATCTCAAGGCCATCGAACTGGGCTGCAAGTACACCCAGGAGCATTGCGGCTGCCCGTTGCCGCTGCGGCTCGCCGCGATGGACAAGACCGCCGGCCAAGTTATGGTGGACGGCAACATGATGGCGGCGCTCGGCTGCGTATACGCCGGCGCCACGGTCGGCGCGTGGTATCCGATCACGCCCTCCACCTCGCTCATGGATGCCTTCAAGAGCTTCTGCGAACAGTACCGGGTGGATCCCGAAACCGGGCGGCACCGTTATTGCATCGTGCAAGCCGAGGACGAACTCGCGGCCATCGGCATGGTGTTGGGCGCTGCGTGGAACGGTGCGCGTGCGTTCACGCCCACGAGCGGTCCGGGCATCTCGCTCATGAATGAATTCATCGGTTTCGCCTACTACGCGGAGATTCCCGCGGTGTTGTTTGACGTGCAACGCGTCGGGCCTTCGACCGGCATGCCGACCCGCACCCAGCAGTGCGACATCCTGTTCACGGCTTACGCCTCGCACGGCGATACCCGTCACGTGCTGCTGTTCCCCGCCGATCCCACCGAGTGTTTCCACATGGCGATTGCGGCCTTCGATTTGGCCGAGCGCCTGCAAACCCCGGTGTTTGTGTTGAGTGACCTCGACATCGGCATGAACGACTGGATGGTGCCGCAAATCCGCTGGGACGAGCACTACGTTCCCGATCGCGGCAAGGTTTATGACCGCGCGCAGCTCGAACAAATGCAGGTTTTCCATCGCTATACGGATCCGGATGGCGACGGTATTGCCTACCGCACCTATCCGGGTGTGCATCCCAAAGGCGCGTTTTTCGTGCGTGGCTCCGGCCACAATCGCCGCGGCGGCTACACGGAAGATGCCGACGAGGACCCAGACGTCGTGGATCGGCTGCGGCACAAACACGACACCGCGAAAGAACTGCTGCCGGCGCCGGTAATCAAACGCAAGAAAGGCGTTA
>JBOIBB010000232.1:0-22406 GCA_050739335.1 Gammaproteobacteria bacterium
GCGTAACGCTCCCGCCAGCGCCCCGCTTGCACCCGTCCGATACCCAGCGCCTCGGCGATCTCATCGTTGCACTCGCCCGCCGCCGCACGCAACACAATCTGCGCGCGCCGCGCCATGCGCACGCTCACCGTACGAGATTTCGCCCGTTGCCTGAGTATCCTGCGTTCCGCTTCGTTCAGCACAATCCTCACCGCCACCCGCATTGGTTGTCTCCTGTCATGAGAATACTACTCAGACAGAAGCATAATATATAAGTTTCATTAATTACGAAGCACTACACTAGATGCACACGCGTGTGGCGCGTCAGAGGTTCGCGGACGTGGGCTATGGGCGGGCAATGTCTGCCGACACGCGTCCAAAACGATGGCCGTGATCCAAGCAGTGCTCCACCCACTTGTTGAGCAGAATATTCAGGCGCCAACGTTCGCCAATTGCACGCCGGGGCGTGGCAGGTCGCCCATGTAAGAGCCAATTCATGTGCTCGCTGCACTCCAGGGTTTCGGCCAGGCGCGCATCGTGATAGACGCGCACCAGCAGGTCGGGAGTCGCCACGCACGTACCACCGAGTGCCAAGCGGTAAGTCATGCGCAAATCACTCGTGTAGCGACTCACCGAGGTGCGCGTAACGTAGATTTCCGGATCGCGCAGGCTGGAGGAAATCAGCGCATCGGGAAGACTGCGCAGATCGCCGAGCAATTGGCGCAGACGTGCGTGGTTACCTTCGTAAAGCGTCATCAACGCGGCGAAACTACGCGGAGCCACCACGTACCCACGTCGATCAAGGGCCGCGACAAACATGTTTTGACTATAGCACAAGGCTGACGCGCAACCGCGCGCATGTGCACACCGCGCCAGCGCAGCGCCGGCGCGGCAATTAGAAACGCCGTTCAATACCGGTCTGATGCAGGATAGTGCTCGCAATCTCTTCAATGGATGGATGCGTCGTATCCATGTACTGCACGCGGGCGGCGCGAAACATCTCCTCGGCACGCTGTACCTCATAATGCACCTGCGGTGCGGAAGCGTAGCGGCTGTCCGGACGCCGGCGGTTGCGGATCTGCTGTAAGCGCCCGGCATTGATGGTCAACCCGTAGAGCTTGGGGAGGAAGTGTGTCAGGGCCTCGGGCAGATGGCCGCGCGCGAGGTCGTCTTCGGTGAGCGGGTAGTTGGCCGCAAATACCCCAAATTGCAGCGCCAAGTACAGGCAAGTGGGCGTCTTGCCGGAACGCGATACACCCACCAGGATCACGTCGGCACGCGGATAGTTCTTGAGAGTCACGCCATCGTCGCTGGCGAGCGCAAAATTCACCGCCTCGATGCGCTGAACGTAGGCGGCATCCTCGGCGGAGGCATGCGCGCGTCCCGCGGCGTGCGACGATTTCATCTGCAGTTCGCGCTCCAGCGGGCCAATGAAAGTCGCAAAGAAATCCAGATACAGCGCATTGCTGTGGCGCACGATTTTACGAATCGCGTCGTCGACCAGGGTGCTGAACACTACCGGGCGCACGCCGTCGGCGAGCGCTGCGGCATTGATGCGAGCCACCGCCTCATTGGCCTTGTCCGCCGTGATGACGAACGGCAGCGTAACCTGCCGGAACTGCCGCCCGTTGAATTGGCTCATGAGGCTGCGGCCAAGCGCTTCCGAGGTGATGCCGGTACGGTCGGAAACAAAGAAAACGCTGCGCGGCTTTCCCGCGGGCGAGTCGTCAGGTAGCGGCATTTCTGTTTATCATGAGCGCACGCGGCGCGCGCAGTATAAACCGCGGCTAACCTGGCCGCGGATATAAGGACAATACTCCATGGATCATCAGTACGTAATCGATTTCGAACACCTTGGCATGCAGGACGTCGGCCGGGTCGGCGGCAAGAACGCATCCCTCGGCGAAATGATCAGCCACCTGGCGGCGCTCGGTATTTCAGTCCCGGGCGGCTTTGCGACCAGCGCCGCGGCCTATCGCGAGTTCCTTGCCCAAGACGGCCTCGCAGCACGTATTCACCAGGAACTCGTCGGGCTCGACGTGGCCGACGTCGCGCGCCTCGCGGCAACGGGTGCCCACATCCGCGAATGGATCAAGGCGACACGCCTGCCCTCGGCACTCGAGCAGGCGATCCGTGCGGCCCATGCGCAGCTCGCTGGCAACACCAGCCCGGAGATCTCCTTAGCAGTGCGCTCCTCGGCCACCGCCGAAGACCTGCCGGAGGCCTCCTTCGCGGGACAACAGGAGACCTTTCTCAACGTTACCGGCGTCGATCAGGTTCTCGGCGCCGTGAAGGACGTGTTTGCCTCGCTCTACAACGATCGGGCGATCGCCTACCGCGTGCATTATGGCTACGACCACACCCAGGTGGCACTCTCTGCGGGCATCCAGCGGATGGCGCGCAGCGACCTCGGCGCCGCGGGCGTGATGTTCACCCTCGATACCGAATCGGGCTTCGATCAGGTAGTGTTCATCACGGCGTCCTACGGCTTGGGCGAGACTGTGGTGCAGGGTGCCGTCAATCCCGATGAGTTTTACGTGTACAAACCGGCACTGGCTGCGGGCCACTATCCGATTGTACGGCGTAACCTCGGCAGCAAGATGAGCAAGATGGTGTACGCCGGCGCCGCGCACCGCGGGGTGCGTGTACAAACTGTCGAGGTCGATGCGCAGGCGCGTGCACGCTTCTGCCTCGCGGATGTCGACGTCATCGAACTCGCGCGTCAGGCACTCGTCATCGAGCAACATTACGCGCGGCCCATGGACATCGAATGGGCGAAGGACGGCGCCGACGGCAAGTTGTATATCCTCCAGGCCCGTCCGGAAACGGTAAAAAGCCGGCGCAGCCAGACCATCGAGCGCTTTGCCGTCAAACAGCGCGGACCGGTGCTGGCCGAGGGTCGCAGCATCGGACAGAAGATCGGCAGCGGCAGTGCGCGGCTGGTGCGCAACCCTTCCGAGATGCAGCGTGTGCAGGCAGGCGATGTGCTGGTGACCGACATGACCGACCCCGATTGGGAGCCGATCATGAAAAAGGCGGCTGCCATCGTGACCAATCGCGGCGGCCGCACCTGCCATGCCGCGATCATTGCCCGCGAGCTCGGCATTCCTGCCGTGGTCGGCTGCGGTAACGCCACCGAGAAAATCCCCGATGGCCAGCCGGTCACGGTCTCCTGTGCCGAGGGCGATACCGGCTATGTCTACGCCGGCCAATTGCGCTTCGAGCGCAGCGAAATTCACCTCGACCACATGCCCAAGGCGCCACTCAAGATCATGATGAATGTCGGTAACCCGGAACGCGCGTTCGATTTTGCCATGCTGCCGAATCAGGGCGTCGGGCTCGCCAGACTCGAATTCATCATCAACCGCATGATTGGGGTGCATCCACGAGCGCTGCTCGAGTTTGCTACGCAAGCGGACGACGTGCAGGCGCAAATCCGCACGCGCATGGCGGGGTACCGTGATCCAGTAAGCTTCTACGTGGAGCGCCTCGCGGAAGGCATCGCGACCATCGCGGCGGCGTTTGCTCCGCGGCCGGTCATCGTGCGTACTTCGGACTTCAAGTCCAACGAATACGCCAACCTGATCGGTGGCCGCCAATACGAACCGCACGAGGAAAATCCGATGTTGGGTTTCCGCGGCGCTTCGCGTTACATCGCCGAAAGCTTCCGTCCCTGTTTCGAGCTCGAGTGCCGGGCGTTGCGCCGCGTGCGCCGCGACCTGGGCCTCACCAACGTGCAGGTGATGATCCCGTTCGTGCGCACGCTCGAGGAAGCACGCCAAGTGACTGAAATCCTCGCGCACAATGGCTTGCAGCGCGGCGAGCAGGCGCTCAAGGTCATCATGATGTGCGAACTGCCATCGAACGCCGTGCTCGCAGAAAGGTTCCTCGAATACTTCGACGGCTTCTCGATCGGCTCCAACGACATGACCCAACTCACCCTCGGACTGGATCGCGACTCGGGTGTCATTGCGCATCTCTTTGACGAACGCAACGATGCCGTGAAGGCGATGCTCTCCATGGCCATCCAGGCCTGCCGCAAGCACCGCAAATACATCGGCATCTGCGGGCAGGGCCCTTCGGACCATCCGGATCTCGCGCGCTGGCTACTCGAACAAGGCATCGAAAGCGTGTCGCTTAATCCGGATACCGTCGTGGAGACCTGGCTGTATCTCGCTGGCGAGCGCGCCCGGCAAACAGAGCCCACCGCGTGAGCATCGCCGCGGACACGCACTTCGAGAGCCATTTTCCGATTCCGGTCATGGTCTCCCATCACACGCAGGTGACGGAACTGAACCAGGAACTATTTGGCCTGATTCGCTCGCTGGCGGAGAAATTCCGCGACAGTCCGGAGGACAACGAGGCGCGCAGCGGCACGATTACCACCTACGGTGGCTACCAAACCTCGAAAAAGTTGCCATTCCTGAATCGCACGGAAGCCTGCGTACAACGCCTGCGCGGCGAACTGGTAGCACCGGGCGTCGAGCGTTACTTGATGCATGCCTACGAAGACCAGGTACACAGCCCCCAGACTCAGCTCACGTCTTGGGCCAACATACTCGCGGCAGGTGACTGGCAAGCGCCGCACATGCATCCTACGAGCGGCAATCTGGCGAGCGGCGTGTATTACGTGCAAATGCCGGAAAAGCCGCAGCCCGAAGGCTGCATTGAATTCCTGAATCCCCATCCCGTCTCGCATCATCATGGCGTCAGTCTGACGCGCCGACTTTACCCGCAAACCGGCGACTTGGTCATATTTCCGCCCTATTACATCCACTACGTGTACCCGTTCAAGGGCGACGGTGAGCGGGCCATCGTTGCCTTCGACGTTATCCTGCGCACTACACAGTTCGTATTCTGAAGCTAGACCCCGGCGCGGCTGTTGGATGTGCCCGTAGTTAAAAACTTCCTTCCGGCACTTCCTCGACAACCCGCACCTCGCCGCGCAGCGTGAGTTCATCATCAAAGGACTCGGCGTCTACGCCATTCCAGTAATCGAGCGCACGTCGCCGCCATTCGGTGAGGGAAATAGTGTCACCCATGACCGGCTGCTGAGGCGCGCGATGCAGTTCGCCGGACGCTTGCACCCGGAACACTTTCTTGTGCCCGCCGCGCATATTGTCCAGCCAGAAACGCAGCGCGCGTTCATCTTCCGGAATCAGCCAGATACAACTCGAGCGCGAAGGCAGATCCGGGTACATCTGACGACGCACGTTCTCGAGCACCAATTCCCGCACCATGCGGGTCGCGAGGAACAGGCTGTCGAGGGTTTCAGCCAGGGTCATCACCGGATCGTAATGGTAAAACCTCAGTTGCGCGTCCTTCTTCCCGTGGCGACGATAGGTGTGCAAGACGCGAAAGGCCACGCGATCCACACTGAACACTTCGTTGGTTTCCGGGTTGGTAATTCCGCGGCGAGCCACTTCGAAAGCGCGCCAAGAATCGTTGGGTTCCTCCCCAAACGTAAAACTCGCGCCCACTGCCCACTTCGGCGAGTTGTGCTTGTGGACGTGGTAAAACCGCTCACCCTCGATGCGCATCCGGACCTCCCCTGAACCGGTTCAGGCGTTAATTCTAAAATACTTGTAGTTCGATGCTTAAGTTATTGACTATGAACATATTCTAGAAGCTTAGGATAGGTAATAGGAAGATGCTCAAGTTTATCCGGCATCGAGCCGCAGCGGTTGACGGTGCGCCCCCTGCTGCCTCGGCCGGTCACGAAACACTCCCGGCAGAGGTGCTCCGCAGCACTCACAGCAGCCCGTGGGTGTCAGGTGCCAGGCACGAATTTCGTACCAATCGCGTTCGATCAGGAGTGTGCCGCAGCTTGCGCACCAGGTGCTCCCGCCTATGCGGTCGTGGAGATTGCCCGTATAGCAATAGTGAAGACCGTTCGCGCAGCCGATACGCCGTGCCCGCATAAGGGTGGCAGGCGGGGTGGCCTCGCGGTCCCGAAGCTTCCAGTCGGGGTGAAATGCGGTGAAATGCAGGGGCACGTCGGGACCCAGATGCCCGGCAATCCACTGGGTCTCGCGCTCGAGCTCGGCGTCGGAATCGTTCAAGCCCGGGATCAGGAGCGTCGTGATCTCGAGCCACACGCGGGTCTCATGCTTGAGATACTCGAGCGTGTCGAGCACCGGCTGCAATTCCCCGCCACACACCTTGCGGTAAAACTCCGGTGTGAAGCCCTTGAGGTCCACATTGGCCGCATCCATGTGGCGGTAGAACTCACGGCGCGGTTCGGCACACATGTAACCGGCGGTGACCGCGATCGAGCGGATTCCAAGCGCACGCCCGGCATCCGCGGTGTCCATGGCGTACTCGAGGAACACTACCGGATCATTGTAGGTAAATGCGAGGCTCGCGCATCCCAACCGGCGCGCGGCCGCAGCCAGCGCGGCCGGTGTGGCGCGGTCCTGCAGGCGGTCCATATCCCGCGATTTGGAAATATCCCAATTCTGGCAAAACTTGCAGGCAAGATTGCAACCCGCGGTCCCGAACGAGAGCACCAGCGTTCCCGGCAGAAAATGGTTGAGCGGCTTCTTTTCCACCGGGTCGATGCAGAACCCGCTGGAGCGCCCGTAGCTGAAGAATTTGATCTCGTCAGCCTCACGCCCACGCACAAAACACAGACCGCGCTGTCCTTCGTGTAATTTGCAGGCGCGCGGGCAGACGTCACACTGCACGCGGCCGTCTTCGAGACGGTGCCAATAACGCGTAGGCACGCTGCTGGGCAAGTCCGGGTCCATGGCGCTCACTTAGTACTACTATGACAGCATATGCCAGCACGCGTGATCCGCCCGCCTGCCGTTGCCGGAACTTTCTACCCGGACGATCCCCGCGCACTGCGCAGCGAGGTGCACGCGCTGCTGGCCGCAAACCCCGCGCCCTCGGCAACACCCAAGGCCGTGATCGTGCCACATGCGGGCTACGTGTATTCCGGCTCGATCGCGGCGCGTGCCTACAATGCAATCGCAGGTGAGAGTGATACGGTTCGCCGCGTGGTGCTGCTCGGGCCTGCGCACCACGTGCCACTGCGCGGGCTCGCACTGCCCACGGCGGGGGCTTTCGCGACGCCACTCGGCGAGGTGCCGCTCGACGCGAGCGCCATGCAGAGCATCCGCGGCCTGCCTCAGGTATCCTGTTCGGACGCTGCGCACCGGATGGAGCACAGCCTAGAGGTGCAGTTGCCGTTCCTGCAAGTACAACTGCGCGAGTTCGCGCTGGTGCCACTCGTGGTCGGCTGGGCCGAACCCGGCGAGGTCGCGGCGGTGCTGGAAGGGCTCTGGGGCGGTCCCGAGACGTTAATCGTAATCAGCTCTGACCTGAGCCATTACCACCCCGATCCGGTGGCGCGCCGTCTCGATGCCGACACGGCGCGCCGCATCGAAGCGCTACGGATTCCGATTCCCGACGCTCAGGCCTGCGGCGCACGGCCCATCAACGGTCTGCTGGCCGTGGCGGCGCAATACCGCTTGCGCCTCGCGCGCCTCGACTTGCGCAATTCCGCCGACACCGCGGGCGACCGGCAGCGAGTGGTCGGTTACGGCGCCTGGACGTGTGATGCTGATTGACGCGCGTGCGCGGCGGATCTTGCTCGGTGCCGCGCGCTGGTGCATTGAACGCAAGCTCGGGCGGCAATCCGGAAGTTTCGTCAACCCGGACGCGGGCCCGGTTTTAGATGAACCGCGCGCGAGCTTTGTGACGCTGCGCTGCCGGGGCGAGCTCTGCGGCTGCATCGGCACGCTCGAAATCGAGCGTCCACTGCTCCAAGATGTTATGCACAATGCGCGCGCTGCGGCCTTTCACGATCCGCGCTTTCCGCCGCTGGATGGCGCCGCATTGGACCATCTCGAGATCGAAATCTCAGTACTCTCGGCAATCCGACCGCTCGTGGTTGGCGACCGTACCGCGTTGCTGCGCGCCCTGCGCCCGGGTACAGACGGTGTCGTTCTCGAAGAGGCTGGGCAGCGCGCAACGTTTCTGCCGTCCGTTTGGAGCACACTGCCTGAACCCGCAGCTTTTATGGACGCGCTGCTCGAAAAAGCCGGTCTGCCGGCCGGTCACTGGTCGGCACGCCTGCGTATCTTTCACTATCAAACTGACAGCTTCCACGAGGACCGTACGCCATGACGAAATCAATCGCTGCAATTCTTGCCGGCAGTTTGTGTGCCGGTTTGGCGGCTTGTGGCTCCGGCAAACACCAGTCGGTTTCCGCGGCGCCGCCCCCGGTGAGCCACACGGTGTTCGCCCCATATGTCAACGACGTGCGTCGCGCCAAGCACGTACAAAACGTCGTGAATGCTCAAAAGCAGGCCCTCGACAAAGCCGTGCGTGCGGAGACCGGCGCTGCCACGACGACACCCGCCCCGCCCGCTCAGTCCCGCTGAGGGCCAAGTTGGCGTCGGCTAGTTCCCCTTGGGCTAGACGCGCAAACTGAAGTGCAAATCACAAGCCGCGGCGCCGTGTTCACCCACATGCACATGCCGCACAAAACCATACTTTTCGTACATGCGGATGCCTTCCCTGAAGACCTGATCGACGGACAGGTCCACGGATTCAAAGCCTTGGGCGCGGGCCCAATCGAGCGCGTGCTCCATGAGCAACTGTCCGAGTCCACGGTGGCGCATCTTGTACGCTACGTACAGGCGGCGCAGCACGCAAGTCTTTGGTGTTTCACCGGCGTAGGCACCACAGCAGCCCACCAAGACACCGCTTCTGTCCTCGAGCACCGCAAACATCCCCCGTCGGCTGCCGTACCAGCGCTCGACATCCAGCAAATCATCGTCGCGCGCAGTGCGCGGCAATGACAAGCCGTAACTCTTGCGGATCCCGCCGATCAACCCGTGCAACGCCGCGATATCCTCATGCGTGCCGGCACGCAGAGTCAAGCGTAACTCGGCCAGCAGATTGTCGTGGGCCGAGGCCACATCGTGTCCTATTTGATCCGGCGCACGAACACGGTTTCACCCTGCCCAGGCACGGTCAGCAAATATCCAAACACCAGCTTCTTGATGACCACCTGGGGGTTCTCCAGGCGGATGTTGGTGAAAAATCCGGTAGCCGCCTGCTGCCAGACTTGGCCGTTCTCAAGTTTGAACACCGTATTCCCATTCCAGCCGTTGAACTCACCAACAATGCGGCTCTCGATCCGCGAGGGAGCGGCCGTGTCCTGTTCCGGCGTCATCGTATCCATGCCGAAACTGCCGGCGCTCGAGCTCACTGCGGGCTTGGAGACAGGGACGGCGGCGGCGGCGGGGGCTGCTGCTGGGACCGGCGCGCCCGCGGCCGCCCGACCCGACCGCAGATATTCACTGAACCACGCATTCAAGGCGCCGAGCTCGACCGGCGACAGATTCTGCAGACCGGACTGGTCGTATTGCGTCACCGTCATGAAATTGCGCACATCGAGTGCGCCTTGGCTGCCCTTCGCGGACGCCGCGGCCGGCGATGCCAGGAACTGACTCAACCAAGAGTTGAATGCCTGCAATTCGGCCGGCGGCAGTTTGTCGAGCCCGGTCTGTGAAAACTGGGCCACGGTAATTACGTTGCGCACATCCACAGACCCGCTAGCCGCGGCTGCGGCGGATACCGCTGCACTGCCCAAAGCCGCCACCAACATCACTGCCAACAGCAAGTATCTGCGCATGCGTAGAACCTCGTTACCAGGGTAAAGCGTCCAGATCCACATTTCCGCCACTGAGGATAACACCGACCCGCTGACCCTTCACCTCCACGGCCCCCGTATGGAGTGCCGCAAGCACGACCGCCGACGAGGGTTCAACCAGGATTTTCATGCGTTCCCAGAGCGTGCGCATGGCAGCCACGATAGCGGGCTCGTCGACACGCACAATGGCGTCCACGTGCGTACGGATTACGGCGAACGTGAGCGGCCCAATGGTGGCCCGCAAGCCGTCGGCGACGGTGACCGGGTGCGTCAGGGACTCAATCCGTCCAGCTTTGAGCGAGCGCCAGGCGTCGTCGGCGCCCGCGGGCTCGACACCGATCACCCGGCAATGCGGGTGTAGCGCACGTGTGGCGACCGCAGTTCCGGAAAGCAGCCCGCCACCACCCACCGGCGTCAACACCAGATCGAGGTCCGGCACTTCGGTGTGCAATTCGAGCGCTGCGGTGCCTTGCCCAGCCATGATGAGCGGATCGTTGTAAGGGTGTATCATTGTCGCCCCGCTGCGGCGCACATAATCGGCCAAGGCGGTTTCACGTCCCTGCATACTCGCCGTACAAAATATGATCTCCGCGTCATATTCGGCTACCAGCCGCTTCTTGTAGGCGCTCGCGTTCTCCGGCATCACGATCGTCGCGTGAATACCGCGCTGACGTGCCGCGAGCGCCAGTGCGGCGCCGTGGTTGCCCGACGAATGCGTAGCCACGCCCGCGTGCAAGCGGGCTTCGGGCAGCGCGAACACGGCATTGCTTGCGCCGCGCTGCTTGAACGCACCCGTGTCCTGAAACATTTCACACTTGAAAAAAACCTGCGCTCCGAGCCGGCGATCGATCCAGTCGCAAGTCATGATCGGCGTGCGCTGAACATGCGGTGCGATGCGCGCCGCCGCTGCCTGAATATCGGCAAACGTCAAGATATCCGCCATGCCTCAGTCCCTGCGCAGATCGGGGCGCAGCAGGTGTTCGCGGTAGTAGCGCAATTCAGCCACGGAGTCGAGGATATCGCTCAGTGCCCGGTGCGCCGATTCCTTGGTGAACCCGGCCGCAATTTCCGGAGCCCAGCGGTTCGCGAGCTCCTTGAGTGTGCTCACGTCCAGGTGGCGGTAATGAAAAAAGCGCTCCAGGGCCGGCATGTGGCGCGCCAGAAACCGCCGGTCCTGACAGATGCTGTTCCCACAGATGGGTGAAACGTTGGGCGGTAGGTATCGCGTCACAAAGTCGAGCGTGAGGCGTTCCGCGCGTGCTGCATCGAGGCGGCTCGCGCGTGAGCGCTGCGTCAAACCGGATTGGCCATGCTGGCGCGTGCACCACTCGCCCATGCTGGCAAGTATCGTGTCGTCCTGATGCACTACGAGGTCCGGACCCTCCGCGAGCACATTCAGCTCGCGGTCGGTAACCAGCGTGGCGATTTCGAGGATTCGGTCGGTGTCGGGATCCAGGCCGGTCATCTCAAGATCCAGCCACACCAGATTTTCCGCGTTGAGTGTCATACTCGTGTGATTTTACTTGGCGACCCTGTCCGAGTCTAAGCTCTGTCCGGGATTCCGGCCCAAAACTCCTGCCGGTCACCTACAATACGCTTCCCGCGGATTGCACTGCGCATGAACACACTCACGCTAGTCTTTGTTGTGGCGCTGGTCACGTCTGCAGGCACGCACCTCTGGCTTGCGCGCCGGCAAATCCGTCACCTGCGCGCGCACCGCGATGCGGTGCCGGCAAGCTTCCGCGCACGCATTGATCTTGCCGCGCACCGCAAGGCCGCCGACTATGGCTGCGCCAAAAGCCGTTTGAACCTTGTGGGTACTGGTGTCGGCTTTGGGCTCGCGCTGCTTTGGACTCTGGGCGGCGGCCTCCGCTGGCTGGATTCGGCCTGGAAGGAGTTCGGACTTGGAGCGCTCACCTTGGGCGTGGCGGTCATTGCCTGCTACGCACTGATCAGCGCCGCCCTCGAGTTGCCCGTGGACATCTATGCCACCTTTATTACCGAGCAACGCTTCGGTTTCAACCGGACTCGCGTGTCGACCTACGTGGTGGACCGCGTGAAATTGCTGTTGCTGGCTGTGGCCCTCGGTGTGCCGCTCCTGTATGCGGTGTTGTTCCTCATGCAACGGGCGGACCGGCTTTGGTGGCTATACGTGTGGCTACTGTGGATGGTCTTCAGTCTCGGGCTCACTTGGGCGTATCCCGCACTCATCGCACCGCTGTTCAACAAGTTCACGCCACTCGCCGACGCCGGTTTGAAACAACGTATCGAGGCATTGCTTGCACGTTGTGGATTCTCGAGCCGTGGCGTATTCGTGATGGATGGCTCGGCACGTTCGGCGCACGGTAATGCCTATTTCACCGGTTTTGGCCGCAATAAGCGCATCGTATTTTTTGACACCCTCATGGACAAGCTTGCACCCGAAGAAATCGAGGCCGTGCTGGCGCACGAGCTCGGGCACTTCCGGCTGAAGCACGTGTTGCAGCACTTGGTGCTCGGCGCATTGCTGAGTCTCGCGGGCCTGGCGGTACTCGGCTGGCTCGCTGCGAGCCCCTGGTTTTATTCCGGCTTGGGTGTGGCGCGGTCGTCCGCCTATATGGCACTGCTCTTGTTCAGCCTGTTCGTACCACCGGTGCTGTTCCTGTTGGAGCCGGTGACGAGCGCCTGGTCACGCCGCCACGAGTTCCAGGCGGACGCCTACGCTACGCGTCAAGCCGACGGCCGGGCCTTGATCACGGCGCTCGTCAAGCTGTACCGCGACAACGCCACTTCGCTCACCCCCGATCCACTATATTCGGCATTCAACGATTCACACCCACCGGCACTGGCGCGGATCGCGGCCTTGAACCGCCAGCTCGCGGCCGCCACAGACTGTCGCGCACCCGTCAGCCCGGCGGCCAGTTAAACGGACGCCCCCCAAGCAGGTGCAAGTGAATGTGGAATACCGTCTGCCCGGCGCCCGCGTTGCAGTTAAGCACCAGACGATAGCCCGGGCCAGCAATGCCCTCGCGCTGTGCGATCTCCCGCGCCGCGAGCACCAGTTGGCCGACGAGCCCGGCGTCGCCCGGCGTGAGCTCATTCAGCGTGGCGATATGCCGGCGCGGCACCACCAGCACGTGTACCGGCGCCTTGGGATCGATATCGCGAAAAGCCACCCAATCCGGCGATTCGAGCACACGCGTCGCCGGCAGCTCACCCTTCACGATCTTGCAAAACAGGCAATCCCGCATAGCCTCAACCTCGAGCCGGATGAGAGGGAACCGCAAAGATATCGAAATGCGGCCAACGTTGCATGTCGGACTCCGACAGCACTTCGCCGTTATAGTCCTCGTCGCTCACCCAACGATGAATTATGTAGCCCAAGTCGTGTAATCGCTGGAAGTAGGCGCGGCGTTTCTCGGGCAACAAGTGTTTGTAAATTTCTGTCTTGATGTAGGGATGGTTGGCTACGAGCAGGGGCAGGAGTGACTCTGCTACCTCGGGATCGGCACCCTCGGCGTCTATCTTTATATAACGTATGCGTGTTACCGCCGTGGGAAATTCACGCTCGAGATATTTAATCAGGTTGCGGCCCTGCACCCGCAGCTTGAAGAAGTGCGAGTGCTGCCAGAGCGCCGTGCCGGGATGCAGACCGCCGTTGCAAAAGCCGGGATCCGAATACTGGAATTCGTAGATGCCATCCTCGCGGGTGGCGGCAAACATAAGGGGATAAATGTGCATGCGGTCCGGATTCAGCCGCGCATTGGCCTCAAGCACGCCATAGACGTAGGGATTGGGCTCGAGGCCAAACACCCCGCCACTGGCCCCAGCGGCGAGTGCCATCGGCAAGGTCGAATCACCGACATGCGCGCCCACGTCGATGGCGAAGTCACCGGGCGCAAGAAACCGGCGTATCGCTTCCACGCAGGCCGGCGCGAAGGGAGTGAGCTTGTAGCGCGGATGCCGCCATACGGCGAATTCCACCGGGGCCTCGCCCGCGAGCAGAAACGAGCGAATCTCGAAACCGTAACGCCGCGGACGCGGACGCAATCCCAAGCCGTAAAGCATTTCTCTGGGTTTCATGGTCTCGTCCCCAAGGCGGCCATCGAAGGCCGTCGTTCAGCTTGCGTCGTGGCGTTCAGCAAATGCCTGCGACAGAGTGCGGCCGTCGATGAACTCGAGTTCACCGCCGAGCGGTACGCCCTGCGCGATGCGGGTGGCCCGGATTCCGCGCGCTTGGGCGAGTTCCGCCACATAATGCGCCGTGGCCTCGCCTTCCACCGTCGGATTGGTGGCCAGGATCAGTTCGGCAACGCCACCCGCAGCGAGCCGCGTATCCAGTTGTCCGAGGCCGAGCTCATCGGCGCCGATGCCGTCGAGCGGCGACAGGTGGCCCATCAACACGAAATACTTGCCGTGATAGCCCGCCGAGGCTTCGATTGCGTACACGTCGGCGGGTGTTTCCACCACGCATAGCTGGCTCGCGTCGCGTTTGGTGGATGCGCAGAGCTCACAGAGTGCCTGGTCGGTGAACATGCGGCAACTGGCACAATGGTGCACGGTGGTGACGGCGTTCGCGAGCGCCTTGGCGAGCGCCTGCGCACCCTCGCGATCGCGCTCAAGCAGATGCAGCGCCATGCGTTGCGCGGACTTCGGGCCTACCCCCGGCAGGCGGCGCAGGGCATCGATCAACTGTTGCAGTGGCAGGGTGTAGACCAAAGCGCTCAGAACGGCAGTTTCATGCCCGGAGGTAGTGCCATACCGGAAGTCAGTCCGGAGAAGCGTTCGCGGGTAGCCGCCTCGATACGATTGACGGCGTCGTTGACGGCCGCGGCCACCAAGTCTTCAAGCATGTCCCGGTCGTCGGCCAAGAGTTTTGGATCGATCGTCACCCGCCGGACCTCATGCCGCCCGGTCATGATCACGCTTACCATGCCGCCGCCAGACTGACCCGTGACTTCCATGCGAGCCAGCTCTTCCTGAGCCTTCTGCATATTTTCCTGCAGCTGCTGGGCTTGCCGCATCAAACCGCTCAAACCGTTTTTCATCATCGCTTCGACCTCTGCCGCTCACGGCACGGGCTTGACTAGTTCCGGATTCACCTCGGTACCGAAGGTGCCGCACAACTCGCGTACTTCGGGGCTCGCGCTGATTGCCGCGCGCGCCGCAGCAAGCCGATCGGCTTGACGGCCCGCGTCGCGCTTGGCGGGGGTTTCCAGTTCACCGGAAGCCTCCTGGATGCGAACTTTCAGGGGCTCGCCATAATATTGCGAAAGTACGTCTTCGAGCCGCTTGACGGTTTGCTCCGTGGCCAAGTGCCCATGGGCCGCGCTCAATTCGAGATATAACATGTTGCCTTCACGGCGCTGGTACGCGCAATTCAACGCAAGTTGCTGCGCTGCCCCCTGAAGCGTGAGGTTCTCGGTGAGCCCCATCCAGTCCGGATCCTTCCATGCGCCGGTCGAGTGTCGCTCGCGCGCAGCTGGCGCCGTTGCCGGTGCGGACGGCGAAGCCGCGGTCGCACGTGGCAAAGGCGGCGCCGACAAGCGGTGCGCCGTGGTCCCCGGGGCCGGAGCAAAGGCCAGCAGCCTCAGCAGCGTCATTTCAAAGCCGGCACGCGGCGTCGGCGCGAGTGGCAAATCACGTTTGCCAAACAAGAGAATTTGATACACAAGCTGCAGATCTTCTTGAGTAAACTTGCCGGCAAGAGCCGTGAGCGCTTCGGCATCGTCGGCGTCGGCAAGCGCCGAGGGTAGCGCCTGTCCAACGGCCATACGCTCGACGCAAGTGGCCAGTTGATCCAGAACCAGGCCGTAGTCGGGGGCCTGCTCGTCCAGCCGCGCCGCGAGCGCAAGTATCTCCTTGGCATCCCGAGCGGCCATCGCTGTGAGTAGCGCACGTACCTGCGTCTGCTCGACGCTCCCCAGCATGGCACGCACCTCAGGCTCGCGAAGTTGGCCCGCCCCATAGGCAATCGCCTGATCGAGCAGGCTCAAAGCATCGCGTAAGCTACCATCCGCGGCCCGCGCGATCGCGAGTACGGCGGCCGGATCCTGCGGCACTTGTTCGGCCTCAAGGATGTGGATGATTTGTTTCTGAATCAGACTTACCGGCAAACGCTTGAGGTTGAATTGCAGGCAGCGCGACAGCACGGTGACCGGCAGCTTCTGTGGATCAGTTGTGGCCAGCAGGAATTTCACATGCGGCGGCGGCTCTTCGAGGGTTTTCAGCAGCGCATTGAACGCCGGCTTGGACAACATGTGCACTTCGTCAATCAGGTAGACCTTGAAGCGGCCACGCGCTGGCGCGTAGCGCGCGTTGTCGATGAGTTCGCGCACATCGTCGACACCGGTGTTGCTCGCCGCGTCAATTTCCAGCAGATCGACGAAGCGCCCGGCGTCGATTTCCCGGCAGGCACTGCACTCACCGCAGGGTTTTGAACTTACCCCGCGCTCGCAGTTCAGACACTTGGCGAGGATGCGTGCGAGCGTGGTTTTACCCACCCCGCGCGTGCCGGTGAACAGAAAAGCGTGATGCAAGCGGTTCTGATCGAGCGCGTTAATCAGCGCCCGCAGCACGTGCTCCTGGCCGACCACCTCGGAGAAATCGTGGGGACGCCACTTTCGTGCCAGGACCTGATAGGACATGCACCACCTTGGGGACGAAACAGGAACCACCGACGTTGTCGCATCGGGCGCCCTACTCTAGCAGAAGGCCGTTGCCACTCCCTGTGCGCAAACGAAGGAGGCAACCTGCGTCAGCGGGACTTCGGCGCACGAGGTCGCTGCTGCCGCTGCTCCCTTCCGGGCCTGACGGGATTCACAACTTGTCGTCGCGAAGCTGCCAGCGCAGGTTGCCATGGAACGCCGCTCGCACGCGTGGAATTCTTTCACACACTTTGCCCGCGGACCCTCCAGGGGTCCGATCTTCAAAGCCCGAACGATGCGCGTACGAAAAGCTGGCGGAGAGGGCGGGATTCGAACCCGCGATGCGCTTTAAGACGCATACACGATTTCCGGTCGTGCTCCTTAGACCGCTCGGACACCTCTCCGAAAACTCACCCTAGGGACTCAACTTCGCGTCAAGCGCCAGGCTCGATCCATGCCTCGCACTCGCCGAACATGCGTGTTTGCACATTAGTGCGACGGCGCGCGTGTCTATTGCACACCAGCGCATTCGGCAAGTGCTCAGGGCACAAGATTCGAGGTTGCGACGGCCGGCGCTGGCGTTGCCTGGCCATTCGGCGGCTTGACCGGACTTTCAGGCTTGCTGGCTGGTACAGGGGCCGCTGGTGGCGCCTTGGCCGATACCGTGGTCTTGGCATTGCCCTTGCCAGGTAACGGCACCACTTGCGGCGGGTTAATCAGACAGGCGCCCGTGGCAGCGAGGTCGGTGCGTTTGGCACTGACAGATGCCGTGCCCGCAATCGCGTAAGCCTGGTCCAGGGGGGGCACGCTGAGGCCCGCGGGTGCCTGCAGCGGGGCGTGGCTCTTGCTGTCCAGATAAGGGTGTGGATCCCCACAGCTCAACGTGCTACAGCCAGCAAGCGCTCCCGCCAGCAGCGCCAGCGCAACTCCAAACAGTTTCATCATTGCCTAGTTACCTTGAGCGATGAGTGGGCTAATCAGATCAACGCGAGCGCCGCCAGGGCGTTGCCCAGTGCCGCCTGGTGCTCGGCAGCGAGCGGCGTGAGCGGCAAGCGTATCCCGGCCGGAATGCGCTGCATCTGCGTCAGCGCCCATTTTACCGGGATCGGATTGCTTTCCAGAAACAGGCAACGGTTGAGTGGCGCGAGCTTGGTTACCAGAGCCTCGGCGGCGGCCGTTTGCCCGCCGCGTACCGCAGCACACAGCGCGCGCACGAGCCGTGGCACGACATTGGCGGTAACCGATATGACTCCCTGCCCGCCCCGCAACATGAACCCGGCGGCGCTCGCGTCATCGCCGCTCAGCAAGCTGAACTCGCTGCCACAGAGCTGGCGCAATTCGGGGACGCGCTCCAGCTTGCCGGTCGCATCCTTGATGGCGACAATATTGGCCACCTGGGCGAGCCGCGCGGTGGTCTCCGGCAGCAGGTCGGTGACCGTGCGGCTCGGTACGTTGTAAAGGATTACCGGCAGCTGCACCGCGGCCGCCACGCTGCAAAAATGCCGATAGAGCCCCTCTTGTGTGGGCTTGTTGTAATACGGTACAACCACCAAGGCTCCCGACGCCCCGTGCCCTTCGGCGAGCCGCGTAAGTTCCACCGCATGCGCCGTCGAATTGGACCCGGTGCCGGCAATCACCGGAATGCGGCCCGAAGTGGCTTTCAGGCAGTGCTCGAGAACCTCGAGTTGCTCCCGGACTTCCAAGGTTGCAGATTCGCCGGTGGTGGCGTTCGCGATGATGGCCTCCGTGCCTTCCGCGACCTGCCACTCAACCAGCCGTTCGAGTGCCGGGTAGTCCACTCGGCCGTCACTGGTCATTGGTGTTACCAGCGCGACCATGCTGCCATGGAACATGAGGGTCGTCCGTCAGTGAGCGTGCATGGTAAGCGCGGCACCACGCGCATTTCAAGCGAACCGCGCCCCATTGCGCCGCTTTCCAAACCCGGTAAACTGACCGCGTGCCTACCACGCAGGATTCTTCGCGACCGGACCCGTCGAAACAGCTGCTTGTGGTTTCGATCCTGGCACCGGACCAACCCGGCCTGTTGCAGCACATCACGCGCACCGTCAAGGACTGCGGCTGCAACATCGCCGAAAGCCGCATGACGCTGCTGGCCGGCGAGTTCACGATGCTGCTGTTGATCGCCGGCAACTGGAATATGCTGACGCGCCTCGAAAACCAGCTGCCGAAACTCGAATCGCAGTTGGGTCTCAGGCTCTGCCTGCGTCGCAGCACCGCGAGCCTGCCGCCACAGGAGCGACTGCCCTACGCCATCGATGCCGTGTGTGTGGATCAGCCGGGCATCATCTTCAACCTCGCGAGCTTCTTCACCGAGCGTGGCATTGGCATCCACGACCTCACGACCCGTGGCTATCCCGCGGTGCATACCGGCACGTCCATGGTTTCAGTACAGATGACCGTGGACATTCCCGCCGATCTGCACTTGGGCACATTGCGCGACGATTTCACCGATTTCTGCGACCAGCTCAATCTGGACGCCGTGCTCGAGCCCATCAAGAGCTAAAACCCGCGCGCCGCGGTCCTAAAGGGGAAGCATGATGAACAAGATCGTCGTCGGCAAGACCGTTCCGAAATTCAAACTGCCGGCGACCGGTGATCAAATCCTGAGCCTCAGTGACTGCCGCAATCAGAACGTAGTGCTGTATTTCTACCCGCGCGACAACACCTCGGGTTGCACTCTGGAGGCACAGAGCTTTAGCGCGGGCATTACCAAATTCAAGCGCCTCAACACCCGGGTACTCGGAGTCTCACGCGACAGCTTGAAATCGCACGCCGATTTCCGTGTAAAAAATGCGCTCAAGTTCGATCTGCTGAGCGATGAGCAAGAGAAAGTCTGCCGGTTGTTTGGCGTAATCAAACAAAAGAGCCTGTACGGGCGTAAATTCCTGGGGATCGAGCGCAGCACCTTCCTGATCGACGCCAAGGGAGTGTTGCGGCGGGAATGGCGCAAGGTGCGAGTCTCCGGCCACGTCGACGAGGTTCTAGACGCCGTGCGCTCGCTCGCGGCGGGTGTGCCGCAGGCGTGACGCCGTCCGACCCGCGGTCGCGGCTCTACGTGCTCGACACCAACGTGTTGATGCACGATCCGAGCTGCCTGTTCCGTTTCCAGGAGCACGACATTTTCCTGCCGATGGTGGTGCTTGAAGAACTCGACGCCGGCAAGAAAGGCCTGAGCGAGTCGGCACGCAACGTGCGTCAGGCTAGCCGTTTTCTCGACGACATGATGCGCGAAGCGAGCAAGGGTCAAATCGATGCCGGCGTGCCAATTAGCGGATGGCATCGCGATGTCGGCGCCGCGGCGGTCAGCCGGCCGCTCGCGGGGGGCCGCCTGTTCTTTCAAACCGAACCCCTGCCGGCCGTGCTGCCCGAAACCCTACCCGGCAACAAGCCGGACAACAATATCCTCGGCACCACGCTCGCTTTGCAGCAGAAACACCCCGAGCGCCGGGTCATCCTGGTATCCAAGGACATCAACCTGCGCATCAAGGCCGCCGTGCTCGGCATCCACGCCGAGGATTACTACAACGACAAGGCGCTCGACGATCTGGACCTGCTGTTTACTGGCGCCGCGCAACTGCCTACGGATTTCTGGGACCAGCACAGCAAGAACATGGAATCCTGGCAGGAGCAAAGCCACACCTACTATCGCGTGCAGGGACCGCAGGTCCATGACTGGTACCCCAATGAATTCGTGTATTCCGCGGCTGGAAACTTCGAGGCCGTAATCTCCAAGCTCGACGCTGAGGGAGCGCTGTTGGAGTTAGCGCGCGATTACCGCAGCGCGCACCACAGCGTCTGGGGCATCAACGCACGCAATCGCGAGCAGAACTTCGCACTCAACCTGCTGCTCAACCCGGGAATCGATTTTGTCACGCTGCTCGGCGCAGCCGGTACCGGCAAGACCCTGCTGGCACTCGCCGCTGGCCTCGTGCAGACACTCGAGCAGCACCACTACCGGGAAATCATCATGACCCGCGTGACCGTGCCACTCGGCGAAGACATCGGATTTCTGCCGGGCACCGAAGAAGAAAAAATGACCCCGTGGATGGGTGCGCTAATGGACAATCTCGAAGTGCTGACCCAGTCGAGCAGCGGCAACGACAACGGCGAGTGGGGACGCGCCGCCACCAATGACCTGCTGCACAGCCGCATCAAGATCCGCTCCATGAACTTCATGCGCGGCCGCACTTTCCTGAACCGTTATCTGATCGTCGATGAAGCCCAAAACCTCACACCCAAGCAAATGAAGGCACTGATCACACGCGCTGGCCCGGGCACCAAGATGGTCTGCATCGGCAACATCGCACAGATCGACACGCCTTATCTCACTGAAACCACCTCCGGCCTGACCTTTGTGGTCGATCGCTTCAAGAATTGGCCACATTCCGGCCACGTCACCTTGCTGCGGGGTGAGCGTTCGCGCCTCGCCGACTATGCGTCCGGCATCTCGTGATGCGGGCCGTGTGGTGCCGGCGGCCGTACTGACAAAGCCGCTCGGCTTGTGATTAAATCACCACTGGAATGCATTCCATCTCCAGGAGGAGTCACCGATGAAGAACAAGGCCACGTGCAAATGGACCTATCCGATTTTGGCCGCTGCCGTGGCCGCCGCCTTGCCCGGGCTCGCGCAAGCGTCAAACTTCCAGTTGACCGAGCAAAGCGTCACCGACCTGGCAACCGCGCATGCGGGTGGGGCCGCTTACGCCAACGATGCGTCCACGATCTGGTATAACCCGGCGGGGCTCACCCGCCTCAGCAGTCCGGAGTTCGATGCCGGATTAAGCATTATTCGCATCGGCTTCAACTTCACACCGACCACCGCCGTGGATGCCACCGGCCAGCCGCTCACCGGCAATAACGGCGGCAACCCGGGCAAGCTCGGCGCCGTACCGTTCGTCTATTACTCCCAGCCGCTCACCGACAAGCTGGCCTTCGGTATCGGCCTGAACGTGCCTTTTGGCCTGTCCACGAGCTACAACGCCAATTCGATTTTCCGCTATCAGGCAATTTATACCGCGGTCACGGTGCTGAACCTGGATCCCTCGCTCGCCTACAAAATCGACGATCACTGGTCGGTGGGTGCGGGTGTCGACGTGCAACGCATGGACGTCAAGCTGACCAACGACGTCGACTACGGCGCCGTATGTTTCGCCAAGCTCAATCCGGTCAATTGCACGGCCATGGGCTTGGTGCCGCAAGGCGACGATGGATTCTTTTCGGGAACCGCCAGCAATACGCACGTAGGTTTCAACTTCGGTGTGCTCTGGCAGAACGACATGACCCGTGTCGGATTTTCCTATCGTGGGCGTGTGAAACACGACCTCACCGGCAGTGCAAGCTTCACCAATGCGCCTAGCATTTTCGCGAGCCAGGGGTTGTTCCAGAACCAGGGCATCAGCGCGCAGTTCACGACTCCGCAAATCGTGTCGCTGAGCCTTTATCAGAAGCTCACCGATCGCTGGTCGCTGATGGCTGACTGGGCTTACACAGGTTGGAGCAGTTTCCAGAATCTCAGCATCAACTTCTCGGATCCGAACCAGCCGCCGGCGACTGTCCAGGAAGGCCTCTCGAACGAGAGCCGCATCTCGGTAGGCGCAAGTTACAGGTTCAACGACCAGTGGACCTTTCACGGCGGCGTGGCCTACGACAAGACACCTGTACCGGATGCGGCGGCCCCCTGTAACACCGTAACTCCACCAAGCCTCGCCACCTGCAGCAACGCCGCGGTCGCAAGCCGAACGGCACGTTTGCCGGATGCCAACCGCAAATGGCTGGCCTTCGGCGCGAGCTGGCATGTCTCGGATCACAGCCAGTGGGATATTGGCTATGCGCACCTGTTTCTGAACAACCATATCCCCTTCAGCCAGTTGAATGCGGCCGGTGGCGACTACATTTCCGGCCAGTTCAAGGGCGACGCCGACATTCTGGGCGTGCAGTATATTTACCGTTTCTAGGGTCGCTAACTGTTGGTGACTTTATGGTGAATTATGGAAATAGGACGCATAATAGCTTTCGTGAAGCGCGGGGGCTAAACAACAAGGCATCAGTTACCGGACTGCCTGGAACTGGTACAAGCAGGGCAAATTGCCGGTACCAGCGATACAGGCTCCCTC
>JBOIBB010000233.1:0-13234 GCA_050739335.1 Gammaproteobacteria bacterium
GCCCGGGAGGTACGGACCTCCCGGCCGGCCCCGTTCGGGTAGTTCGGGGCCGGATCGTACCGCGGCGAGCCCTCGTCGCAGGCGCGATTCACGAACGATTCCTCCTGGTTCTCAAGCTTCCCTGCCGGCACCGGCATCCGCCACGTACGCGCAAACACCGGCCGCGCTCCTTACACCCGGATCGCGGCTGCGGCACGCGCCGCTAACTCCGAATCTCTATCAAAAAGGCGCTGGTCTGGGTAAACACGGCGATATACAAATAGGTGCCACTGTCGCCGCCAAAAGCACCGCTGACATCCGTCGAGCTTTCATAGGCCAAGCCATCGAGCGTGCCCTGACAATTCTCGCCGGAGCTTTGGAAAGTTACATCGTAGAGATTGGTGTTAGGCGCATCCGTCGTCAGGTTGCCATTGATCACACAACCGTAGCCATCGTTCCCGGCAAATGCACCGTCCGGACCAAAATTCAAGTCGATTGAAGTGTTGGCGCTACCAAGGTAATAACCTGACCATTGCCCCTGCAGGCTCGAGAGGTTGGGTGTGCCACTGAAAGGTGTTGCCGAGTTGAGGTTGAAGCTCCCGCTCAACGAACCCTGACCGTCATTCTCTGTGAAAGTCGCCTGCATGTTGAAGCCGCCGGCTACTGCAGTGCCGTAACTTCCGGACACGCCGAAGGCTACGGTTGGTTGGCCATTGGCGAAGCTCTGTCCCGGAGGAGCGATGCCCACCAGCGTCGCCGTGAACGGTGAGGTACCTGGGAGGCTGCTGAGTACATAGACATTGCCCTTGTTGTCGGCAAAGTAGCCATCATCTTCGGAGCTTATGGCCCCCATCGAGACTTGTGTGGTGCTACCGCTCAAGCTGTACGTGCCAGACCACGGCCCGACCATGATGGCGGTGTTTGTCGCACCGCCGCCACCGCCGCAACCTGTCAGCACCAAGATCAAACCCAAAAGGACAGTCAGCCCGAGAATGTCTCGCATATACGTTCCACCTTGGTTGTGCGCAAGCGCCGCGCCATGGAGCGGACCCCCGCTTCACATCTCACGCAACTGCACATCACGCATAAGAAATTGCCGGCGTGTCCGAGCAAACGTCAAAAATGCGGACACGCCGGCGGTCCCGGGAGGAAGGCCCGTCCCGGTCGGTTCCGAGTGGGGGGTGTTCGGAACCGGATTGCCACGTCGCGATGTGCGCGACGTTTGCAATTCGGCGCCCATGCTAAACGCCGCCCCGTAGCAATAGGTTTCACAAGTGTAAAAATGTGTAACAAATCGCGACTCAACTCGCGAAAATCTCGATGGCTACCAATAGCGCGGCAAACCCGCTAAGAGCCGCAAGCTGCGCGAGCAACACCGCGAGCTCCGCCAACCCGTAGCGCGCACAAGAGCGTGACACCGCCCGCCAGGGCTGCAACTCGCGATGTCCGCGAGACCAGCGAACGATCGGATTGCAGATCAAGTGCGCCGGGTTGGCATGAACGTGGATGTCTTTCACGACCTCAAGTGCCTGCCCAGCGCCGCCAACTCCAGGCGCTCATGCACAGCCGCATCGCGCCACTCGGCCAGATTGGGCGTGACCACGACCGGAGTAAGCGCAAACAGCGCCGGATCTGCATCTGCGGGCGTGACCACTACCCTGGCGAGCGCAATCGTTTGTGTGGCCGGGGCCGCCGCTCCGCTCCGATAGGCGTGTGCCATGCCGAGCGTGAGCCCGAAACCGCCTGCGGCAACGGCCGCGAGCATCCAGAAACCAGTAATCTTCATGACCAGTCTCCTATTCGTGATAAGCCCTGCAGCCGGCAAGGCGTAAAACCCGACGATTGGCCTGGGGTGCCGCCGTCTGGTTCGTGGTGCGCGAGCACGCAAGCGGAATACGATTGCGCGCAGCGCGACGAGTGAAAAGCGAATCATTGTGAACATCTCAAACATGCGGTCAGCTTAGTTGAAGCGTGCGCATCAGATGTTTCCCGGCCGCGCAATTGTGTAAGCAATCGTTTCCGCGGGCACCCGAGCAACAACTGGTTACGCATGACGAGGCCGCACGCCAGCCTTGCCGGGCCAATTCCCCGATGGAAACCTAAGAACGCCCTTCCTCCACTGCAGGCACCGGCAGGCGGCGTGACATGTGCCTGTGCTCGATGAGCCGCGCGCGCAGGTGATCCATGTACAGGTACACGATCGGCGTGGTGTAGAGCGTCAATAGTTGGCTTACGAGTAACCCGCCGATGATCGCCACGCCCAACGGGCGTCGCAGCTCCGCCCCATAGCCGGGGACGAGAGTCAGCGGCACCGCGCCGAGCATGGCGGCAAACGTGGTCATCAGGATCGGCCGCAAACGCAGCAAGCAAGCTGTACGGATCGCCTCGAGGGGCGGGAGCTTCTGGCCGCGTTCCGCCGCGAGTGCGAAATCGATCATCAAAATCGCGTTCTTCTTGACGATGCCGATCAGCAGGATCAGGCCAATCATGGAAATAATGGTGAAGGGAATGTGAAACACCGCAAGCGCCACCAAGGCGCCGACGCCGGCCGACGGCAGCGTGGAAAGTATGGTAATCGGGTGCACGTAACTTTCATATAGAAAGCCGAGCACGATATACACGGCAATCAAGGCCGCCAGAATCAGCAGCGGCTCGCTTGCCAGCGACTCCTCGAAAACATGCGCGGTCCCCTGAAAACTTCCATGGATCGAGCTCGGCATGCCGATGGCGATTTCCGCCTGGCGGATCGCCGTCACGGCGTCGCTCAAGGATTTGCCTTGCGCCAGATTGAAAGACAAGGTGCTGGCCACAAAGAGCCCCTGATGATTGACGGACAAGGGCGTCGTGCCGGGCACATAGTGGCTGAAGGCCGACAGCGGCACCACGGTTTCCGCGTTGGTGCTCACGGCGGTGCCGCTCGAAGCCGATCCATGACCGGTGACGGCGATGGAATTCATGGCCGCATTGCGTGCCGAATCGGCAGCAATGCTGGCCGCAGACAAGGCCGTCGAACCCGACGATCCTGTACCGCCCCCGCCGGACACGGTGCCCGCCACCGCGTTCGTGGATTGCGTGCCGCTCGCGGCGCCCCCGGAGGTGCTTACGTAGATGTACTTGAGCGACTCGGGACTCTGCCAATACTGAGGTGCAACCTCCATGACCACGTGGTACTGGTTCTGCTGCGCGTAGATCGTGGAAACCTGACGCTGGCCAAAAGCATCGTACAGCGCGTTGTCAATCTGGCTGGGTGTCACACTGAGCTTGGCCGCCGTCGACCGATCGATCACCAGATTGGTTTCCAGCCCGCCCTGCTGCTGGTCGGAATTCACGTCGCGCAGCACGGGCGAGTTCTGCAGAGCCGCCGCGAGCCGCGGCGCCCAAGCGTACAGCGTCTCGGAGGAGTCGGACTGCAGCGTGTATTGATACTCGGCATTGCTCTGCCGCCCGCCCACGCGAATGTCTTGCGAGGCTTGCAAGAACAGGCGCGCACCGGGCACGCGGTTCAGCTCCCGGCGCAGACGCGCAATGACCTGATCGGCCGAGAGCTTGCGCGCCGCAAGCGGCTTGAGTGCCACAAACACAAAGCCGGAATTGGTCGAGCGGCCGCCGGTAAAGCCAGTGACATCCTGGACCGCCGGGTCGTGCTGCACGATTCCCATGAACTGGTCGAATTTCTTCCGCATGCTCTGGAAGGAGATGCTCTGGTCGGCTTGGATGCCGCCGATCAGCATGCCGGTATCCTCCTGTGGGAAAAACCCCTTGGGGATCACCACGAACAGCAACACGGTGAGCGCGACGGCCGCCACCAGCGACGCGAGCACCAGGCGCGTATGACCGAGCGCCCAGTCGAGGCTGCGTGCATATCCACCAAGCAACACGCCAAAGACCTGCTGAGTGAAACGGGGCTGCGCCGGCCCCGCGGCCGTGCCGCGCTCGCGCAGCAGCCGCGAGCACATCATGGGCGTGGTCGTCAGCGACACCAGCAGCGACACGCCGATCGCGAGCGACAAGGTGATGGCAAACTCGCGGAATAGCCGGCCGACGATTCCGCCCATGAGCAGGATCGGCAGAAATACCGCGATCAACGACAGGCTCATGGAGAGCACCGTGAAGCTCACCTCACTGGCACCCATGAGCGCCGCCTGCATACGCGGCACGCCGGCTTCGATGTGGCGCGTGGTGTTCTCGAGCACCACCACGGCATCATCCACCACAAAACCTGTCGAGATGGTGAGTGCCATGAGCGACAGATTGTCGAGGCTGAAGCCGAGGAGGTACATGCCGGCGAACGTGCCGATGATCGACACCGGCACCGCCACCGCGGGCACCAGCGCTGCACGGATATCGCCCAGGAACAGGAAAGTCACCAAGATCACCAGTATTACCGCGAGCAATAGCGTGAGCTCGGTATCGCGCAGGGCCGCACGCACCGTGACGCTGCGGTCAAGCGCCACGGTCATGTGAATGTTGGCCGGCACCGAGGCCTGCAGCCCCGGCAGCAACGCGCGTACGCGATCCACGGTCTGGATGATGTTGGCCCCGGGCTTGCGGTAAAGGATAACGAGCACCGCGGGCTTGCCATTCGACATGCCGGCGTTGCGTACGTTCTCGACCGAGTCTTCGACGTCGGCGACATCCGCGAGACGTACGGCCGCACCGTTCCGGTAGGCCACTACCAGGTTCCGGTACTGCGCGGCCTGCGTTGCCTGGTCATTGGTATAGAGCTGGTAATGCTGTTCCCCAAACTCGATCGCGCCTTTCGGGCTGTTGGCATTGGCCGAGGCGATCGCCGCACGCACATCTTCCATGCCAATGCCGTACTTCGCGAGCGCCGTGGGATTCAGCTCGACGCGCACCGCGGGCAGCGAGCTGCCGCCCAAATCCACCTCGCCGATGCCGCTGATCTGCGAGAGCCGTTGCTGCAGCACGTTGGTCGCCGCGTTGTAGAGCTGCCCCTGAGTCAGGGTGTCGGAGGTGAGCGCCAGAATCATGATGGGCGCGTCCGCGGGATTTGCCTTGTGATAGGTGGGGTTGCTGCGCAGGCTGCTCGGCAGGTCCGCGCGCGCCGCGTTGATCGCTGCCTCCACATCGCGTGCCGCACCGTCGATGTTCCGATCCAGGCCGAACTGCAGCACGATGCGGGTGCTGCCGACCGAGCTCGAGGAGGTCATCTGGGTCACGTCAGCAATCGTGCCGAGATGCCGCTCGAGTGGTGCGGCCACCGTGGCAGCCACGACTTCGGGGCTTGCGCCGGGAAGCGACGCCTGCACCGAGATCGTCGGGAAATCGACCTGCGGCAGCGGCGCGACCGGCAGATGCGGAAAGGCGATCAAGCCCGCGACGGCCACGCCCGCGGTCAGAAGCGTGGTGGCGACCGGGCGCTTGATGAAGAGCGCCGAAAGATTCACGGCTGCGCGCGTACCGGCACGGCACTCCGGTGCCGGCGCAGGCGCTCCGCAAGATGCTCAAACGCGAGGTAAATCACCGGCGTGGTGAAAAGCGTCAGCAACTGGCTCAAGAGCAGACCGCCGAAGATGGTGACGCCGAGCGGGCGACGCAGCTCGGAGCCGGTGCCGCTGCCGAGCATCAGCGGCACCGCCGCCAGCAGTGCCGCCATGGTAGTCATCATGATCGGCCGAAAACGCAGCAGGCAGGCCTGGCGGATCGCCTGCAAGGGCGGCAAGCCCTCGCCGCGCTGCGCCTGCAGCGCGAAGTCAATCATCATGATGGCGTTTTTCTTGACGATACCGATCAAGAGCACGATACCGATGATGCCGATGACATCCAGATCGCTGCCGGCCAGCATGAGCGCGAGCAGCGCACCGATACCCGCGGACGGCAAAGTCGAAAGGATCGTCAGGGGATGCACAAAACTTTCGTACAAGACTCCGAGCACGATATACACGACCACGATCGCGGCCAGAATCAGGAACAATTCGTTGCCGAGCGCCGACTTGAAGGCGAGCGCCGCGCCCTCGAAACCGGTAATCACGCTCACCGGCAGGTGAATAGCCTGCTCGAGTCCCTCGATGGCATTGACCGCCGAGCCCAGCGACGCGCCCTGAGCCAGATTGAAGGAAATCGTGGCGGATGGGAATTGGTTCAAATGATTGATGACCATCGGCGTGGTGCGGGTCTCGACCGTGGAGATCGCCGACAACGGCACCTGGGCCCCGGTGCCCAGTGAAGACGGCAGATAAATCGAATTCAGCGCCCCCAAACCCTGCAGCGAGGTTGCCGGATCGGCCCCCAGGATCACCCGCGACTGACTCGACTGGGTGTAAATCGTCGAAACAATGCGCTGGCCAAACGCGTCGTACAAGGCATTGTCCACGGTGGCCGGGGTGATGCCGAAACGTGCGGCATTGCTGCGATCAATATTTACGTACGCCGACAGCCCCTGTTCATTGAGATTGCTGGTGACGCTCGCGAGTTGCGGCAATGCTTGCATACCCGTGAGCAGGGTATTCGACCATTGCGTCAATTCGGCCGGATTGGTGTCCTGCAATACGAATTGATACTGGGTGGCGCTCAGGCTATCGCCCACCGTCAGATCCTGCACCGGCTGCATGAAGAGCTGGATGCCGGGCACGTCTGCGGTTTCGCGCTGCAAGTTGCCAATGATTTCGCTCGCGGTCTGGTGCCGGTCGTCGCGGGGTTTGAGTGCAATGAGAAACCGCGCGCTGTTCAACGTGGTATTGGTGCCGTCCACGCCCACGAAGGACGACAGGTTGACCACGTCGGGGTCCATGAGAATTGCCCGCGCCAGCGCCTGCTGGCGGTCCACCATGGCGGGATAGGACACGGAGGGCGACGCCTGCGTGACCGCTTGGATCAAGCCGGTATCCTGGATGGGGAGAAAGCCCTTCGGGATGACGATGTAGAGCACCACGGTCAGTGCCAGCGTTCCCACCGCCACCAACAAGGTGGCGCGCTGGTGCGCAAGCGTGAAGTCCAAAGCCCGTTCGTACTGCCGGATCATGGAATCGAAGAAACGCTGACTCCAGGCCGTGACGCGGTTGCTGCGTACCTGCGCCCGCGGGCGCAGGAGCTTCGCGCAGAGCATGGGCACCAGTGTTAGCGACACGATCGCCGAGATGACAATCGCCACCGCGAGGGTGATGGCAAACTCGCGAAACAACCGCCCCACGACGTCCCCCATGAACAGCAACGGGATCAGCACCGCAATCAAGGACACCGTGAGGGAGATGATGGTAAAGCCGATTTGCTCGGCGCCCTTGAGCGCGGCCTGCAGAGGCGGTTCGCCCGCCTCCACAAAGCGCGCGATGTTCTCGATCATCACGATAGCATCGTCGACGATGAAGCCGGTGGCGATGGTGAGCGCCATGAGCGAGAGGTTGTCCAGGCTGAACCCGATCAGGTACATGACCCCGAAGGTGCCGATGATGGAGATTGGGATAGACAAGCTCGGGATAATCGTGGCCGGCAGGTTGCGCAGAAACAGGAAAATCACCAGCACGACGAGACCGACGGCCAACGCCAGCTCGAACTGGGTATCGCGGACCGAAGCACGGATGGTATTGGTGCGGTCGGTGAGCGTGGTGACGGTCACTGATCCTGGCAGCGAGGCCTGCAAGGCCGGAAGCAGCGCCTTCACCTGATTGACCACCTTGATCACGTTGGCGCCGGGCTGACGCTGGATGCTCAAAATGATCGCGGGCGTGGTGTTCGTCCACGCACCGAGTTGATTGTTCTCGGCGCCCTCCACGACCGTGGCTACATCGGACAGATGTACCGGCGCGCCGTTACGGTAGGCAACGATGGCGCTCAAATACGCCTGCGGACTTTCCAACTGATCGTTGGCGTTGATGGTGTAGGACTGCGAGGCGCCGTCGAAATTGCCCTTGGGCGTATTGACGTTGAGATTTCCAAGCGTGCTGCGCAGGTCGTCAATGTTCAGGCCGTAGCTCGCGAGCGCCTGCAGGTTTGCACGCACTCGGACAGCGGGCACCGCGCCGCCGCTCACCGTCACCAAGCCCACGCCCGCGACCTGGGAAATCTTTTGGGCGAGGCGCGTATTCGCGAGATTCTGCACCTGAGTGAGCGGCAAGGTGTCGGACATCACCGCGAGCGACATCACCGGGGCATCGGCCGGATTAACCTTGGCGTAAATGGGCGGCGCCGGCAAATCCGCCGGCAGCAGGTTGCCCGCCGCATTGAGTGCCGCCTGCACTTCCTGCTCGGCCACGTCCAGCCCCAAGTTCAAATCGAACTGCAGCGTGATGACCGACGCCCCCGCCGAAGACGCCGAGGACATCTGATTCAGTCCCGGCATCTGCCCAAGCTGCACTTCGAGCGGCGCGGTGACGGAGGTCGCCACCACGTCGGGACTCGCTCCGGGGTAGAGCGTCTGCACCTGAATGGTGGGGTAATCCACCTCGGGCAGCGCCGACAGCGGCAGAAAGAAATAGCCGACCGTGCCGGCCAACACGATCGCCGCCATCAGTAGCGAAGTGCCGACCGGTCGGAGAATAAAAGGCCGTGACGGGCCCATGTGTGTCTACCCCCGACGCAGAGTGCGTCAGCCGCTCGCCGCGGCTGGCGCCGTACTCCGTTTGTGTTTCTTCCACGCCGGGTAGTTACGGGTACGGGGCTGTCGCGTCGCGCCCTGGGCGACCGCGGCTGGCGCCTGTGGAAACATCACCTTGGCACCGTCGCGCAACTGTTCGGCGCCATCCGTGACCACGCGCTCGCCCGGCTGCAAGCCCGAAAGTACCGCAATGCGGTCGCCGTCCGCCGGCCCGGCCGTCACCTTGCGCAAACTCACCGTGTTACCGGAATTGACCACGTACACAAAGGTGCCGGGCACTCCGTGCTGCACGGCGGCGACCGGCACCACTACGGCGTTGCGTAGGGTGTTGACCAGCAATTGCACGTTCACGAATTGATTGGGGAAGAGCTGATACGATTTGTTGTCGAATACCGCACGCAATTGCACCGTGCCGGTCGTCGTATTCACTTGATTGTCCACCGCCGTCAAGCTGCCAACCGCGAGTTTGTTGGTATTGGTGCTGTCGTAGAGCGTCGCCTGCAGATGCGCACCCTGGCTCATCTGCTGCATGACTTGCGCTACGTCTTGTTCCGGCAGGCTGAACAGCACACTGATCGGCGACAACTCGGTAACCACCACAATGCCGTTCGGACTCGCCACCTGCACGTAACTGCCAAGGTTCACCAGACGCAAACCCACGCGGCCGGACACGGGAGCTACGATGTGGCAATAGGTCAGGTTCAGTTTGGCGCTGTCGATCTGCGCCTGATCGGATTGCACCGATCCCGTGTACTGCTGCACCAGGAACTCCTGGTCGGCCAGCTGTTGCGCCGACACGTAGTGCTGAGCCTCAAGCCCCTGGTAACGGGCCAGATCGCTCTTGGCTTGTTGCAGCAGCGCCCGGTCATGCGCCTGCTGGCCTTCGGCCTGTTCCAGAGCGACCTGATAGGGACGAGGGTCAATCTGGGCGAGAAAATCGCCCTTCTTCACCATTTGACCCTCGGCGAAGCCGAGCTTCACGAGCTGGCCGGCGATCTGATTCTGTACAGTCACCACAGCCAGTGGGGTCACGGTGCCAAGGGCCGAGAGCGTGATCGGGATATCTCCGCGTACCGCCGTCGCGGCTTGCACCGGCTGCGGGCCTTGAAAGGCACCGCCCGATCGGCCACCGCGGGCTTGTCCGGAGGACGGCCGGGTAATGAAAATGGCTCCGGCCACAATCAGTACGATGACGACCAAACCCAGCCATAGATATCTGGCTCGTTTCCCCGAACCTAACTGTTGGATCATCGGACAACACCGCCTCTCTGCACTGTGCGCCTCGTACCCGCTACCTCGGCCGGCGCCATACACACGCGAGCCCCACCAGCACGCGATCAATATACTCAGCCCCAAAAACCGTTTGTTTCGGATTTCCCCACATGTGTAAACATCCGTTTCCACGCTCTGTGGAGAAACAATTTGTTACATGTGGGTGGTGCGCGGCCGCAAACCTGTGATTAAACTTATCCGCATGGCTGAAACACCTTGTCGGATACTTATTATTGAGGACGACCTGCGTACCCGCGGGTTGCTCGATCGTTACCTGAAAGATCAGGGATTCGCCACGCTCTCCGCCGAGAGCGGCCGCAGTCTCGATCGCCTCTTGGCAAGCCAGCGCGTGGATCTATTGATACTGGATTTGATGCTGCCGGGTGAAGACGGCCTCACGATCTGCCGGCGCCTGCGTGCATCCGGCGTGACGCTGCCGAT
This sequence comes from Gammaproteobacteria bacterium, assembly GCA_050739335.1. Taxonomy (GTDB): domain Bacteria; phylum Pseudomonadota; class Gammaproteobacteria; order Natronospirales; family REEB76; genus REEB76. The sequence goes on from JBOIBB010000233.1 coordinate 10,244, forward strand.
CATCATGCTGACCGCCAAGGGCGACGAAGTGGATCGCATCGTCGGGCTGGAGGTGGGGGCCGACGACTATCTGCCCAAACCCTTCAATCCACGTGAACTCGTGGCGCGCATCAAGGCGGTACTGCGCCGCCAGCAACCGGCGGCCACTCCGGGCGCGCCGCATGCACAGGAAATCGTCGTGCATTTCGGCACCTGTGAACTCAATCTCGGCACGCGCACCCTGCAGCGCGCCGGCGTGGCCGTGCCGCTGACCACCGGCGAATTCGCAGTGCTGGAAACGCTGGTGAGCCACCCGCGCCAGCCGCTCTCGCGTGACAAGCTCATGGAACTCGCGCGCGGACGCGAACACGGCGCGTACGACCGCAGCATGGACGTACAGGTTTCGCGCCTGCGCCGGCTGATCGAGATCACACCGGCGGCGCCGCGTTACCTGCAGACGGTGTGGGGCTACGGTTACGTGTTCGTGCCCGATGGCAACAGCCCATGAGGTTCATGCCAAATACGCTCATGGCGCGTACCGTAATCCTGATTGCGATCCTGATCGTGGTCAGTCAGGTCGCCTGGTTCAGTATCGTGCGGCTGCTCTTCATCCCGCCGCTGCGCGCCGCCCACGCCAACCCGATCATCAGCACCATCACCCTCGCCCGCAGTGCGCTTGAAAGCCTGCCGCCCGCTCAGCGCCAGCCGTTTCTGGACTCGCTCGCGCAGGGCCACGGCCTGCACATCGTCGCGGCCAGCACGCCCCAGGCGCAGTTCACAGGCACCAACCAACAGCCGCCCACGGAACTTGCCTTGAGCCTGCGCCGTGAGTTCGGCCCGGCCATTCTCTTCAAGACGCAGGCCGTCACCAATGAACTCTGGATCCGCTTCCCGGCCGGCACCCAGGACTACTGGCTGGTGGTGCCGCGTGCGCGCTTTCACACCTCGTTTCCACTCGACTTGCTGGTGTGGGTGGGGCTGGGTGTGATCATCGCGATTCTTGGCGCCGGGCTGGTGGTCTTCCGTCTCAACCGGCAACTGCACCGCGTACTGGAAGCCGCGCGCCGTCTGGGCCATGGGGAGGCGCCACCCAAGATCGAGGAGACCGGGCCCGAGGAAATCCGTGATTTGAGCCGGGGCTTCAATCAAATGGCCGAGGGCCTGCAACGCCTGGATGCCGAACGCCGCCTCATGTTGGCCGGCATCTCGCACGATTTGCGTACACCGCTCACGCGTCTGCGCATCAGCATCGAGCTGGCGGAAGCGGAACTCGAATCCGAGTTGCGCCGCGGCATGATCCATGACATCGATGACATGGACTCCATCCTGGTGCAATTCCTGGACTATGCGCGCGACGGCAGCGAGGAGGCGGCGCAATACGCGGATTTCAATCAGATCGTCTTTGACGTATGCCATCGTTACCAAGCTACCGGCACCAAAATCATCACGCAATTGGACGACTGTCCAAATTTCCATTTCCGCAAGCTCGCGATGCGCCGCATGATTTCCAACCTGGTAGACAACGCGGTCCGTCACGGCGGCACGGACATCGAGGTGCACACCTACACCCGTGCTTCCCATCTCGTGTTCGAGGTCATGGATCGTGGACCGGGTCTGCGCCACCTGCCCCCGAGCGAGATCGTCAAGCCGTTCGTACGTGACGACTCGGCCCGTGGTCGGCACGCCGGCGCCGGACTGGGTCTGAGCATCACGGAACGCATTGTGAAACTCCACGCTGGCACATTGACGCTCGCGAACCGTGAAGCGGGCGGCCTGAGCGTGACCGTGACTATCCCACTGGGAACACTCGTCGCACGGCTACCGACGCCTGCGAAAACCGTGACGCCGCCAATGGCTCAGGCCGAGACGGGTACCGGGCGGCTCTAGACAATTCCACCGGAAGACATGTCGCAGCGCAGACAGCGCGGCCGCATGTGTCAGTCAAATTCGGAAGGCTAGCTATTCAAAACGCAAGGCTTCGATGGGCTTCAGGCGCGAAGCCTTACGCGCCGGGTAATACCCAAAGAACACGCCGACCGCCACCGACACGCCGAACGCCAGGATCACCGAAACCAGCGTCACAATCACGGTGAGCCCCGCCAGCCACTGCAATACAGCCGCGCCCAGCACGCCGATGCAAATGCCGATCAGGCAGCCGCTCACCGAGACGAAAATCGCCTCGAGCAGGAACTGCAGCAACACGTCGCGGCGACGCGCTCCCACGGCCACGCGGATACCGATTTCCCGGGTGCGCTCGGTCACCGATACGTACATGATGTTCATGATGCCGATGCCGCCGACCACCAGCGATATGGCGGCAATGGCCGCCAGCAACAGCGACATGGTACGCGCACTGTCCGAGGCCGCCGCCGTGGCCGCCGACAGGTTGCGGACGGTGAAATCGTCCGACTGGGTGGCCGTCAAATGATGGCGCTGGCGCAGCAGTGCCGTGATATCGGTCTGTGCCTGCCCCATGAGCTGCGGCGAAGCGGCCTGGACCATCAGGAAGTTGATGTTGTTCGGGAATGGTGAGCCAAAGAGCTGGGTAAGCGCGGTACTCACCGGTACCAGGATGGTGTCGTCCTGATCGCTGCCCATCATGCTCTGGCCCTTGACCGCGAGCACCCCGATCACCTGAAACGGCAGAGCGTTGATCTGAATGGTCTTGCCGATCGGATCGCTGGCCCCGAACAGGTTGGTGAGCACGGTCTGCCCGAGTACCGCGACACGTGCATTGCTGGTGACCTCTTCGTCTGAAAACATGCGCCCGTTGACTATCGACCAGTTGTGGGTTTCGAGAAAGCCTGGAGTAGTGCCCTCGACATGTGTGTTCCAGTTATTGCGGGCATACACGATTTGCGCGCCACCGCCGGTTTGCGGCGACACCGCGCTCACGTCCGGGAGCTGGCTGATGGCCGCGGCGTCGTCCAGCGTGAGCGTGGGCGCGGAGCCTGCCGCGTTGTGCACTCCGTTGGCGTTCTGCGCGGAGCTCCAGATCACGAACAAGTTGCT
>JBOIBB010000234.1:0-7157 GCA_050739335.1 Gammaproteobacteria bacterium
GCCTCAACACCGCGCAGTTCACACGCACCCTCAGCATCCTCGCCGGCAGCGGCGTCCCGGTGCTTGAAGCGCTGCGCATTTCCGGTGAAGTGGTGGTAAACCTGCCGATGCGCGAGGCCGTGGACGAGGCCGCGGCGCGCGTGCGCGAAGGCGCGTCGATCAGCCACTCGCTCGCCAAGAGCGGGCTGTTCCCGCCGATGGCCGTGCACCTGATCGCCAGCGGCGAAGCCAGCGGCCGCCTCGACAGCATGCTCGAGCGCGCGGCCATCAGCCAGGAGCGCGAGCTTGAAACCCTGACCGGCACCATGCTCGGTATCATGGAGCCCGGCTTGATTCTGATCATGGGTGTGATCGTGCTCCTGATCGTGCTCGGCATCCTGCTGCCGATCTTCGACCTCGACCAGATGGTCCATTAGCCGCATGTTACTCGAGGAGTTGCCCGTGCAAATTTCCGCCTGCCTGCTTGTCGCTGCTCTCCTCTGCCCGGCCGCGACGCTCGCGGCCGACCCGTTTGGCTACCAATATGTCGAGTTGGGTTACCTCAATCAATCGCCGCAAAGCGGCGCTACCATCAAAGGGCCGGGCCTGGGCGTCGCCTACACGATCTTTCCGGACCTGCAGGTGCTTGGCGGCTACGCACACTTGGATGCCGCTACCCCGATCTCGAGCACCAGCTACAACGACTATGTGGTCGGCGTGCGGGGCGAGAGCAGTTACACCGATACCACGGATTTCTACACCGATCTCTTGTACTTGAACAACCGCCAGAGTTACTTGGGCAATCACAGCACCGACAACGGCGGGCGCGTAGCGCTCGGCATGCGCCACCTGTTTTTGCCCTGGCTCGAATTCGACGGCAGCGTCGGCCACAACTGGCTCACGCGCTCCTCGAACGACATCACCGTCGGGCTGGTGATCAACGCCACCGGAGGCTTCGCGGTGGGCGTGAACTACAGCCACAACAGCGCCACCAACAACACCGCCGGCCTCTTGCTGCGTACCTACTTTTGAGCGCCGGACGCCCGGGCATGACAACGCCGGTTGTTGCGGGTAGGCTACGCATCACACACGGATCCAGACACACCCACTAGCACCGTCCCCGCGGCTGCAAGGAAGCGTGCACCGGGGTTAACGAGGAGAACCCTGATGCCACGCTTCGTTCGCGTCTCCTGCTTCGCCCTGATTCTGGCCCTTGCCAGCCTGATGCCGCCCGCCGGCTTCGCGGCTACGGCGAGCGCGCCGGCCAATCCCTTCGGCCAGCTCAAGTTCCGCAGCCTCGGACCGGCGGTCGCCGGCGGCCGGGTCACTTCGGTGGTCGGGATTCCGGGCAACCCCAGGATTTACTACATTGGTGCCGCCGGCGGCGGCGTGTGGAAGACCACGGACGGCGGTTACCGGTGGCAGCAGATCTTCACGCCGGACGCGACCGCTTCCATCAGCGACGTCGAACTCGCACCGTCGAATCCGAGCCTGGTGTGGGTCGCGACCGGCGAGGTCAACATCCGCAACGACGTGCTCGATGGCGCCGGCCTGTACTTCTCACCGGACGGCGGCAAAACCTGGAAGCTCACGGGTTTCAAGGACGCCGGCAACATCTCCAAAGTGGTGATCGACCCGCACGACAGCAACACCGTATGGGTTGCGGTATTCGGTCACGTCTGGGGCCCGAACGCCGAGCGCGGCGTGTTCAAGACCACCGACGGCGGCAAGACCTGGAACAAGGTGCTCTACGTCAACGACCAGGTGGGCGCCATCGACCTCGCGATGGACGGCGACAACCCGCAGGTGTTGTTCGCGGCCATGTGGAAGGCGCAGCGCTACCCGTGGAAGCTCGATGAGGGCGGCGCTGACAGCGCGCTCTGGCGGTCCACCGACGGCGGTGATACCTGGACCAAGGTCACCGACGGCATCCCGAAGCCGCCGCTCGGGCGCATTTCGGTAGCCGCGGCACCCAGCAATCCCGAACGCGTGTACGCACTTATCGAAACCCAGCGCGGCCACGGGCTGCTCTTCGACTCGAACGACATGGGCGGCCATTGGGAACAGGTGAGCGACAACTACGCGCTCGACGTGCGGCCGTTTTATTTTTCACATGTGTACGTGGCACCCAACGATGAAAACCGCCTGTACTTCGATTCCCTCGAGCTCATGGAATCGGATGACGGCGGCCACACCGCGCACGCCATCGACCAGGGCGTGCACGTCGATCACCATGCCTTTTGGCAGGATCCGACCGATCCCGCGCGCATGATCCAGGGCAACGACGGCGGCGTGTACCTGAGCCTCGATGCCGGTGCGCACTGGCGCTTCGCCGACACGCTACCCATCGAGCAGATGTATCAGGTCGCGGCGGACAGCCGCGAACCCTACAACCTCTGCGCGGGGCTGCAAGACAACGACGGCTGGTGCGGACCCTCGACGCCCGCGAGTCCCTTCGGGGAAGGGGCGAGCAAGTGGTTCAGCATCCCCCTCGGGGACGGTCAATACATCGTGCCGGCGCCGAGCGACCCGGACATCATCTACGCCGACGGCCAGGGCGGCGATATCCAGCGCGTTGACCTCGCGAAGAAGACCAGCATCGGCATCAAGCCCGTGCACGCGCTCGGCAGCACCCTGCCCCAAGACCTCAAGTACCGCTTCAACTGGACCTCGCCGATCGCGGTTTCACCGACCGACGCCAACACCGTCTACCTCGGCGCCAACGTGGTGTTCAAGACCACCGATGGCGGCGCGCACTGGAGCGTGATCAGCCCGGATCTCACCAGCAACGACAAGAGTAAACAGGTAGTCTCGGGCGGCCCCGTGAACTTCGACATCTCCGGTGCTGAAACCTACGACACCCTGCTCGCGCTCGAACTCGCGCCCACGGATCCGAACGTCCTCTGGGCCGGCACCGACGACGGCTTGGTGCAGGTCACGCGCGACGGCGGCGCCCACTGGAACAACGTGACGCCGCCCGGCGCGCCGCATTGGGGCCGGGTGTTCAAGATCGGCGTGTCGCCGTTCGACGCGGGCACGGCCTACGTCGCCTACGACAACCACGAGATGGACGACCGCAAACCCTACGCGTACGCGACCGACAACTACGGCCAGTCCTGGCACAGCATCGCCCAAGGCTTGCCCGAGCAGTCGGTGCTGGTGGTGCGTGAAGACCCCAACCACAAGGGCTTTCTCGTGCTCGGCAACATGACCGGTCTCTGGTACTCGCGGGACGCCGGCGCGCACTGGCAGAAGTTCCAGTCGGGGTTCCCGACCGCCGCGGTGTTCGACCTGAAGTTCGTCCACCACGCGCTGGTGGCAGCCACACACGGTCGCGGTCTCTACGTGCTCGACAACCTGCGTCCCTTCGAAGAGATGGACGACGCCATCGCGAAACAGGGTTTCCATCTGTTCACGCCCTCGACCGGCACCGAGTACAGCTTCGCCTCCGGCAACATGCCGCGAGGGCCGGCGATTGACTACTACCTCCAGAACGCCGTAAGGTCAACGCCGGCCGAGATGGCCACACATCACTCGGCGGTGAAAATCGTGGTGAGCGACGCCCAGGGTCAGGTCATCGCCACCGACTGGGGCCCAGCCAACGCCGGTATCAACGAGTTCGTGTGGAACATGAGCTACGCGGGACCGACGCAGTTGAGCTTCAACCGGCCCACCGGCTTTTTCGCACGCTTCGGTGCGCGCGGTCCGGCCGTGCTACCCGGCACGTACCACTTGGCGGTAACCGCCAACGGTCAGACCCAGAACACTACCGTGACTGTGCGCGGGGACCCGAACCTGCCAGTCCCGGCCCATGTGGCGGCCGCCAACCTCAAGCTCGCGCTGCAGGTGCGCAACCAGACGAGCGCTTTCAACACGATGTTGAACCGCATCACCGACATGCAGAAGGCGCTTGGAGCATTCGAGCAACAGGCCACCTCGAGTCCGGACATGCAGGCGCAATTCGGCGGCTTGCTTGGTCAAGCGCATGCGCTCGACCAGAAGCTCGGCACGCTCAAGGATAGCGTCTACAACCCGCTGATCCAGCGCAATGTCGGCGAGGACAGCCTGCACTACATGGCACGCCTGAACCGCGACCTGCGCAGCGTGATCGGCTTCGGCTCGAACTCCACGCAGCCGCCGAGCGCCTCGCAGCTTGCGAATGCGGCCACCGTGAGCACGCAACTGAACGCCAAGCTCGCGGACTTCAACAACATCCTCGCAACCGATGTCGCAAGCTACAACAAGGCGGCACTCGCGGCCGGCGCGCCCACGCTCATGACCGGACAGCCGGTCAGCGTGCAACCCGTGCAGATGTAAGCCCGCGGTAAAATCGATACCCACTCAGGGGAGGGCCCGGCCTCCCCTTTTTTTTATACTCTCGACGCAGGCCCAAATTCGGGAAGGGGCATGTCGACAGTCCGCTGCACTCTCGTGTTACTGACGGCATCGTTGGCCGGCCTGTCCGGCTGCAGCAGTTACATCGCTCATCAAATAGTGGAAGCACCCAATCGCCTGCAGACCCCCGTGGAAAAGCAGATGCGTGTTGCCACCTTCCTGGAGACGCTTGACCTTCAGGACTTTAGCCGCACCGCACGAGTCCCAGTCGGCCCGCCACCGGCAATGCTTTCGATCGCCGTGCTGCCGCCCGGGAATGCCGGCCTGGAATACACAACCCAGGTGACGAAGCATCATGCTTCGTTCAACTTTCATATGGACGCACTGCAGGCGTATGCCGCCAAACCCAAAGGCACGATCGTTCTCTTGCCTGCATTCCAGAATGGCAAATACATGATGCTGCCCTGGGCCTTTGTTCTCGCCAAACAGGGTTATCAATGCGTGCTGGTGGACTTGCGTGGCGAAGGCCTTTCCACCGGTGACTGGGTCACTTGGGGGAACGTGGAATCGCGCGACGTGGAGCAACTCATCCAGTGGCTTGATGCGCGCAACATCGTTGCCGGCCCGCTGGTGCTCATGGGCGTGTCCTATGGCGCGAGCATGGCACTGCGCAGCGCTGCGCTGGACGCGCAGGTGCGTGCAGTGGTAGCGATCGAACCTTTCGTAAATGCGGTGGACGTAATCAAGCGCGGCGGCCGCCTCATGTTTCCCACCTTGAGCCATTTCGTGAGCGACGCCCAGCTCAATCGGGCCATAGAGCAAGCGGACAAACTCGCCGCTACCCGGCTGGAAAATGCCAGCACCTTGCCGGCCGCACGCCGGCTGACCATCCCCGTGTTGTATGTACACGCCGATGAAGACCGCTTCATCCCCGAGAAAGAATTCCAGCAACTGGTCGCGGCGACAAACGACGCGCAACTTATCCGCATTGCAGACGCCAACCACATAACGCTCCCGATCGAAATGCAGAGATATCAGCAAGCCGTGCTGAACTGGCTCGCCGTCAAGCTCAATACCGAATCAGCGCCACGCCGCAAATAAACCTGCCGTCAAACTCCTCTAGAAGAATGGACTGCGCCGGATGCGGCGGTCGCGCACCGCCACGTCCAATGCCAGCGGCACCGGGGCGGCAGAGGTGTTGCGGTGTTCCCGAATGGTGAGCACCACGCGCTCCCTGGGTAACTTGAGCTTGCGCGTGACGGCCTCGATGGACGGCAGCCTGTTGAGCTGCTCGGATGGCCTGTCGTTGACCGCCAGCGCTCGCCGCGCGCGGGGCCAGCTCGATACCCCGGCAACGGAGGCCAATCGACCGGCACCACTCTGGCCTCGGCCGGCACTGCTTGCATTTCGGGATTGCCCCCGGCCGGGGGCCGCCTTAGTATGCACACTTCGAATTCAAGGGTGGGCAGCGCCTTCCCTGTGCGACCGATACCCCGACCAAAATCTTCCCCAGGAGCAAGTCATGAGACTGATTCATCGGTTAATACTGGGCGCCTTGTGCGCCGCGCCCCTCGGCGCCTTCGCGGGCTCCATGCCGGCCGCGGGCACCAGCGCCATGCCCTCCGCCGCGGACGGCCTGCACCTGAACTGGATCGACCGGGCCGCAAGCCCTACCCAGAACTTCTTCCTGTACGCCAACGGCAACTGGATGAAGGACAACCCGGTGCCGCCGGCTTATTCCAGTTGGGGCCAATTCAGTGCGGTGCACCAGCGCAACCTCGAAGTCCTGCGCCAGATCCTCGAGAGCGCCGCGAATACGCACGCCGCCGCCGGCAGCGACACCCAGAAGATCGGCGACTTCTACGCGAGCGGCATGGATGAGGCCGCAGTCAATGCGGACGGCATCAAGCCGCTGCAGCCGGAACTCGACCGCATCGCCGCCATCCATAACCGGAAGGAACTGCAGGCCGAGTTCGCACATCTGCAGACGATCGGCGTAAATGCATTGTTCAATTTCGGACCGATGCAGGATTTCAAGGATTCGAGCAAGGTCATCGGCGCCGCCAGGCAGGGCGGACTCACCCTGCCAGACCGCGAGTACTACCTGAGCCAGAACTCCAAGTTCACGGCAATCCGCACCGAATACGTGCAAAACATGAGCAGCACCTTTGTGCTCATGGGTGAACCGATTTACGACGCCGGCCACGATGCCACCGCGGTGCTCGACATCGAAACCGCGCTGGCCCAGGCCTCGATGACGCGCGAGAAACAGCGCGACCCGAAAGCCGTTTACCACATCATGACGCTTAAGAAACTCGCCAAGGAAACCCCGGAGTTTTCCTGGCCGAGCTACCTCGCCGAGATGGGACAATCCAAGCTCAAGAGCATCAACCTCTCCGAGCCGTTGTTCTTCAAGGCCATGAACCTTGAGTTGATACGCGTGCCGCTCGACAACTGGAAGGCCTATCTGCGCTGGCACCTCGTGCACACCTATGCGCCGTATCTGTCGCAGGCGTACGTTCAGCAGGACTTCCAGCTCCAATCGGCGCTGAGCGGCGCCAAGGAACTATTGCCGCGCTGGCAGCGCGTGATTAACAGCGAGAACCGCGCGCTCGGTTTCGCGGTGGGCGAAGCCTATGTCGCCAAAGCCTTCCCGCCGTCTTCGAAGCAGGCCGCAATCGCCATCTTGCACGGTGTGCGGCACGCTTTGAATGATGATCTTGCGAGCCTCTCCTGGATGGGCAAAAAGACCCGGCTCGCGGCCATCAAGAAGCTCGACATGATGGGCGAGCGCATCGGCTATCCCGACAAGTGGCGTGACTATTCAGCGCTCACTATCGATC
>JBOIBB010000235.1:0-9709 GCA_050739335.1 Gammaproteobacteria bacterium
GCCGGGTACACCAGCACGCGCAGCGGCATGTACACCCAGCTCCAGGCACGGAACAGACCGAACGGGTAGGTGGTGTCCACGACCAGGCGGTCGAGTGCGAGCCAGCCGCGTTCTGCAGTCGGCAGGGGCACGCTCACACTGCCGTGACTGTGAGCGGCGACGTCGCCGGTGACGGTTACGTCGCTCGCGGCAGCGCCGACGCTGACGGCGATACGTACCGCACGTCCCGGATTCGAGAGATGCAGCACGAAGTGTGCGCTTTGGCCCGCGAACACTGCCGGCACGCCGCCCGCGGTGATTTCGAGAGCCAGCAGATTGCCGTGGCAGGCGTGCATGGCCACGAAGCCGATGCCGGTAAGCATAAAAGTCAGCATGAAACCCATGCTGTTCGAATAATTCATTGACCCGAGCAGCATCACGAAAACCGCCAGTCCGAAAAACCAGCCTTGGCGAGTGGGCAGGATGTAGATTCGCCGGCGGTCGAGGCGCACGCGCTCGCCGTCCGGGCCTTGCCGATGCCGGGCCCAGGCTTGAATTCGATCACTAAGAAAATTGCGTGTGGTCGCGAACATAGGCGACTGGATGCTGTGTGCCGCGTGAAAAACAGTTGTAGTTTTACGCAGCACTCAGAACGCGGCACCCCTCTTTTCAGGGAATTGCTACGTTGTCCAGCAGTTCCTTCGCGGCGGTGGCGGAAGCGCCGGTCGCGTGCGTATCCTTGAGCCGCAGGCGGTGGCCGACCACGCCTGGCAACACGGCCTGCAGGTCTTCGGGAATTACGCCGCTGCGCCCCTGCAACAAGGCCCAGCTTTGCGCCGCGTGCTTGAGCGCGATGGCCGCGCGCGGCGACAAACCGGTTTCATAATGCGGCGATTCGCGGGTATGGCGCACCAGTGCCTGCAGGTAGTCGAGCAGCGCATCGGACACGTGCAGGTTCTGGGCCGCGTCGTGCAGTGCGAGCAGCTCGGCGGCGCCCAGGCGTGGTTTGAGAGCGTGGAGCATCTCACGGCGGTCACGGCCGAGAAGCAGATCGCGTTCCGCGCGTTCGCCGGGATAACCCAGACCGATGCGCATCAGGAAGCGGTCGAGCTGGGATTCGGGCAGCGGAAAAGTGCCGACTTGATGCAGCGGATTCTGCGTGGCGATCACAAAAAACGGTTGCGGCAAGGGCCGGGTGGCGCCATCCACGGTGACTTGGCGCTCTTCCATGGCTTCAAGCAACGCGCTCTGGGTTTTGGGTGTGGCGCGGTTGACTTCGTCGGCGAGTACCAAGTGCGCAAAAATCGGTCCGGGGTGAAAGCGGAACTCGTTGGTCTGGTGCTCGAAGATGGAGGCCCCGAGAATGTCGGCGGGCAGCAGATCGCTGGTGAACTGGATTCGCTGATACGTGAACCCCAGGAGCCGCGCGAGAGTTTGCGCGAGCGTGGTTTTGCCGACTCCGGGAATGTCTTCGATCAGCAGGTGCCCGCCGGTAATCAGGCACACCAGCGCGAGACGGATCTGGGGTTCCTTGCCAAGGATGATGTGGTTGGCATCGGCGATGACGGCGGTGACTTTTTGCACCAGGCTGCGCACCGGCAGTTCGCGAATGGGAATCGGCTGGTCATTGGGCATGCGGCATCTCCATGCGATTTACAGTATGCTAAAAGACATAAGGCGTCCATAATCCAGGCGCCTGCAAGCGGAGATTCGCATGAAGGGCGTGGGCATTTTTGCATTGGCGGTTATGCTGTTGCTCGCGGGTTGCCAGGGTGGCGGTGCGGCGGCCGATGCCGGTGCACGCGCGGCCGTGAAGAGCGCCGACAACGCCTTCTCGATGCTTTCGGTAAAGGCCGGCTTTGCCAGTGCATTTCGCAAATACGCGCTCGAGCAGGCGGTATTTTTGCCGGACGGGCGCGCTCCGCTGACCAGCCGCGAGACGATCGAGCAGAGCCTCGCCACCCTGCCGCCGGGCACGCACTTGAGCTGGAGCGCGCAAGGCGCGGATGCCTCGGGCAGCGTGGGCTACACCTGGGGTATCTACACGCTCACCGGCAAGAACAGCACCGGCCAGCCAACAGTGGCGTACGGAAAATATCTGTCGGTATGGGAAAAGCAGTCTGGACGCTGGGAACTGGCCGCCATGATGCTGAATCGTTCGCCCGGGCCCATGGGCTGACGCTGTCCCTCGCTGAGGTATAAACCAATCAACCGGGTTTCGACCAGCGCGCGGGTGGCGCAGGCTTAGCCCATTCTCGCTGGCTGCAGCCGGCCACCGCACCGGGCACACGTGCATGCAAAAGTGGCGAACGCCGGTGGTTTTCTGGAAGGCCAGTCTGGTGGGTGGGCTGATTGCTGCGAGTGTTGATGTGCTCGCAGCCGCCCTGATCGGGCGGCACGGACCGATGCTCATTCTGCATGCCATCGCGAGCGGCGTACTCGGCCGCGCGGCCTTTTTCGGCGGCGCCCGGTCGGCGCTGCTGGGTCTCTTGTTGCAGTGGCTCATGGGCCTGTTGATCGCACTCGTGTATGCGCTCGTGGCTGCGCGTGCGCCGGCGATCGGACGGCGCTGGCTCGCAAGCGGCGTGATCTACGGCGTACTCATTTATCTGGTGATGAATCTCGTCGTGGTGCCGCTCTCCGCGGCGCCCTTCAAGCCGCAATTCACGCCGGACAAGATCATCGAGAACCTGCTGGCCATGATCCTGTTCGGACTGATCGTGAGTTTCTGCGTGTCCATTGCCGTGCGCAGTACGAATGCGGCGCAGCCCTGAGAGTCATCTGCCGCGCGCGTTTACAGCACCGGAGCGAACAGGCGCGCGACGCGCATCAGCACTTCACTTGCGAGCGGTACGGAGCGGTCAGCGTCGGGGGCAACCAGGCGCGCCGCGCGGAAGTCCTGTTCCAGCATGGCAGTCACGTCGGCCGCAAAGCCGCGGTCGACCGTGAGCACGGTAATCTCGAAGTTCAAGCGGAACGAACGGTTGTCGAGGTTGGCGCTGCCGACCGAGGCCGCGAGGTCGTCAATGAGCACTACCTTCTGGTGCAGGAAGCCCGGCTGGTAGTGATACACCCGTACGCCGGCGCGCGCGGCCTCGAGCGCATACAGGCTCGTGGCACGGTACACGAGGAAGTGATCGGGCCGCGACGGCAACAGGACGCGTACGTCGACGCCGCGCAGCACGGCGAGCTTGAGCGCGGTGAATACGGCCTCGTCCGGGACGAAATAGGGCGTGGTGATCCACAGACGCTGGCGTGCTGAGTTGATGGCCTGGATGAAGAACAGCGTGCAGGTTTCCTGTTCGTCCGCCGGACCGCTCGGGATCACCTGACAATGCTGGTGGCCGGCCGCGGGATGCATCTGCCAATGCAATGCCGGCACCTTGCCGCTGGCCCAGTACCAGTCTTTAAGGAAGGCGAGCTGGATTTCTGCAACCGCCGCTCCGCGTATGCTGATGTGGGTGTCGCGCCAGGGACTGAGCGGCGGCCTGAGGCCCAGATACTCATCGCCCACGTTGTGGCCGCCGACGAAAGCCTGTTCGCCGTCCACGACCACGATCTTCCTGTGGTTGCGGAAGTTGAGCTGATAACGGTTGATGAGCCGGCGCCGGCGCACCAGGAATTCCATGACCTGAACGCCGGCGCGGCGCAGCGTATCCGTGTAGTGTCGCGGCAAGGCGTGGCTGCCGATGCCGTCGTAGAGGAAATAAACCGGCACCTGCGCCTGTGCCTTGGCGAGCAGGACGGCTTGCAGGCGCCGGCCCAGGCCATCGTCGGAAACCGCAAAAAACTGCACGATGACGTAACGCTTGGCAGTGGCGATGGCGGCGAAGATGGCATCGAAAGTAGCCGCGCCGTTCACCAGCAGCCGCACTTCGTTACCGCGCGTGAAGGGCAAGCCGGTAAGCGCGGTGAGCGTGAGGATGCCGTCCAGACCGGAACCAAGTTCGGCTTCTACCTCCGCGCGTGCCGCGCCACTCTCACGCAGGATATGCGCCTGCTTCCCGAATTCGCGATTGCGCAGGCGCCGTGCCTCGACGTAACCGGCGAAACGCGTGTACCCGAAGATCAGGTACGGCACGAGCGCGAGATAAGGCATGAAGATCAACGATACCGCCCAGGCGATCGCGCCTTGCGAGGTACGCGTAGTCAAGGCGGCGTGGGCTGCGGCCAGCAAACCCAGCACATGGATGCAGAAGAGGAGCGGCCCGATCCACAGATGCCAATAGAACACGTCCATGCAAGCTGGCTCCCGCGGCCGCGATTCAAGCCAAAGTTATCACGGGTGGTTTTGCAGGCGCGCGAGTTGCTGCTGCAATTTTTCCTGCATGGCCTGGACCTCCACAGCCCGGGCCCGCGCCGCAGACACCACGGGTGCCGGCGCGCCGTTTACGAAGGCCTGGTTGGCGAGCCGTGCCTGCAGGCTCGCGCGCTCTTGGCCGAGTTTTTCCACCTGCTTTTGCAGGCGCGCGATTTCCGCCTGGGCGTGACTCGCGTCCAGTGGAATCGTGAGGGTGGCGCGATCGCACACGGCGGCCGCGCCGGTCGGCGGCAGATCGGCGGCGAGCATGCTGATTGCACTGAGGCGCGCCAACGCTATGATTTCGGTTTGCCTGCGCTTCCAGAAGGCCGGGTCGCTGCCTGGATCCTTGACGAACAATGGCACGGTCTCGGCCGGTGACAGGTTGTGTTCGCTGCGCAGGTTGCGAATCACGATCACCGCCGTTTTGACACGCTCGATATCGCCGCTCGCGGCATGAGCAAACGTGGATACCCGTACCTGCGTTGGATAGGTCTGCAGGGAAATCGACGGACCGGTGATGCCGAGGCGCGGGGCGATCTGTTGCCAAAGTTCTTCGGTGATGAACGGAATGATCGGGTGCAAGGCGCGCAGCAGAATTTCGAGCACGTACAAAAGCGTGTGGCGTGTGGATTCGGCGGCACTGGGTTCGGTGTCATTGAGCGCCACCTTGGCGAACTCGATGAACCAATCGCAATACTCGTTCCAGGTGAATGTGTAAAGCGCTTCCGCGAGGAGATCGAAACGGTAATTTTGGAAGTGCGCCTCGATGTCCGCGAGCAGCACCTGCAGTTTGGCAAGCATCCAGCGTTCCGCTTCGGTTTGCGCGTCGAGCGCGCCCTGCGCCTGGAAACCTTCGGTATTCATCAGCACGAAGCGGCTCGCGTTCCAGAGCTTGGTGCAGAAGTTCCGATAGCCTTCACAACGCTTCAAGTCGAAGTTGATGGTGCGCCCGTGGGTGGCGAGCGCCGCAAAGGTGAAGCGCAATGCGTCGGCGCCGACCGCGGGGATGCCCTGCGGATAATCGCGGCACACGCGCTTCTCAACCTTGTCCCGTACCTGCGGGATCAACAAGCTGGCGGTGGATTTTTTTATCAGCGCTTGAAGGGAAATGCCGTCCATGAGGTCCAGCGGATCGATGGTATTGCCCTTGGACTTGGACATCTTCTGGCCCTCGGCGTCACGCACGATGGCGTTGATGTAGACCTCGTGAAACGGCACACGTCCGGTGAAATAGCGCGTGCTCATCACCATGCGCGCCACCCAGAAGAAAATAATGTCGAAGCCGGTAACGAGTACCGCCGATGGCAGGAACTGCTGATCCTTCTTCCAGTCCGCGACGACCTTGCCGTCGATGTTCACCGGCTCGTCGCTCGGCCAACCGAGCGTCGAGAATGGCCAGAGCGCCGAGCTGAACCAGGTATCCAGCACGTCTTCATCTTGTTTAAGATTTCCGACGGGTTTTTTGTCGCCATATTCGATCGCATCGGTTTCATCTTCGCCAACAAAAATGGTTCCGGCTTCGTCATACCACGCCGGGATGCGATGTCCCCACCACAACTGACGGCTCACACACCAATCCTGAATGTGCTCGAGCCATTGTGTGTAGGTCGTCGCCCAGTTCTTCGGCACGAACTTGATCGCTCCGGAACGCACCGATTCCAGTGCTGGTTCGGTGATGGCTTTGCGCCCCTTATCGCTAGTCAGGTCCAGAAACCATTGATCGGTCAGCATCGGTTCGATGATGGCATCCGAGCGCTGGCTTATGGGAACAGTGAGTTTGTGTTTCCGGGTTTCGACCAGTAAGCCCTGCGCGGCAAGGTCGGCGAGGATGCATTTGCGCGCCACAAACCGATCAAGTCCGCGATAATTTTTAGGGATGATGTCTACCGTCGCTGCCCCTTGGGCTCCGCCGTAATCATCGGCTCCCTGTAAACCATGCTTATCCCTGGGTGCGTATTTAAATGTGAAGTCATCGAATGGTGATGATTTAATTCTGGCATCAAAAGTTAGAATGCTTATTAAGCCATTACTAGGCATCCCACGAAATAAAGAAGATTCTTGATGACGTTCCCAAACTTTGTAGTCGTTGAAATCGTGGGCGGGCGTGATCTTGACTGCTCCGGTGCCGAATTCTTTATCTACGTAGTCATCGGCGATGAGGGGAATCTCGCGGCCGGTCAAAGGCAGTTTAAGTTTTCTGCCGACCAGTTTCTGGTAGCGCTCGTCTTCCGGGTGTACCGCCACGGCCACATCGCCGAGCATGGTTTCCGGCCGCGTGGTGGCCACCACCACGCCCTCACTTCCGTCCGCGCCCGGATAACGGACCAACCACAGATGACCGTCGCGCTCCTCGTTGTTGACTTCGAGATCGGAGACTGCGGTTTGCAGGACCGGATCCCAGTGCACCAGGCGTTTGCCGCGGTAGAGGAGCCCCGCCCGGAACCATTCGATAAAAACCTTGCGCACGGCGGCGGAGAGACCGGCGTCCATGGTGAAGCGTTCGCGCGACCAGTCGATGGACGCGCCGATACGCCGCATCTGGCGACTGATGGTCGAGCCGGATTCCTGTTTCCATTGCCAGACACGTTCGATGAACTGCTCGCGTCCCAGGTCATGCCGGGTCTGGCCTTCGGCAGCCAACTGGTTTTCAACGATTTTCTGCGTGGCAATGCCCGCATGGTCGGTGCCGCCCTGCCAGAGCACGCGTTCGCCGCGCATGCGGTGATAACGGATGAGCGCATCCATGAGCGTCTGCTGGAAAGCGTGGCCCATGTGCAGCGTGCCTGTCACGTTGGGCGGCGGCAGCAGGATGCAATAGGGCGTGCCATCGCCACGCGGGGCGAAGCAGCCGAGAGTTTCCCAGTGTTGATACCAGCGGCGTTCGATCGCCTGCGGGTTGTAGTTCTTGTCCATCTTCGAGGCGTGCAGCCCTTTGGCGGCGGGCTCGCGATTATATCAGCGCCTGTATGCCGGACCGGTTATTCGCTGTGGCCGTTTTCCTTGAGAGCTTCGGCAACGATCGAGGGGATTTCCCAGCGCAATTTCTGCCAGATCTTGTCCATGAGCAGATCCTGGATGTCGTTCGACGCCTCGCGCAGCAAGCGGTCGGTGAGCGCGGCGATGCGCTCGGTGAGCATGTCGTTGAGCAGATCCTGACGGATCTGAGGCTTGGGTGGCGTTGGCAGCGCTGGCGTAGGCGGCGCAACGTGCGACTTGGGTGCGAGCGGCTTGCCGTCGCCCGCGGTAACCACATCTTGCAGCACTGGAATGTCAGGCATCGTCGGCGTGTCGAAGGGACGGATGGGCGGCATGTCGCGGCTCAGAGGTTGTGAACTTCTACAGGATAGCCCCGATCCTTGTAGAAACGGAAGCGCTCGCGCCCTCGCGCCCGCGTCTCCGGGTCGGCGTCCACCACTTCGGCCACGCGCTCGAAGCGGCTGAAAAACTCGGGCACCACGGGTACCAGGTTGACGAGCAACTGGCAGTCGGCGACGGGTTCCTCACTGCAGCCGAGCAGTAGCGGCTCGCCCTGGTTGCTCGTCGCGGGTGCATGCGGCAGGAAGCTGCCGTCACGAAAGGTCCACAGGAGTTCATCGAGCGCGTGCACCTCGGTCTCGGACGCGAGCTGTACAAAACCGCGCTGGCCCAGGTGAAATACCTTTTCCAACAGGCGGCACACGAACAGCAGACGCGCGCGCGGAGCGGTCTCCTTGAGCACGTAGAAATCCACTTGGGTCATGCGGCGATTTTAACCTACCGCGTGATCGAGAACCGCAGGGCACGTCGCCAGCATTACGCGATCGGCGTGCAGGCCCGCAAGCACGTCGCGCCGGGGATAGTCCGAGCCGAGATCGTGAGCGACTTTCGCGGGTGGCCGTCGCTCGCGCCGGTCCGGAGCAACACTGGCGTGCACCGGCAATTTTCCGGCCACAGGTCGCCGGCAAAGAGCATGCAGGCTATAGAATGACAGGACACTGGTTGCTTATGACGGTGTCGATATTTGTGAGAGCCGGCAATATCTGCCATTGAACGCAGCCGTTCGTCACGATAGACGCGTCGGCACAGCAGCCTAGCGTATCATTTGAGAGCGTGCCGTTTGCGACCATTGGCCGTAGAGGCTGGGGACGGTAACGTGCGGCGTGAATGTTCCGGAACCGCGGGGCCGATTTTGACGAGCATCGTAAGCCGATATCTGGCGCGTGAAACCGCCCTCGCTTGGGGCGCCGTCACCGCCATTCTGATGTTGATTCTCATGAGCAACCGCTTCGCGCTGCTCCTCGGTGACGCAGCCGCCGGCCGCCTGCCACGCGACGCGGTGTTTGCGCTGCTCGGTCTCGCGTCGGTCAATTATTTCATCGTGGTGATTCCGGTGGCCCTGTTCCTTGCCGTGATGCTGGCGCTCGGACGCCTGTATCGTGACAGCGAGATGACCACGCTTGCGGCCTGCGGCATTGGCCCCGGTCAAGTCTACCGGCCGCTGCTCGCAATTGCCGTGGTGCTCGCCGTGGTTCTGGCAGTGCTGGCGTTGCAGGTGGCGCCCTGGGCACAGCGCACCACGGCGATCATCAAGAGCTATGCGCAGCACAATGCCCAAGTGGGCAATCTGGCCTCCGGCAGTTTCAAGGAGGATCAGCACGGACGCGGAGTACTGTATGCCGCGAGCGTGAGCCGTAACGGTCGTGCCCTTCAGGATGTGTTCATGGCCGGCCCCGATGGTCCGCGCCAGGATGTGATCACCGCGGTGAGCGGCACGCGCACGATTACCGGCAACGACGGTGCGGGAACGCTGGTGTTGCACGATGGTTACCGTTATGACGGCATTCCGGGCCAGGCGGATTTTCGTATTGTGAAATTCAAGGAGAACTCGATTCGCCTCGCGCCGGCCGTGCCCGAAACCGGCCCGGAGGGTTACTCCGCACTGCCGACTTCCGCGTTGTTGCGTGTGCATACTCCCGGGGCGTCCTCTGAGCTCCAGTGGCGCCTGTCGGTGCCGCTTTCGGCCTTGCTGCTGGTGTTGCTGGCCGTGCCGCTCGCCCACACCTCGCCGCGTCGCGGCCGCTATGGGCGGCTGCTGGTGGCCATCCTTGCTTACGTGATCTACAGCAATCTGTTGGGTGTGGCGCGCGTGTGGCTCGAGCGCGGGGTAGTCCCGGCGCGCGTGGGTATCTGGTGGGTGCTGTTGTTGTTGCTGGTGGCCGCGCTGGCGTTGCTCGTGAAGCAATACGGTTGGCGTGGTCTTGTCTTTACGGCGCGGAGTGTGACCGATGCGGGTCATTGACCGGCATATCGCGCTGCAAGTCATTGCCTATACGCTGCTGGTGCTGCTGGTGTTGACGTCGCTCGCGAGTATCGTGACGTTCGTGGGTGAGTTCTCGAGCATCGGCACGGGCCGCTACACGCTCGGCGATGCGGCACTCTATACCTTGC
>JBOIBB010000236.1:0-12760 GCA_050739335.1 Gammaproteobacteria bacterium
GAGCGGGGCCGGCACCCTGGTGGGGGTGTTCAGTGGCATTCAGAACCTCACGGGCGGCAGCGGCGCAAATGCCTTTGTTCTTGCAGGCGGCAGTTTGTCGGGCACCATCAATGGCGGAAGTGGCGCCCCCGCGGGTAACAGCCTGCAGGGCAACAATGTGGCGAACACCTGGAATATCACTGGCGCCAATCAGGGCAAGCTAACCGGACTCGGCGGCACGTTCAGCAATATCGGCAGCTTGGTCGGCGGCAACAGCGCGGACGATTTCATTTTTACCAACAACTCGAGCTTGAGTGGCAGTCTGAATGGCGGTGGCGGCAATGACACACTCGATTGGAGCGCCTACACCGCGGCGCGCAATGTGACCATTACCGGGTTGGGGAGTGTGGATGGTGTGCGGGGAACCGAGGCCAGTATTGCCGGCGGCTTTATCAATATCACCAATGTAGTGGGTGCCAACGGTGCGGGAGGCTTGTTAAATACCCTCACTGGGCCGAACATCAACAATACCTGGAATGTCACTGCGAGCAACACCGGCAATCTGGATGCGGGACTTGGATTCAGCAATTTCCAGACGCTGACCGGCGGCACGGCCGCCGACACCTTCAATCTCGCCGCGGGTGTCAGCGGCTCGATCAACGGCGGCGGCGGGAGTGATACCGCGAATATTGTCAGTTCCTTCAGCACCCCGGCGCCTGTCTTGGTCATCAACAATGTCGCAAACATTGCCGATAACGCCGATGCCACGGTGACTGCCGGCACGCTGGCCATTTCGGGCGCCAGCAGCATCGGTTCCGCCGGTCACCCGCTCTTGGCGAGCATCGGTGCTTTGCAAATCGGTGCTTCCAGCGGTAGCGCCTTTATCCATTCCGGCAACGTTGATTTGCAGGGAATCAATCTCGGCAGTGGCGGATTGACTCTGAGCAGTACCGGCGCCATCACTGATCTGACCGGCCAGACAGTTACGGCTGGCGCCGCCGATTTTGACGCGGTATCGGGCATCGGGACGACGGCGGCGCCGTTACTCACCGCAAGCGCGAACCTGAGCGCGGGGGTGAGTGGAGCTGGCGATATTCAGGTGCAGAATGCCGGGGCTACTGCCCTGAGTACCGTCAGTGCGGTCAATGGGAATATCCAGATTACTGCGTCCGGGGCGATGGCAGTAGGCGGACCGGTAAGCGGGTCCGGCGAGGTAGCACTCGCTACCACCGGCGGCGATCTCACGGTGGGCAACAGCGTTACCGCGGGCGGCAACGTGAATCTGAATGCGGCCGGCACGCTGAATCTCAACAGCACCATCGGTTCGAGCGCGGGTGACTTGAGTTTGACCGGGGGCACCGGCGTGACTGGCGACAACGCTGCAGTGCTCAACGGCAACGCGGTAAACGTGGTGGCCTCAAGCGGCAATATCAATTTTGTCGGCGCAAGCAGCGGTGCGGCAAATGGCACGGTCCTTACGGCTCTAGGCGCTATCACTCTGCAGGGATACACAACCACCGCGGGCGGCTTGGTCATCAACAACGGTGGCACCTTTGCCGTGACCGGCCCGGTAGTTCTGGGCGGGGCACTCGATCAACTGGGGGCTGGCCCGGTGCAGTTGAACAGCAGCATCAGCAGCAATGGCGACAATGTTCAGTTCGCTTCAACGGTAGCCGCTGGCGCCGGCAGCGTCAGCACGCAAGGCGGCGATATCGAATTTGCGCAGACGATTACCGGGAGTGGTTCGGCCTCATCGCTCACGCTCAACAGCGGTGCGGGCACAATCGGGCTGTCTTCGGTCAGTGGCGTCGGCAGTCTGGTGCTCCAGACCAGCGGTGCGCTGCTCTTCGGCAACAATATTGCCGTGAACAGTTTGACGGCCAGTGGTGTAACGGGCGCGATCGTGGTCGCGGCGCCCACGGTCAGTGTGGTGACCACCAATGGCAACGTGGATTTCTCGTTGGCGTCCGGTATCAATGGGGCCAGTGCCGGTGGCGAGTCGTTGGCAGTCAACAGTGGTTCGAACGATGTGTTGTTGCCGGCGGTGGGGCAATCCATACCGCTGGCGGATCTCAGCGTGAGCGCCGCGGCCATTCACCTTTTAGACGTGACCACGACAAGCGCCGAGACCTTTGCCGGCAATGTATTGCTCGCCGGCAATCTCACGAGTAGCGCGAACGGAGGCGTGACCATCACCGGCAACTTGGCCTTGCAATCGGCAGCCACGGTACAAGCGGCGGGTGGGAGCACGATCAGCATCAGCGGCACGATCAACGGAGCGCAACCGTTGGCTTTGGCGACGCCGACGGGAAATATCGCCTTGGGTGGCGTGATCGGTGCCAGCACGCCCTTGACAGCGCTCAGCTTGAACGCCGCGACGGCGAGCTTTGGAACGGTAACGACCTCGGGTACACAAAATTACCAGGTCGGGCACGCCAGTTTTGCCGGTAGTCTGACGAGCCTGGATGGCGCCATCGATTTTGGCGGGTTTGCGGGGGTGACTGGCGGCTCGCGCATCCAGGCGGATGCCATCGGTTTCAACGGCGGTGCCGACAGCGTGCAAGGCAGCGCTGCGCTGACACTGGTGCCCGAGACCCCTGGGTATGCCGTCAGCCTCGGACCCGGTAACGGTCTAAGCTTGAACAGCGCGGCGCTCGATGGTTATGACGGTGCGCTCTATATAGGTACCGGACCCGGCAGCGGTTTCCCGGACGTGATCCAGATTCCGGTGGCGGCGGGCAACGTTACGGTGAACGGTAATCTGACCCTGGGCGACCAGGGTACGCTCACGCTCGCCGGCATGGGCAATCTGGTGATCGAGGCCGGCACACTGTCGGCCGACAGCATCACGCTGATCGCGGGCAGCCAGAACAGCGTGTTACGCAATCCGGCAACACAGGCAAGCCTGCTGCACGCCAATCAGGTCATCCTGGTGTCGGGCGCCCAGATCGGCCAACCCGGCCAGGAATTGAACATCCAGACGAGCGGCAGCACGCCACAGGTGCAAATTGCGACGGGCGCGGTGCAGTCCTATTTGTTACCGCCGACGCTGCCGGCGGTGATCGGGCCAGCCGCGACCATCGCCAACGCGATTGCCGCACAACTTGGACTGTTCATACAGGCGAACAGCCAGGTCACCAGCATCGGCCAGCAGATCGTGGCCTTGGCGCAGAGCGGCGGATTGTTGGAAAGCGGTTTTGTGGATGTGTCGCTGTTCCAGAATATTTCCCTGTATGACATCTCCGGGCTAGGGATCACCCTGCCGTTCGATCAGTGTCAGCAGCCCCACAACCAGTTGTGCAACCAGCAGCCATGATCAGGGGAGACGGCGCATGCAAGTAGTGAAGCATCTGCTGGCGGTGCTGCGGCGGCAGTCACTGGCCGTCCAGGTGGAAGGGGTGCGGCGCGTATTCACGGCGCCGGATGAATTTGTCGCGTTCCTGCGTGCGCGTACGCAGATCCGGGATGCACGCTTGCAGGAGTTCGCCGGCTACGATGCACATGCGCTCAAGCGCGAAGCGCGCAAAATGTTGCATGCCCACCAGAATGTCATGAACGTGATGGTAAGCGCCAAGGAGACCGGCGAGCCCCTGCTGGTCCTATGGCGGCATCTCGACATCAGCAAGGTGCCCGACGATTATGATTGGCCCTCCATTTTGTTTGCGCTTGGCAAGGCGCCTGCGGCCGCCGAGCCTTACCGGCATGAAGCTCTGACCCTGTATCTTGAATTCCTGGAGAAACGCCGGGAAGCGCTCGACAAGTACCGTACTCCCGAAGCGGAGGCTCCGGACGCGCAGGCTGCCGACGATGCCCGGGCGCGCGCCACTTTGCGCGACTACGTGCGTTTACCGCATGGGCGCACGGTGGAGGTGAATCTCACGGAGGATCCCGACGTCACGGTTTTTTTGGGCGCCAACCGCTACCATCTGTCGCGCCGCGGCGGGGCCGTGGCCTTCGCAGTGCCGGACGATGTCGCGCCGCACCTGCTCAAGCCAGGACGCAACACCGTGGGACGCGCCTCGAACTGTGACGTGCGCTTGCCGGATGGCTCTCGGGATGTTTCACGCGAGCATCTGGTGGTCGAGGTCGGTACCGATCGGAGTGTGACCGTCAAGGATATGTCTTCGCGCGGCACCTATATGCGTGACGCGCGCTTCGTCGACAACCACAGCGATACCCACGCCGATACGAAGTCACCGGCCGGCCGCTGATGGCCGGCGCGTAGTTCAGTTGTCCAGTGCAGTCTTGACGCGCGCGAGTTCCTGCAACAGCCTCGCCGGCATGCGTTCACCGTAACCGGAAAAGTACTCGTCGAGCGCGTGCATTTCCGTGCGCCATTTGACGCGATCCACCTCGAGCAGAGCACGCATGATGTCGGGCTTTATGTCCAGTCCGGCGGTATCGATGGCGTCCTCGGCCGGAAGGTAGCCGATGGGAGTGGCGTCCGCGGCGGCCTGATTTTCACAACGGTCGAGAATCCAGCGCAGCACCCGCAGGTTTTCGCCGAACCCCGGCCACAGGAACTTGCCGTCAGCACCCTGGCGAAACCAGTTCACGTGAAAGATCTTGGGCAGGTGCGCACATTTTTCCGGGAATGACAACCAATGGCTCCAGTAGTCCGCGAAGTTGTAGCCGCAAAAGGGCTTCATGGCCATGGGGTCGCGCCGTATTACCCCCACTTGGCCGGTAGCGGCGGCGGTGGTTTCGGAGGCGGCACTCGCCCCGATCAGCACGCCGTGCGCCCAGTCGCGGGCTTCGAATACCAGCGGGGTCATTTCCGCGCGCCGCCCGCCGAAGACGATAGCCGAGATCGGCACGCCCCGTGGATCTTCGGCCTTGGGTGAATAACTCGGATTCTGTTTTGCCGGCACGGTGAAGCGTGAGTTCGGATGCGCGGCGTTGCCGTCGCCCGCGTGATAGGGCTCGCCCTTCCAATTGGTCACCGGCGTACCGTCTTTGAGGCCTTCCCACCAGGGTTCGTTGTCGGCCGTCACCGCCACGTTGGTGAAGATCGTGTCGTGGGTGATCATGTCGTAGGCGTTCTTGTTGGTCTTGCGGTTGGTGCCCGGCACTACGCCGAAATAGCCGGCTTCGGGGTTGATGGCCCAGAGCCGGCCGTCCTTGCCCGGATGCATCCAGCAGATGTCGTCGCCCACGGTCCAGACTTTCCAGCCTGGCTGGGAGGCCGGCGGAATCAACATCGCGAGGTTGGTTTTGCCGCAGGCCGAGGGGAAGGCGGCGGCCAAGTAACGGATTTCACCCTTGGGATTCTGGATGCCGACGATCAACATGTGTTCGGCGAGCCAGCCTTCGGACCGGGCTTGCCAGCTCGCGATGCGCAAGGCGTGGCATTTCTTGCCGAGCAGCGCGTTGCCGCCGTAGCCCGAGCCGTAGCTCTTGATGCTCAGTTCTTCGGGGAAATGCATGATGAAGCGCCGCTCGGGATCGAGTTCGCCGATCGAATGCTGGCCCTTGATGAATTTGCCCTCACTCTCGATGCGCTTCAGGGCCGCGTTGCCCATGCGGGTCATGATTTTCATGTTGGCGACCACGTAGGGGCTATCGGTGAGCTCCACACCGCAGCGGGACAGCGGTGAATCAATCGGTCCCATGCAGTAGGGAATCACGTACAGCGTACGTCCGCGCATGCAGCCGGCGAACAAGGCGTCGATTTTCTTGTGGGCTTCGGCCGGCTCCATCCAATGGTTGTTGGGACCGGCATCGTCGCGATTGCGGCAGCAGATGATGGTGAGCTGCTCGACGCGGGCGACGTCTCTGGGGTTGGAGCGGTGCAGATAGCAGCGCGGATAGGTTTTCTGGTTGAGCTCGGTGAGCGTGCCCGAGGCCAGCATCTTTTGGATCAGGGTTTGATATTCGGCGTCCGAGCCATCGCACCAGTGCACATCTTTCGCTTGGGTGTGCTGCGCGACTTGAGTGACCCAACGGGACAGTTCTTGATTGCTCGTCATTGCATCTCCACGGATGGCAGAAACAAGGGAACCGGGCGGGCGTCCGTGCAGAGTGGACCGGTCGGAGGCTTCATTATAAGCGCCGCGCCGTTGCCGGGTTCGTGGAGCCAAGCTCCAACCCGGAGTGAAACTGGATGCTACAATATATTGGCTTGACGTCGGCATAAATATCTGCTTGACGGGGGATGACCTATGAGTGAGCACACTATCCGGGAGGTCCTGAAGCGCCGCAGCGACGATACACAGCGCGTTATCCAGCGTCGACGTGAGCACACCGTGGTGCCGAGCGGGCGTCGCAAGCGCGCGGCGATCACAGCAGTGGTGCTGATTGTTGTAGCGGTAATCATCGTCGTGGTGCTTGCTTACTCCGGTTGGCTGGTGTCGCGGGTAAATTCCCGTTTCGCAGCGGCCCGGACCGCGACACTCGCAAGCTCCCAAGGCCCCAGCCTGAGTCTGCAAAGCACTACGCAATTTCTCCCCAACACCTTGCTCGCGGCGAGCGATCCGAATTTTTACAGCAACAGCAGCACCACCGTGAGTCCGGTCACCGCACGACTGGTGCGTCTATATTTCCCGGATGCCTCCACGCCGGCCACTTCACTCATGGTCGTGGCCTTGCAAGTCCATTTCAGCCGTACCGATATTCTCGAGGCGTTCGTCAACCAAGTACCCTTGGGAGCGGTGGGCGGACAAGCGATACGCGGGTTCGGGGCCGCGAGCCAAGCCTATTTCCAGAAGCCGTTCGCACAGTTGCAACCCGAGGATATCGCACTTCTGGTGGCGCTCGCGGTGAACCCCGGCTTGGGCGACCCCCGGCAGCACACCGAACGCATGCTCGCGTTACGCAACGACGTACTGCAGATGGACGTCAAGCAAGGCGTGTTGAGCCAGGCCCAGGCCGATGTGTTCAAGAAGATGTCCCTGGAACTTGCGGCCACGGAACCGACGCTACGGCCATCGACCAACTGATGGGTGCCGCGGCAGGCTTGGATTACGCTGACCTGCTCGGGAGCAGCGGCGCATTCGCGCAACAGGTACCGGGATTTGTAGCACGCGACACGCAACAAACCTTGGCTGCGGCCATCGGGGCGGCGCTCGAACAGCAGTCGGTGCTGGTGGCCGAAGCCGGCACCGGTATCGGCAAGACCTTCGCGTATTTGGTGCCGGCGCTTTTGTCGGGCAAGCGCGTATTGATTTCCACCGGAACCCGCGCGCTCCAGGACCAGATCTACCATCGGGATTTGCCCGCGGTTGCGAACGTACTGGGGCGCCCGGTAAAAGTCGCGTTGCTCAAGGGGCGCGCCAATTATCTCTGTCGCTATCGCCTCGGTCAGGCGCGGGCGGCGCCGGGCTGGTTCGACGGCGAACGCGCGAGCGAGCTTGCCGCCGTCGCCGCCTGGGCCGGCATCACTCAAACCGGCGATCGCGCGGAGCTTGGCAGCGTTCCCGAAAATTCCTCGGTCTGGTCACAGGTGACTTCGACCCCAGAGAACTGTCTCGGACAAAAATGCCTGGACTATGCACGCTGCTTTGTGTTCGAGGCACGCCGGCGGGCCCAGGAAGCCGACGTTGTAGTGATCAACCATCACCTGCTGCTCGCAGACATGGTGCTCAAGGATCAGGGTTTTGGAGCCCTGCTGCCCGGCGCCGACATGGTGATTGCCGACGAAGCCCATCAGTTGCCAGAAATCGCCGCGCGCTATTTCAGCGTAAGTCTATCCACGCGCCAGTTGAGCGACTGGCTCGGTGACACGCGCCGCGAGTACCGTCAGGCGGGACTGCAGGCGCGCGAGTTCGAGCAACGGCTGGATGCGCTCGACGCGGCGATTGCGGACCTGCAACGCAGTCCGGAACGGTCCACGGATCCCGCCTGGCAGGAGCTCGATGCGCAACCGCAACTGCGCGCGGGGCTCGGGGAACTGCAGGTGGCCTTGCAGGCGCTCACCGGAGATTTGGTACAGTTCGAAGCGCAGTCCGCGGGGCTGGGGAACAGCCGCGAGCGCGCCGAGGCGCTGTCGTTGCGGCTGAAGGAGTTTCTCGATGACGCGCCGGAAGAATCGAGTGTGCGCTGGATCGAATCGCAAGGCCGCGGCTTGAGTCTCAATCTGACCCCGCTCGACACCGCCGCGCATTTTCAGGCGGCCATGCAAAGCCTGCATTGCGGTTGGGTGTTTCTGTCGGCTACCTTGTCGGTGCATGGGAGCTTCCAACATTTCCGCGAACGCCTGGGTCTCGTCGATGCTGAGGAGTTGCTACTCGGGAGTCCGTTCGATTACGCACACAACGCCCTGCTGTACCTGCCGGCCGGCCTGCCGGACGTGGCCAGTGCGGGCTACACCGACGCGGTGGTGGCGGCGGCCGAGCCCGTAGTCGCCGCGAGCGGTGGACGCGCATTCTTGCTGTTCACCAGCCATCGCGCGCTCGCAACCGCGGCGGCGCTGTTGCGCGGCCGTTCTCCGTTTCCACTGCTGGTGCAGGGCGAGGCGCCCCGCCGACGTCTGCTGGAGCGTTTCCGCGCGCTTGGCAATGCGGTGCTGCTCGGCACTGCGAGTTTCTGGGAAGGGGTGGACGTAAAAGGTCCGGCCTTGTCGGTCGTGGTCATCGACAAGTTGCCATTTGCTTCGCCCGGTGATCCACTCGTCAAGGCGCGGCTCGCTGCTTACGAGCGTGAGGGGCGCCAGCCATTCATCGATTACCAGTTGCCACAGGCGGTGCTGGCGTTGAAGCAGGGCGTGGGACGCCTGATCCGCGACGAGTCCGATACCGGGGTGCTGATGTTGTGCGATCCACGCCTCAGCACACGCGGGTACGGAAAATTGTTCCTCGACAGTCTGCCACCGATGCAGCATACCCGCGAGCTTGACGAGGTGCGGACCTTCCTCGGCAAGATGCTGCCCGAACCGATGCGGCGCATGCAATCATGAAAATCCTTGCGTTGGAGACTTCGAGTGAGCGCTGTTCGGCCGCGCTGCTTGTGGATGCCGAAGTTATCGAACGCGCACAGTTGGCGCAGCGTGCGCATGCCGAGTTGCTTTTGCCGATGGTGGAGTCGCTGCTCGCCGAGGCCGGAGTCACGCTCACCGCGCTCGGTGCCGTCGCCTTCGGACGTGGCCCCGGAGGATTTACCGGCCTGCGCGTGGCGACTTCGGTGGCGCAGGGCTTGGCTTTCGGCGCCGATTTGCCGGTCGTGCCGGTATCGGATCTGGCCGTGGTCGCCGAGGGCGCGCACCGCCTGCACGGTGCGCAAACGATTCTCGCCTGTCTAGATGCACGCATGCAGGAAGTCTATTGGTGCGGCTTCAACGCGTCCGGCCCGGGGCGAATGGAAGCGCTCGGCAACGAGCAGCTCGGGCCGGCCGCGATGGTGACCCCTCCGGCGCCCGGCCCGTGGTTCGGAGCAGGCTCTGCTTTCGGTATTTACGCCAGGGTTCTGAGCACGCGGCTTGGAGCGAGCTTGATGGGGACGGATGCCGGGCTGTTGCCCATGGCGCGGGATGTCGCGACGCTTGCCGCCGGGCTGCTTGCGGTCGGCCGCGTGGTGCGAGCCGACGATGCTCTGCCCGTGTACCTGCGCGATCGGGTCGCCGAGCCCAAGCCCGCAGTGTAATCAGCCGGTAACATGAGACTGGTCCAATAGGCGCGCTCTGGGGAGGAACGCATGACGGCCCGGCACATACTGGTGGTTGAGGACGAGCGCCAGTTGCGCGAGATGATCGCCTTCAGTTTGCGGCGCGCCGGCTACACGGTGTCCGAAGCCGGCGATTGCAAGGAGGCGCGCGTGGCGATGGCCGACCTGCGCCCGGACTTGGTGTTGCTCGACTGGATGCTCCCGGATATGAGCGGCCTCGAATTTGCGCGCGCGCTGCGCCACAGCGCGCCGACTGCCGAATTACCCATCATCATGCTGACCGCCCGCGCCACCGAAGACGACAAAGTGCACGGACTCGACAGCGGAGTCGACGATTACGTCACCAAACCGTTTTCCGCGCGCGAACTCGTAGCGCGCCTTGAAGCCCTGTTGCGGCGCAGCGCAGGCTATGCCGAACGCCTGAGCGCGGGTAACATCGAGGTGGATACCGCGAGCCAACGCGTCTGGTTGCATGGCCGCGAAGTGAGCTTCGGCCCCACGGAGTACCGCCTGCTGCAGTTTTTCATCAGCCATCCACAGCGCGTGTTCAGCCGCGCGCAAATGCTGGATCAGGTGTGGAAGGGTGCGGACGTCGAAGAGCGCACGGTGGACGTGCACATACGTCGCTTGCGGCGCGTACTCGAGGAGCACGCCTGCGAAACTTATGTGGAAACCGTTCGTGGCAGCGGTTACCGCTTCTCGCCACCGGCGCGTGCGCCCGCATGAGCCGGCATCTGTGGCTGGAGTACCTGTGCGTGGCGGTGCTTGTGGCGGCCGCGCTGATTGTGGGCTGGCTCACGGGACACATGGGTATCACCCTGTTCATCGCGGCGCTGCTCTACCTCGGCTGGAATCTCCTCAATCTGTATCGCCTCAATCGGTGGTTGACGCGCAACCGGCGCTTTGACGTACCCCATGTCTGGGGTTTTTGGGGCGGCATCTTCGAGCAATTCTACCGGCTGCGGCGCCGCGATCGCGACCGCAAGCGGCGCGTCGCCCAGTTGTTGCGCGAGATCCGCGATACTTCGGCGGCGATGCCGGACGGGCTGGTGATCCTCGACCGGAACGGTGAAATCCGCTGGCTGAACGCGGCGGCCGGGCGTCTCTTGCAGTTGCGTGTGCTGCAGGACATCGGGCAACGCTTGCGGAATTTGGTGCGCCACCCGGATTTTATTCATTACCTGACACGCGGCGATTTTCGCGAGCCGGTGACGCTCGAGGCTCCGTTCACGCGCGGTCAGCACCTGTCATTGCAGATCGTGCCTTACGGCGAGGAACAGCGTCTGGTGCTGGTGCGCGATGTCACGCATTTGCGCCGGCTCGAAGACATGCGCCGCGAGTTTGTGGCCAACGCCTCGCACGAGTTGCGTTCGCCGCTCGCGGTGATTTCGGGCTACCTCGAATCCATGTGCGACGATGTGCGTCTGCGCGAGGACTGGGCTGAACCGCTGGCTGCCATGCAAAACCAGGCCGCACGCATGACCGCGATTGTCGCCGATCTCCTCGAACTCTCGCGGCTTGAGACCGAACGGCGCGAGGCGCCGTACGCGCCGGTGAACGTGGCGGCGCTTGCAGAGCGCATCCGGGAGGCCGCACTCGCCTTGCATGAGGGCCCCGCGGACGTTGCGCTCGAGGTCGACGGTGGTTTGCAACTCCTCGGCGCCGAGCGCGAAATCTACAGCGCTTTTTCCAATCTGGTTTTCAATGCCATGAAATACACTCCGGCGGACGGCCGGGTAAGCGTGAGTTGGCGTCGCGACGCCCAGGGTGCGGTCTTCAGCGTGACCGACACGGGCATTGGAATTTCCGCGGCCCACCTGCCGCGGCTCACCGAGCGCTTCTATCGCGTGGACCGCTCGCGCCAACGTGAAAGCGGTGGTACGGGTTTGGGGCTCGCGATCGTCAAGCACGTGCTGCAGCACCACGGGGCCACGCTCAGCATTGACAGTACGCCCGGACGCGGCAGCCGTTTCAGCTGCCACTTCGGGTCGGAACGCCTGAGCCCGGCCGATCGTGGCACGCCATCCGGCTGACGGTGCGGCCGCGGGGCAGCTTGCGTATACTGATTTGGAGGCAGCCATGAGCATGAGTGCGGACAAACTCAACCTGACGCATCACATTTCCCAGCGCTTCAACGAGGAGCTGGAAAGTGTGCGACAGCGCGTGCTGGCGATGGGCGGGCTGGTGGAACAGCAGATGAGCGATGCCTTGCGTGCGCTCACCGAGGGCGACAGCGAACTCGGGCGCAGCATCCGCGAGCAGGATTACAAGGTGAACCAGATGGAAGTCGCGATTGACGAGGAGTGCACCCGCATCCTCGCGCGCCGCCAACCTGCCGCGAGTGACCTGCGGCTGATTCTCGCCATCATCAAGACCATCACCGATCTCGAACGGGTCGGCGACGAGGCCGAGAAAATCGGCCGGCTGGCAGCACGTCTTGCGGAGGGCGGGCGCCCCGGCGATCGCTACGGGTCGCTGCAGTATCTGGGCAGCCACGTGCAGCGCATGCTGCATGATGCTCTGGACGCTTTCGCGCGCATGGACCCGGAAGCGGCGGTGCGGGTAGCACGCGAAGATGCACGCGTGGACGATGAATACGAAGCCTTGTCGCGCCAGTCCATCACCTACATGATGGAAGACCCGCGCTCCATCCGCGAGGCGCTGGATGTCATGTGGTCCGCGCGTGCGCTCGAGCGCATCGGCGATCATGCGACGAATATCTGCGAGTACGTGGTCTATCTGGTGCAGGGCAAGGACGTACGCCATACAGGTTTCGATGCCATGGAAAGGGAAGTGCACCCGCAATCCTGAGCGCGGTTTCCACATTTGCGCGACGCCAAATTCCTGAATTGTTACGGATAGTATTGACGCCAATTTGACAGAGCGGCGCCCGATGCACAGGGATGTGTACGTGCTGCGATAGTCAGGTATGCCGGGAGCAGCCCCGCCGCGATACCGGTATTGCAAAAAATCGCGGCAAATATCATTGCTTCTGCAGGGAGATGCGCTTCCCTTTTGAAGGGGAAGGCTGAGAAATGCATTCATTGGTGCGCAAGTACACCCTACTTAGGAGAACCGCATGTCTATCCGCCGTCTGGCGAATCTGATCGGGTTTGTGATTTGTGCGCTGCTGATGGGCTATGCCTATTACTCACAGTTCCATGGTGGCCTGCAGCCCTGCGTG
>JBOIBB010000237.1:0-3402 GCA_050739335.1 Gammaproteobacteria bacterium
GCCTTGGTAATACCGAGCAGCAGCGGTTCAATGGCCACGCCGGTCTTGCCGTCAGCTTCGAGCTTCTCGTTTTCATCGAGTGCCCGGCTGCGATCCAGTTGTTCGCCGTGCAGGAAGCGGCTGTCGCCCGGCGTGGTGACTTCGACCTTGCGCAACATCTGGCGAATAATCACCTCGATGTGCTTATCGTTGATTTTCACGCCCTGCAGACGGTACACGTCCTGAATCTCGCGTACCAGATAATCCGCGAGCGTCGTGACGCCGAGCAGACGCAGAATATCGTGCGGGTTGAGCTCACCGTCGGCAATCACCTCGCCCTTCTCAACCCGCTCGCCTTCGAACACGTTCACGTTGCGCCACTTCGGAATCAAGATCTCATGCTGCGCGCTTTCGTCGTCGGTGATCACCAAGCGCTGCTTGCCCTTGGTGTCCTTGCCGAAGCCGACCGTACCCGAGACCTCGGCCAATATGGCTGGCTCCTTGGGCTTGCGCGCCTCGAAGAGGTCCGCCACGCGTGGCAAACCACCGGTAATATCACGGGTCTTGGAGGATTCCTGCGGAATGCGAGCGATCACGTCACCCACGCTCACCTTCGCGCCGTCGTCGACACTCACGATGGCTCCGGGCGGAAGTTGATAGTGCGCCGGGATGTCGGTACCGGCAAGCATAACCTCCTTGCCTCTGTCATCCACGAGCTTTACGCTCGGGCGCAAGTCCTTACCCACCGCGCCACGCATCTTCGGGTCCGTGACCACGATGCTCGAAAGGCCGGTGATCTCGTCGACCTGGCGGTTAACGGTCACACCCTCCATGAAATCGAGGAACCTGAGGGTGCCCGCCACTTCGGTGACGATCGGATGGGTGTGCGGATCCCAGTTGGCGACCAGTTGTCCGGCCTCAACCTTGGCACCTTCGGAGACCAGAATCGTCGCGCCGTAGGGTACCTTGTAACGTTCGCGTTCACGCCCGAACTCATCGACCACGCCGATTTCACCAGAACGCGACACCGCCACCCAGTGCCCCTTGGCATGCTCAACAATCTTGAGATTGTGCAGCGCGATGACACCCGCAGCCTTGATCTCGACGCTCGAGACTGCCGCCGCACGCGAGGCCGCACCGCCGATATGAAAAGTGCGCATGGTGAGCTGCGTTCCTGGCTCGCCGATCGATTGCGCGGCGATCACGCCTACGGCTTCGCCGATGTTCACGCGGTTGCCGCGGGCCAGATCGCGGCCATAACACTGTGCGCACACGCCGTGACGTGTGGCACAGGTAATCGGCGAGCGTACCTTGACGCGATCGATGCCGAGCTCCTCGAGCTTTCCCACCCAACCCTCGTCGAGCAGCGTGCCCGCCTCGGCCGCCACTTTCTTGGTGCCAGGAAGATAGACCGACTCGGCCAGTACCCGTCCGAGCACGCGCTCGCGCAGGGGCTCGACCACATCTCCGCCTTCCACGATCGGCTTCATCAGCAGACCATCGGTGGTACCACAATCGAGTTCGGTGACGACCAAGTCCTGAGCGACATCCACAAGGCGGCGTGTCAGGTAACCGGAATTTGCGGTCTTGAGCGCGGTATCCGCCAGGCCCTTGCGCGCGCCGTGTGTGGAGATGAAGTACTGCAGTACGTTCAGACCTTCGCGGAAATTCGCGGTGATCGGTGTCTCGATGATCGAGCCATCGGGCTTGGCCATCAGGCCGCGCATGCCCGCGAGCTGGCGGATCTGAGCGGCGGAACCGCGTGCGCCCGAGTCGGCCATCATGTAAATCGAGTTGAACGAAGCCTGACGTACCTTGTTGCCCTTGCTGTCGGTGACCTCTTCGGTGCCGAGCTTCTCCATCATGGCCTTGGCGACCTGTTCGTTGGTGCGCGACCAGATATCCACAACCTTGTTGTAGCGTTCGCCGTTGGTCACCAGGCCGGAAGCGTACTGACGCTCGA
Source organism: Gammaproteobacteria bacterium (assembly GCA_050739335.1). GTDB lineage: Bacteria > Pseudomonadota > Gammaproteobacteria > Natronospirales > REEB76 > REEB76. The sequence goes on from JBOIBB010000237.1 coordinate 1,943, forward strand.
TTTCCTTCACTTCGTTTTCGGCGCCCACGAGAATCTTGGCCTTCTCCTGCGGCACCACCATGTCGTCGACGCCAATCGAGATGCCGGAACGGGTGGCATAGGAAAAGCCCGTGTACATGATCTGATCGGCAAACACCACGGTCTCCTTCAGGCCCACGCGCCGGTATGCGACGTTGATGAGCTCGGAGATCGTCTTCTTCGTCATGTTGCGGTTGACGAGCTCGAACGGCAGACCCTTGGGCAGAATCTCGGAGAGCAGAGCCCGCCCCACCGTGGTATCCACGAGCCGGGTGCGCGCCTTGAAACTGTCGTCCTCCTGAATCAGGTGATCGGTAATGCGCACCTTGATGCGCGCCTGAAGGTCGACGCTGCGGGTCTCGCGCGCGCGGTGCACTTCAGTCACATCGGAGAAATACATGCCCTCGCCCTTGGCGTTCACGCGTTCGCGCGACATCCAGTACAGCCCGAGCACCACGTCCTGCGAGGGCACGATGATCGGATCGCCGTTGGCCGGCGAGAGGATATTGTTGGTGCTCATCATGAGCGCGCGCGCTTCGAGCTGGGCCTCGAGCGAGAGTGGCACGTGTACGGCCATCTGGTCGCCGTCGAAGTCCGCATTGAACGCGGTGCACACCAGCGGATGCAGCTGGATGGCCTTGCCCTCGACCAGCATCGGTTCGAAGGCCTGTATCCCCAAGCGGTGCAGCGTGGGTGCGCGGTTGAGCATCACCGGGTGCTCGCGGATCACTTCTTCGAGGATGTCCCAGACCTCCGGGCCCTCGCGCTCGACCATTTTCTTGGCGGCCTTGATGGTGGTTGCCATGCCGCGCAACTGTAGCTTCGAGAAGATGAACGGCTTGAAAAGCTCGAGTGCCATCTTTTTTGGCAGCCCGCACTGGTGCAGCTTCAACTTGGGACCAACGGTGATGACCGAGCGGCCGGAATAATCCACGCGCTTGCCCAACAGGTTCTGGCGGAAACGGCCCTGTTTGCCCTTGATCATGTCCGCAAGCGACTTCAAGGGGCGCTTGTTGGAACCGGTGATGGCGCGCCCGCGCCGGCCGTTGTCGAGCAGCGCATCCACGGATTCCTGCAGCATGCGCTTTTCGTTGCGCACGATGATATCCGGGGCGTTCAACTCGAGCAGCCGCTTCAGGCGATTGTTGCGGTTGATGACCCGGCGGTAAAGATCGTTCAAATCCGACGTGGCAAACCGTCCGCCTTCCAGCGGAACCAACGGCCGCAAGTCCGGCGGAATCACCGGCAGGATCCGCAGGATCATCCACTCGGGCTCATTGCCCGATTCGCGAAAGGCATTGACGACCTTGAGCCGCTTGGCGGTTTTCTTGCGACGCGCCTCGCTCGCCGTCGCCTTCATCTCGGCGCGCAGCGTTTCGGATAGCTCATCGAGCTTGAGCTGGCTCAGCAGTACACGAATCGCCTCGGCGCCCATGTCGGCC
>JBOIBB010000238.1:0-8651 GCA_050739335.1 Gammaproteobacteria bacterium
ATGGAGCGCGTCTTGCGCCACTCGCGCACCACGTCGTGGCCGTCCACCGTAATGGAGCCACGGCCGGGATTGACGATGCCGCAAATGATGCTGATGAGCGTGGTCTTGCCGGCGCCGTTCGGTCCGAGCAGCGCGAAGATTTCACCGCGCCGCACCTTGAGGTCGATGTCTTTGAGTGCGTGGAAACCGCCGGCATAAATCTTGTCGAGGCCGCACACGTCGATGACGGCATCGGTGTCGCGGACGGGAGTATCGGAGGGATGGCGCATGGAATTTCCGGGGAGCCAAGGCGTGGATCGAGCCATATCGCAAGCATGGGTGTGCCCGCGGGAAGCGCGCACTTTACCCGCGGGCGCAGCAGGAATCCATTGAAAACTGCGGAGATGGCCGGTGCTGAGACGCGGCGATTTGCCGGGCCTCAGAACACCAGCGCCAAAGCGAAGGTGCCGAGCATCATGAAGGCGACGCCGATTTTGATCGCCGTGCCGATCAGCAGCCCGACCCAGGTGCCAAAACCGACTGTGGCGGCCTCACCGGGTGGACTGCCGCTGAGCAGTTGGCCGATGAGCGCGCCGATGAATGGGCCGAACAGCAGTCCCGGGATGCCGAAGAACAGGCCTACGATGGTGCCGATGAGCGCGCCCCAGACCGCCGTCTTGCTCGCGCCGTAACGTTTGGCGCCATAAGTACCGGAAAAGAAATCCAGAATAATACTCAGCGCCGCGAGGATGCCGAGGATCACGACTACCCACACTTTTATTTTTTCAAAATGTCCGACCCAGGCGGCGAGCAGCATGCCGCCGAACATGATTGGGATACCGGGCAGGTTGGGGAAGATCGCCACCACGAAGCCGGCGGCAATTACGATGCCCGCGATGCTGTACCAGAGAATGTTCCAGTCCATCGGCAGACCCTTGCCGCTGCGCTCCGTATGTCGTTCAGGGATTCATCGCGGGCCATGCGCAGCGTTGACTGCGAATGCACAGCGACTGGCGTGTCAGGCGATAGCGCACTGCACGGCAGGTGCAGCCGCCTTCAAGCAAGCTGCCTTCGCGAGGACTCATCTGCGAACGCTCACGTGCACGCGCGGCACGCATTGCCCCGGCAACGCACAGCGGCCGGCGGGCCGGATTTGTAGGCGCGACTCAGGAACCAAGATACTTCGCTACCCATTGTTCAATCGCCTGATAGTACAGCTCGCGATGCACCGGATCCCGTGGCGAGTGGTGAGCGCCGGGGATGCCGATGAACTCGACCGGCACGTCGCGGCTTGCAAGCGCATGGTAGAGCGCGAAGGATTCGGTGATGGGCACGGTGACGTCATCGGTGCCGGACAAAATCAAGGTCGGCGTGGTGATATCGCCGGCGTAGGTAATAGGCGAACCAGTGCGATACAACGCAGCGCTGGCTTTTTCCCAGGGCGTGCCGCCGAGTGAGTCGCGTGTCCAGGCGAGGTTGCCGGCGCCCGAGAGCTCATATTCCTCGGTCCAATCCACCGCACCGTCGCCGATGACGGCACAACGCCAGAAGTGCTGGTGCGAGATCAACCAGGCGGTCATGTAACCGCCGTAGGAATGGCCGGTCGCCGCGATGCGCGACTCATCCACGATACCCTTGGCCTCCAGCATCTTTATCCCCGAGATCACATCGCTGTTCGGGCCGACGCCCGGATCGCGATAGATCGCGTGCATGTGCGCGTTGCCGAGGTTGTCGCTGCCGCGGTAGTTCGGCTCGAATACCAGATAGCCATGCGCCGCGAACAGGTCGCGCAACGGGCCAATCTCGTTGGTATCGAAGCCGAGCGTCGAGGCTGCTTCCGGGCCGCCGTGATCCCAGACGACCAGGGGATATTTCTTGCGTGCCTGGTAGTCATCCGGATAGGTCAGGATACCGTCGTTCAGTTGGCCGTCCGGTGCTTCCCAGGTGAGTTCCACGCTGCGCGGCCAGGTGTAGCTTGCGAAGCGGGCGTTGAAATGCGTGAGCTCGACCGGCGGGCTCCCGGGGGCCGCGAGCAGATAGAGCTCGGGTGCGACGCCGGCATTGTCGGCGACCACGGCGACGGCGCCACGCGCGGAAACCGTAAAGCCGAGCGGCTGCAAGGCGCCCAGATTCAAAGCGTGACCCGCGCCTTGGAGGGGTTGCACGTAAAGCTTGGCCCCAATGCCGGCGTCGGCCATCACCAGCATGCCTTGTCCATCGGGCAGCCAGGCGAAATCCGGCTGGAGGTTACGGTCGAGATCGGTACTGACGTCGTGCGCGGTGCCCGCGTCCGGCGTACCGATGAACAAGTCCATGTCGCTCACCGCGCCCGGCCCATGTATGTATAGATACGCGAGCTCGTGTCCGCTTGGCGCGAAACGCGGCGTGTATTCGTAAGTGAGTTTGTCCGTGATCGGATGCTCCGCGCCGGTCGCGACGTTCACCGCCACGATGCGGGTGCGCTCGCTGTCGCCGTCATTGGCGTTCGCTTGTTGGGTGTAGGCAAGCCACTCGCCGTCCGCCGACCAGACGGGTGCCGAGACGCCGCCGCCGAACGGTGGCGCGGTTTCGAGCACGCTGGTGGAGCCGAAGCTGAGCTGGCGCGCTTTCCCGTCTTTGACGTTGAGTAGCCAGATGTGCGATGGCACTGCAGGTTGGGTGATCAGGTAATCGTCATCATGGATCAAAAAGAGATCATGGTGCGTGCGCCGGTCTTTGGCCGTGATTGGCGAGTTGTCCGGCGTCACATAGGCGATGGTGCCGCCGTCCGGGCTCCAGGCGAATTGCTCGATTCCATTAGGGGCGTCGCCGAGCTCTTCCGGCGTGCCACCGGTGGCCGGCACCGTATAAATCTGTGCCTGTTGTTTCCCGACTGTGGCGATGAAAGCCAGAGTCTTGCCGTCCGGCGCCCAGCGTGGGCTGCTCAAGTCGCGCAAGCCTTGCACGAGTATCTGTGCGGCACCGCCCGCAGCCGGCATGACGCGGAGCGTCGCAGCGTAGCGATCGTGCACGAAATCCGAACGTACCGTGAGAAAGGCGAGCTGTTGCCCGTCGGGAGAAAACTCGGGCGCAGTAATTCTGATGAGGGCGCGATAGTCCTGCAGTTGAATCGGGTGCGCAGCCCAGGCGGCCAGTGGCAGCAGTCCGAGTATCAATGGGGTTACGCAGGAACGAACGGAAAGTTTCATGGGATCCTCCTTCGGGGCGGGTTCGAAGAGAGACTCGGTGCGGTCGCATGATACGCGTGTGCTCGCGTCTCAACGATCCAACCAGGCCCGACACTTCAGGTCAGAAATCAGACAAATCGCTCGGCCACGCGCCTGAGCCAGGCAACGGGAAATAATGATTCGGCGGCTTGCGGGGCGTTTTGTCACTCGAAACGCGAGCGGCGCCCAGCGCCACTCGGACGTCGCCTTCCTGGGAAACTCCGAGATGCGGCGTCGCGGCCTCCTCGCCAGGTTGCGGCATCACACGGCTTACGACGTGATGTACTGCCGCAGCGAGTCCGCTTCCTGCATTTTTTCCTGCAGCATGGCCTTGACCATGTCGCCGATCGAGACCATGCCCACCAGTTTGCCGCTGCGTGTCACGGGCATGTGGCGGAAGCGCTTATTGGTCATGGTGTTGAGCACGTCCTCCACGCTGGCGTCGGGAGTCGTGGTCTCGACTCTGCGCGTCATGATCTTGGATATCTTCAGCTCGCCGAGCCGGTCGCCGTATTCGCCGTAGCGCCGCAGGATATCGCGCTCCGTGAGGATGCCGCCGATCTGTCCTTTGGCATCGGTGACGACCACCGCACCCACGTGCTTGTCGCACATGAGTTTTACGGCCTCCGTGGCGGTCACGCTTTCGTTGGTAACTACCGTTTCCCGGCCCTTGGAATCGAGCACATCCGAAACTCTCATCGGCACACCCTCCTCCATGCGATGTGTAAAGGATAACGCACGCTGCGGCTTAAGCGGGCGCGAGACTGAGTCTATACCTTGCCGGTAGTAATGCCAGTGCCGGCATAATCGCTCCCGGGCGCTATGCGGCAGATTGGACGAACTGAGCGCGTCTGGCCTTTGCCGCGGTTCCTTGTCTCGGCGGGCTGTCCAGATCCGCGTATAGCGTCTGCGAGCACCGTTCAGGAGCCCAGGTATTTCACCACCCAGTGCTCAAGCGCCGCGTAGTAAAGTTCGCGCTCCACGGGAAACTGCGGCAAGTGGTGGGCACGGGGGATGCCGATGAATTTGACCGGCACGTGACGGCTCGCGAGCGCGTGGTAAAGCGCGAAGGACTCGGTGATCGGCACCACGGCATCGTCGGTGCCCGACACAATCAGGGTCGGCGTGGTGATGTCTCCTGCGTAGGTGATGGGCGAGCCCTGGATGTAGAGCGCCGCACTGGTCTTGTCCCAGGGGCTTCCGCCCAGCGAATCGCGTACCCAGGCGAGGTTGCCGTCGCCTGCGAGTTCGTATTCTTCGGTCCAATCGACCGCACCGTCCGCGACCACGGCGCAACGCCAGAAGTGCTGGTGGGTAATCAGCCAGCCGGTCATGTAGCCGCCGTAGGAGTGCCCGGTTGCGCAGATGCGCGACGCATCGACCAGGCCCTGCTGTTCGAGCATCTGGATTCCCGCGATCACGTCACTATCGGGGCCGACGCCCGGATCGCGGTAAATCGCGTGCTCGTGCGCATTCCCGAGGTTGTCGCTGCCGCGGTAATTCGGCTCGAACACCAGATAGCCGTGCGCCGCGTACACTTCACGTAACGGGCCGATGTCGCCGCCGTCGAAGTGTTCGAGCGCTGCCCATTCCGGCCCACCGTGATCCGAGACCACGAGCGGGTATTTGTGTCCCGGTTGGTAGTCATCCGGGTAAGTGAGAATTCCGTCGTTCCTCTGGCCGTCGGGTGCCCGCCACTGGACTTCGATGCTGCGCCCGTAGGCATAGTCCGAAAAGCGGCGGTTGAAGTCGGTGAGACGCACGGGCCGGCTGGCGACGCTCTCGAGCAGATAGAGCTCCGGCGCGGTGTGGGTGTTGTCTGCCACCACGGCCACCGCACCCTTCGACGACACTGCGAAGCCAAGCGCGTTGAGCGCGCCGAGATCGAGGACGTGCCCCTGGCCTTGTAGCGGTTGCACATAAAGGTCCTGGCTGATGTGATTGTCGGCCATCACCACGAGGCCTTGGCCATCCGGGAGCCAGGCAAGAGCAGGCAGCAGGTTGCGGTCGAGCTGCACGCTCACGTCACGCGGTGTGCCACCGTTGACCGAGCCAATGAACAAGTCCATGTCGCTCACCGCGTCCGGTCCGTGTATATATAGATACGCGATCGCGTCGCCTTCCGGGGCGAACCGCGGGTTGTATTCGTAGCTGGTCTTGCCGGTGATGGGTTTCTCGGCACCGCTTGCCACATTCACGGCCACGATGCGCGTCCGGTCGCTGTCCGCGTCATCGGCGTCGGCCTGTTGCGCATACACGAGCCACTGGCCGTCGCTCGACCACGCGGGCGTCGAGACCCCACCGCCGAAAGGCGGCCCGGCTTCGAGCACGCTCGTCGTGCCGAAGGTCAACTGGCGCGTCTTCCCGTCCTTGAACGTGAGCAGCCCGATATGCGATGGCACGGCGGGTCCGCTCACGAGGTAATCGTCGTCGTGAATCACGAACAGATCGTGGTGCTTGCGCCGGTCTTTGGCAGCGATAGGCGAGTTGTCGGGAGTCACGTAGGCGATGGTTTGCCCGTCCGGGCTCCAGGCGAATTGTTCGACGCCGTTCGGGGCGTCGCCCAGTTCTTCCGGCGTGCCGCCCGCGGCCGGAACCGTCCAGATCTGCGGCGCCTGCTTGCCCACTTGGGCGATAAACGCGATGGTTTTGCCGTCCGGCGACCAGCGCGGGCTCGAGAGATCACGCATGCCTTGCACGAGTATCTGCGACGGCCCGCCTGCCGTGCGCATGACGCGCAGCGTGGCGGCGTAGCGGTCGTGCACGAAGTCCGAGCGCACCGTCACAAACGCGAGCCGCGAGCCGCCAGGAGAAAACTCCGGTGATTCGATGTTGATGAGCGAGCGGTAGTCCTGCAGTTGGATGGGCTGCGCGGCCAAGGCCGCGATTGGCGGCCACCCCAGTAGAAATGCGGCCACGCTGAGGCAAGCGGGAAATTTCATGGGGTTGTTCCTCCGCATAAATCGGTCCGGGAGGCTGGCATTGTGACATTAAACCGGAGTGCGGGCGCAGGTTCGGCGGTCGCTCAAAGACGCCGCCCGCACGTATTGCGCTTTCGATTACTCGGTTTTGCGCAGTCTCAGCAGGCAGGCCTCCACGGCGAATACATGGGCGTCCCGCGCGCCGAGTACGCGTAAGGCGTCTGCGAGTTTGAACACGTACTCGATGTTGCTGCCACTCGGCCCGGCCGCTCCCACGACGCAGCGCGCAATGGCCTCGACGCTTGCTGGACCGAGCCACGCGGCGTTGCCTTGCGGTGCGATGTACACCACGCCCTCGGTGCTTTCGCCGGCGCCGAAATCGAGCTTGGCGAGCGTGCGCAGGTAACCGTTCTTCTCGCGAAAATCGAGCAGCCCGAAGGTCGCAGGCGCCACCCGGTAGGCCATGCCGGTGCAGATCGCGCCCGCCTCCGGAACGAGCGTCAGCACCCGGCCAGGGTGCTCGGGTGTACCGCGATGGTCGTGCGAGCCTTGCCAGAAACGGCGGGCCCAGCCGTGAATCGCCGCGCGCTGCCGTTCGAGGCAGGGAAAGTCCACTTTGTATATCAGCGAGCCGTAGCCGAACACCCACACGCTTGCGCGGTCACTGAAGTCCTGGCGCATGCGGTTGATGCACGTAGTGTCGCGTGGCGTCACGGCCGTGTGCGTTAGAGGTGTGGATTGATCGTCGGTTCGGCTTCGCATGTGTAGTTGAAGGATAATGCGTGCCCATGGTACTGCATGGAAGCCCGGTGCCGTCCGCCGAATTGCGAGGAGCAAATCAATGCTGGGATTTACCGCCGAACGCGCCGCACTCGAGAGCCAACCCATCGTGGTGTTGGCGGACGATACCGGCCGGCGTGTCCGCATCGCCTGCCACGGTGCCGCGTTGCTCAGCTTCGAAGTTCCGCGGGGCGGTGGGCGCTTCGATCTTGCCTGGGGCTACCACGATGCTACGGACATCGTGGCGCGCACCGGCTCGCATTTCGCGATCCTGGCGCCTTTCGCCGGGCGCGTGCGCGACGCGCGCTACCACTTCGCCGGCCGTATATATGACCTGCAGCCCGGGGTGCGCGGGCGCGCCCGCGGCATCCGCCACGGTTTCGTGCGTGATGCGGATTTCACGGTTGCCGAACTTGCGGCCGGTGCCAACTCGGCGCGGGTAACCTTGGCCACGGAGGCCATGCATCTGCGACCGGGTTATCCGTTCTGCATCGATCTCGCGGTGAGCTTTATGCTGGATGCGTCGGGCCTTGCACTCGAGGTGCGCATGCGGAACAGCGGCGAGCAGGCAGCGCCGTGTTTTTGCGGCTGGCATGCTTACCTGCGCCCGGCGGACGGCCGGGCGGATGATTGGGTGCTCGAGATTCCCGCGCGCAGCATCGTGCGCACCGATGCCCAGTCGATTCCGCTGGCCGGCAAGGCGGCCTACAACACGGTCGCAGAATCGCCGGCGCTCGATTTCAGCCAGCCGCGGCGTATCGGTGTGACGGTGCTCGATAACGGTTATGCCGACCTGATAGCAGGAGACGACGGACGCTTGCACTCCCGCCTCACCGATCCGGCCACCGGTTGTTGGGTGGGTACTTGGCAGGAGCGCGGTGTCTTGCAGGCCTTCACCGGCGATACGCTCCCAGCGGGTGCGCGCAGCGCGGTCGCACTCGAGCCCATGGAAAGTCTCGCCGATGCCTTCAACTGCAGCGATTGCGCTGCCGCCATACGGCTCGCGCCCGGTGCCGAGCGCATCTTCCGCTGTGGTCTTGAATTTGGCCGGACGTAGCCAGGGTTCGCGCGCTTGAACCGTGAAGTGCAGGGCAGGATCCTCGACCGGATCTCAGGTGTGCGTCAACGCGTAGTCGATGGCTGCGCAGGCGGTCGCAACCTGAGCACGATTGCACTGCTCCGGCGTGGCGCGTGGGCTGTCCCGGTACACCTCGGTCGTCGTACGGTAGCGCGCGCTCGTAATTCCGGCACACAGTCTCCAAGCGACGTACGGATATTCGATCACGTCCGGCTCCACCACCGGTGAGCCAATGATAGTGCCGTCGGGGTCGGCGGGCGCGATGTGCGTCACCTTGACGACCGCCGCGAGAATAGCCTGCTGAAACTCCGGTTGCGGGTTTTCTTGATCGGCGCAGAGATAGAAGCCATCCGGAATGGTACCCGGCACAAAGGTTTCACCATCGCGTGCGGCAAGCGCCGGGCGGAATTCGGATTCGTCGGTGTCGATGGTTTCGTGCAGGTCGATGTGCATGAGTACGTGTTCGCGCCACGGCGCCACGAATTGCATCAGTGCGGCACATTCGGCCGCCGGGCTGCCGGCGACGAATTGCGGTTGGGATCGAGCGTCAGCGGATTCCAGCGCTGGATGTGTTCGTAGCCCCAAGGCTCACGCAGGGCACGATCAGCAGGTTGGCGCGGCCGGCGAAATCCTTGGCGTGCTCCGTGGCGAACCGCAATGCGCCCTGCACGCCGCTGGTTTCGTAGC
>JBOIBB010000239.1:0-3631 GCA_050739335.1 Gammaproteobacteria bacterium
CCCACCAAGCCTTCGATGCTACCAAGCCGGGCGGACATTACGGCGAGGAAGATCTCAAGGCGCATCGCCTCATGGCCGAGGCTTTCGCCGCGATGCGCGATTTCGACGTCACGGTGTGTGCCAATCACGAACAGTTGCTGGACGGCCTGCGCGAGTCTCCCCCCGACCTGGTAGTCAACTTCTGCGATACCGGGTTTCGCAATGTCGCCGCGCAGGAACATGTGCTGCCGGCGTATCTCGAAATGCTCGGCATTCCCTACACGGGTGCGCCGCCGGCCGCGATGGCGCTGTGTTACGACAAGCAGATTGTGAGGCTCGCAGCCGACGCGCTCGGCGTGCCGGTGCCGCGCGAAGTGTTTCTGCCGGGCGCCGGCGACGCCAGGTTGCCGGGGTTCTACCCGGCGCTGATCAAGCCGAATCGCGCGGACGGCAGTGTCGGGATCACCAAGGATTCGGTGGTGCGTGACGACGGCGCAGCACGCGCCTACCTCGCTTGGCTGCGCGAGACGCTGCCGGGCTGCGACGCGCTCTATCAGGAATACCTTCCCGGACCGGAATATGGTCTCGGCCTGATCGGCAACGCCGAAACGAGTTTCAAGGTGTTGCCCATGCTGGAAGTCGATTTCTCGGGCTTGCCGCAAGGCTATAACCCCATCCTGTCTTACGAGTCGAAGTCTTTGCCCGACAGCCCCTACTGGACGAAGATTGCTTTCAAGCGCGCGCAGGCGAGCGCCGATGTCGAAGACGCAGTGAGCGCGGACTGCCAGCGGCTGTTCCAGCGCTTCGGGCTGCGCGATTACGGCCGCTTCGATTGGCGCTGCGGCGCCGACGGGGACCCGCGGCTCCTCGAAGTCAATCCCAATCCGGCCTGGTGCTACGACGGCAAACTCGCATTGATGGCGGGGCTCGGCGACATTGCATACCGTGACATGCTGCACTTGATTGTCGCAGCCGCGCGCACGCGACTGAGCACAGCGGAGTGTGCTTAGGCAAGTTTTGATCTACTACATTACCGATGGCATCGAGACGCGCGAGCGAACGGCTGCCAACGCCGGCAGGCGCGACAAACGTTATCAGTGCGACGCCAGCACGACTAAAGAAGGACTTATTGAGGTTCATATACCGCCTCAAGAAAGTCACATAAGCCAAAGGTGTTATGCCGCTGCAGTGTCAGGAAGCTCCCAGCCGGGGAATACTAAAACTCCGGGATGGCACTTGAGCGCCCGGGCAAGGACCTTGGCGCGTTCAACCCCCAGACGGACGCGATCATTCTCGATGGCCGAAATCGCAGCCTGGGGAATGCCAGTAAGACGGGCCATCTGACTCTGACTCAGTTCCTGAAGCTCACGCAAAATACGCACGGACTCACCCACGGAGACCTTAATGCGCTTCTTGGCCGGGCGATACTCTTTCATTTACGGTGTCCGATAGTCATGCGCGCTGATGGACGCAACCTGGAAAAGCCGCTCCTCGACAACCACGCGATAAATAATGCGCCACTGAAGACCCAGCCGACAGGATTGGTACCTTCGCCATTCGCCTGACAGAGCTTCATACCGAAATCCTCGGATCAGACGGAGCCCGGGCGGGCCAGATATTTCCGCAATATCTTTCCATTTTTCATAGCGCTTGAGAACGTCTCGCGGAGCCGATTTGACTTGTCTATCCAGCCGCCGGTGCTCCTCAATGCGCCACATACTATATTATATCTATACTAAATATAGTATGTCTACCGACGCGCACTGTTCCGATACGACCGAGAGAATCAGCGCTACTGGTCCCAGGACTGCTTTCGGGCACTGGTTTTTGGGCAACCGATCGTCCGGATTTGGACGGAGGTCGGCCAATAAGCTTCGACGCACATATATCCAACGGAGCGTACAGCGGCAAGGCGTCGTCTCACATGGCGGCCTGAGTCGTGAATCGGGATGTTGCGTTATTTTGGCGGCTGCACGTACCCGCACGTTGCTGTAGCTCCAGCCGCCGCGTGTTGTGCCGCGACGTCATCGCGCAGAGGAATCAGTGCACGCGGTCGAGCGCTTTGGCGAGATGCGCCACGCTGCGCTCGGGATTGTGCAACTTCTCGAGCCCAAAGAGGCCGATGCGGAAGGTGCGGAAGTCTTCCGGCTCGTCACAGACGAGGTGCACCCCCGCGGCTATCTGCACCCCCGCTTCGATAAACTTGTGCGTGGACGCGATGTCCGGATCGGTCGTGTAGCTCACGATCACGCTCGGCGCCTCGAATCCCGGGGCCGCGACGCTCTTGAAACCGCGTTCACGCAGCAAGCTACGTACCGCATCTCCGAGCCCTTGCTGTTCGTCGCGCACTCGCGAGTAGCCGTACGTCTGTATCTCAAGCATGGTGTTACGCAGCGTGACCAGTGCATCGGTGGGCAGTGTGGCGTAGTACGCATGGCCGCCCTTTTCGTAGGCCTCCATGATGCGCAGCCAGGCGCGCAGATCGCAGGCGAAACTGCTGCTGCGGGTGGTTTCGATGCGCTCGCGCGCCTCCTCTCCCAGCATCACCAGGCCGCAACAAGCCGATGCGCTCCAACCCTTCTGGGGGGCGGAGAGCAGAATGTCCACGTGCGCATCGCGCATGTTCACCCAGAGCGCGCCCGATGCGATGCAATCGAGCACGAACAGGCCACCGACCGCGTGTACCGCCGCGGCGATCTGCCGGAGGTAATCGTCCGGAAGCTTGATTCCCGAGGCGGTCTCGACATGCGGTGCGAACACGATATCCGGCCGGAACTCGCGAATCGCAGCCAGCACATCGGTGATCGGGGGCGGCGCGAAGCACGGCTGATCGCCTGATTCGACCGCGCGTGCCTTCAGTACGCGCGCTTCGGCCGGGATACGGCCGGTATCGAAGATCTGCGTCCAGCGGTAGCTGAAAAAGCCGTTGCGGATCACGAGGCAGCGTTTGCCGGTCGCAAACTGGCGCGCCACCGCCTCCATGCCGAAGGTGCCGCTGCCTGGAACGACGATGGCCGAGCGCGCGCCGTACACCGTTTCGAGTTGGCCGAGGATGTCGCGCAGCGTGCGCTGAAATGCTTGCGACATGTGGTTGAGCGCGCGGTCGCTGTACACCACCGAGTATTCGAGCAGGCCCGTCGGATCGACGTTCGGCAACAGTCCAGGCATGGGTTTCTCCGGCAATTAAACAGACGGGTGGCAGGCGCGCCGCGGGTTGGACAAAGAAGTACGCAGCGCCAACGTATTCAGTGTCCTCGTAGCCCGCTTGCAGGGCAAGCCGGCAGATCGCAACTTATGGATGAAGCGGAGGCGGGGACGGGTACGACGAATAATCGGAGGTTGCTTAGTACATTGCCCGCAGAGCGCAGTGGCCGCATGTCGCAGCTTGTCTGGCTACATGACAATAGGATCGCAACTGGTCAAATCCCGTTTCGTGGAATGCTCAGTACCCACTCGCGGTGGGCAAGAGTCTCGTCACCCTCGCAGGCCTCGAGGTCGCCGGTGAACTGAAAAAATTTCTCCGTCGCGGAAAGCCGCGTTGCAAGCTCCAACCGAATCTGCCAATCACCGCGTTGCATGCGTGCGGATTGGTGGATTTCGGTTTCGGCGGACAGTGGATCGTCCGCGACGATGCGATAGCGCGTGGTCCAGT
>JBOIBB010000240.1:0-6037 GCA_050739335.1 Gammaproteobacteria bacterium
AGCTCGGCATCAATCCAGCTCGCGCGCGGATCGGCCATCTCAAGGAGCGCCATATTCGCTGCGCACCAGGCACGCTTGAATTCCCGGTAGCGCGGCCGGCGGCAGTACGCGCACGGCCGGTGACCGGCGGCGAACGCGGTCGCTTCGTCCAGGAAAAACAACTCGGTCCAGGTGTGCGGGCTGAACACTCTCCGGTGCACGCCGCGGAAGTGCAGTTCACAGGTGATCCAGGCTTTGGAGCGCCACGCGGCAACGATGCGCTTCCGGTCGCCGTGGATGATCCCGCGGTTGCCGATCCAGGCGCCACGCGCGGATACGGCATCGAGGCCGCCGAAGGGATTTACGCGATTTTGCAACGGCATGTCAGTCACGCGTCTAAGCGTGCAGCGCGTCCAATTCGTACATCCCGGTGGCGCTTACCCGCGCGGGCGCAGCCTCACGGTTTCTCCGTGGCCGGGGCGTCAACTTGGCCCCGGATCGGCCGGCACCGGGGGCTCGCGGGATGCACAAGATCCCAGATCGCCACGACGAGCATGAGGATCAGCCCTGCGTAGAACGTTCCGCGCGCGACGTGGGCGGGCAGAAAACCGTGGGTCAATCGGAATACGCCCATCAGTCCAAACGCGCCGATCAACGCGAGTACCGGGCCAACCGAGCCCGCGAGCGCCCGGTCCCAACGGCGATGCGAAAACCACCCCGAGAGATTCGCGAGCAGCGCCACAAGCGCAAACGCCGGAATCAGAAAGCGCACCACGAAACCCTCCCAGTGGCTCAAAAACCCCAGGCCGATGGCGGCGCCGATACTTGCGGCGGCCGGGAAACATGCGGCGCAGGCAAAACTCCCGATGATCGTGCCGAGGACCCCGGCCTTGTCCGCAACACGGGTAGTAATTGACATCGTTCCAACCTCCGCTCGGCCGCATTCAGGCTGCGTACACAGCATGCGCAAGCGAGGCTTTTTACTTTACTCGGATAAAAACCAAAACCGAATGACTCGGCACGGGGAACTCTTGAGGGAACGCGAAGACGAGCGCAGCGGCCGATCAAGTATCGCACCCGCACAGCCCGCTTTGGCGCACAATGTGCAGCGCGGAGAGCACGCATGACGATCAGCAACGCGGAAATCGCCGGATTCATCACCCGTTACGCCGATCTGCTGGCAATCGACGGCGCCAATCCGTTTCGTATCCGCGCCTATCGCAGCGCGGTACGCTTCCTGGAAGGCCCCTCTCCCAGCATGGCGAAGCTCGTGGCCGAGGGCCGCAACCTCGACGAGTTGCCCGGTATCGGCAAAATTCTCAGCGAGAAGATCACCACGATCGTGCAGACCGGCGCCCTGCCGCAGCTCGCCAAACTGGAAGAACGCGTACCCGCGCGTTTGGCCGATCTCATGGAACTGCCCGGCCTCAGCGCCAAACGCGTAGGCCTGCTCTACCACAAGCTCGGCATACACGACCTCGCTGCACTGCGAAGCGCCATTGAATGTGGCACCGTGCAAGCGCTGCCGGGACTCGGCGGCAAAACGCTCGAGCGCCTGCGCGCCGCGCTCAAGGACAAATTGCGCGGCTGATCTCACACACGAAACTCGGGCAAACCCCGTCTGGTTATTGCGCTCGGATTGTCTGGCACGCAGCCCTGACAATCTGCGCACAACTGCCGGTGTGGGCACGGAAAGCTACGGGGCGTCGCATCGAAAGACTAAAATACCGCTAAAGCCCGCGGCACGCGGACAAGTACAAGGATCATCACCATGACTACATCAAACTACGCGGCGCGCCGCGCGGCTTTTCGCAAGTTGCACGCCCAAGGTTGCTTCCTGATTCCGAATCCCTGGGACATCGGTTCCGCACATGCATTGGCGGTACTCGGCTTCAAGGCCTTGGCAACCACGAGTTCCGGGTTCGCCTGGTCGCGCGCCAAGCCCGACTACGGGCCGGATATCGAGATGATGCTGGCGCACTGTCACGAAATCGTCACGGCCACGGAATTGCCCGTGAACGCCGACTTCGAAGACGGCTTGGCCTCCGACATTGCCGGTCTAAAGAAAAATGTGCGCCGCTGTGTGGAAACCGGCGTCTCCGGTCTCTCGATCGAAGACTCGACACGCGACGCGTCGCAACCCTTGCGTGACCTCGATGACGCGGTGGCGCGCATCCGCGCGGCACGCGCAGCGATTGACGCCACCGGCGCGGACGTGATGTTGATCGGCCGCGCCGAGTGCTTTTTCACCGGCCATCCGGCCCCGCTTGCCGAAGCCATCAAGCGTTTGACAGCGTATGCCGACGCCGGCGCCGATTGCTTATATGCACCGGGCGTGAGCAAGCCCGAGGATATCCGGGCAATTGCCACGGCGGTGGCGCCCAAACCCGTGAACGTGCTGGTAGGTCACCCCGCGCCTTATACCCAGGCGGACCTCGCGCGCCTCGGTGTGCGCCGCATCAGCGTGGGTGGCGCACTGGCGGGGGCCGCCTGGGGCGGTTTCCTGCGTGCGGCACGCGCGTTGGCCGAAGGCCGCTTCGATGGCTTCGACCACAATGCGCAACATGCCGAGCTGAACAAGCTCGCGCAAACGCAAGCTTCGCACTAGCTCGGGAATGACACGTAACTTTGCGAGATATATGGCGCGCCTGGAGGGACTCGAACCCCCGACCCCCTGGTTCGTAGCCAGGTACTCTGATCCAACTGAGCTACAGGCGCAAAGCGGTGGTCATTATCCGGGAGCCCCTATGGACGGTCAAGGAATTGACCTGCGCTCCGGCAATTTCGACCACTTTTGTCTCACTCGGCGCGCTCAGTCTCCGAAGTCATGCGGGTTGGTCTGCTGCCAACGCCAGGCATCGCGGCACATGTCGTCGACTCCGAGTTGCGTCCGCCAACCGAAAAGGCGCGCGGCAAGCGCCGGATCCGCCCAGATGGCGCTGCCATCGCCTGCGCGGCGTGCCGCCATGTGGCGCGGGACGTGCACGCCATTCACGCGCTCGAAACTCGCCACCAGCTCGAGCACTGTGGTGCCGGCGCCGGTGCCGAGATTCACCACCCGAAAGCCCTTTGCGCTCTGCGAATATTCCAACGCGGCCAGATGCCCGCGCGCGAGATCCACGACATGAATGTAGTCGCGTATCGCCGTGCCGTCGCGCGTCGGATAGTCGCTGCCAAATACCGCGAGCTCGGGTAGCCGGCCGATCGCCACTTGGCAGATATAAGGCATGAGATTGTTCGGCGTACCCTGCGGCGCTTCGCCAATCCGGCCGCTCGCATGCGCGCCGACCGGGTTGAAGTAGCGCAGCGCCAGCGCGCACCATTCGGGATCGGCGGCGCACTGCACGCGCATCAACTTTTCCACTTCGAGCTTGGATTCGCCGTAGGGATTGATCGGCCCCAAGGGCGCGGTCTCGCCGATCGGCGAACTCGCGGCTTCGCCGTAGACCGTGGCCGACGAGCTGAAGAGCAGGCGTTGCACTCCGTGTTCCGCCATCACCGCCATCAGCGTACCGCTGCCGCCCACGTTGTTGTCACGGTATTTTTCCGGGTCGGCGATGGATTCCGCGACCGACTTCACGCCGGCAAAATGCATGACCGCATCAAAGTGGGAATGCTCGAACAGCGTATCGAGGCCGCCGAGGTCACGCGTATCGAGTTCATGAAACTCCGGACGCAGTCCGGTAATTTGCTCGAACCGATCGAGCACCACCAGCGAACTGTTGCTCAGATTATCGAGTACCGTCACTTGATGCCCCGCGCGCACCAATTCCACGCAAGCATGCGAGCCGATGTAACCCGTACCGCCGGTAACCAATACTTTCATCGGAAAAACCTACGCCTCAAAAAATCGGGGCCGCACCGCTCCTCCCCGACCCGCTACAGGAGTTGTACGTTCAGGCCCAGTGCCACGCCCGCCTTGGTCATCGCCTTGTCGAGCGTCCACAGGCGCGCTCCGCGGTTGGCGGCGATACCGAGCTGTAGCGCATCACCCGAGCGCAGGCCGGCCGCGTACTGATTCACAAATCGTTCAGCCGTGCGGAAATCGCGGCTGCGTACGTCGAGGACGTCCAATGATTCGTTGCATAAGCGCGTAAATGCAGCGAGTGCACTCGCGCGGTGCGCTGCACCGAGTTGCCTGGTTCGCGACTTGAGCGCGAGCGCGCTAGAAAACTCGACCACACCCCATTCGCTCACCGCTAACTCCATCGGCGGCTCGGAGGCGAGCCAGCGTTGCACGTGAGCCGTGTGCGCTTCGTTCGTCAGTGCGGCGACCAAGAGACTCGTATCCAAGTACTGGATCAAAACCGGCTCGTGTCGCGCAGACGGCGGAGAAATCGGCCCGCGCTCTCGGCCTGACGAGGATGGTCGCGCGTCACGCTACGTAAGGTCGCGACCTTAATGGGTCGGCGTGGTTCAGCCGCCTTGGTCAGCCGCGCAATAGGTTTCCCGCGGCGCGTAATTACGATCGTTTCACCGCGCGCCGCGCGCTCACTCAGACGGGCCTTGGCATCGGCCAAACTTACAGCCTGACTCGACATAGCGACGCATCTCTAACGTGACTAATTATTTGGTCGGATAGTAAATCCTAGGACAGGGATGCGCAAGAATCATTCTTTGGCGCCGGATCCCGGGCAGCGAAGGCATTCGCGGACCGGAGCCCGAGTCCCCGGTTGCGTGCGCGGATCGGCTCTGCAGTCTTCCGCTTCGGAGCGAACCGGAAGGCGATCAGTACACCAGACGAAACCCCACATACGAACGGAGTACCATGCCCAAGCCGCTCCCCGATCTCCTTTCTGCGACCGGCTCCTATACGTGCATCGAGGTGACTTATGCCTAACGAATCCGAATCTGCGCTCGACATCGCGACGCGCGACGGTACCTGCCGCTGCTTTAAATTCACCCCGAAAGGCAAAGGTCCCTGGCGCGGCGTGATCGTCTACATGGATGCCTTCGCAATCCGCCCTGCCCTGCTCGAACTCGGCCAACGCATCGCCGACTTGGAGTTTTTCGTGCTGGTGCCCGACCTCTTTTACCGCTCCGGCCCATACGCGGCCATGGATCCGCACGCCATCTTCGGCAACGCCGACGCCTTCACGCAGCTCAAGGAGAAATTCATTGTCCGCGCCACGGTGGCGAACGTCATGTCCGACACCCAGGCATTTCTGGATTATCTCGCCGGGCAACCGCTAGTCCGGCCTGAGCCGGTCGGAACCACAGGCTACTGCATGGGCGGGAGATTCTCGCTCGCCGCGGCCGGCACTTTTCCTGCACGCATCGCCGCGAGTGCCTCATTCCACGGCGGCAATCTCGCTTCAGACGATCCCGCGAGCCCGCATCTTTTGGCACCCAAAATGAAGGCGTACGTCTTCGTCGCCGGCGCGACCGGGGACAACAGCTTTCCGGACGACATGAAAAACCGGCTGGAGCATGCGCTCACCGAAGCGCATGTCGCACATACGGTCGAAACTTGGCCGGCCAAACACGGTTGGACGTTTCACGATACGCCGGTGTACGACGCAACATGTTTCGAGCGCCACCTGCAGGTACTCAAGCGCTTGTTCGCAGACACGCTCAACAAGCCGCGGTAACCGCGCGGCGGCACAAAAGTACCTCGTCAAGCTCACATGGCGCGCCAGCAGTTGCGCTGCCTTGGGAACTCCGGTCCTGTAGGAGCGGTGGTCTCCACCGCGATTCCCGGTGCTTCCCGTGGAAACCGTGGTGACCGCCGGGGGTTCGCGGCGCCAGCAGCGAACGGGCATACAGGGCTCTTCGCAAAGCGATGAGTGGGCAACCACGGATGGTTGCCCTGGACCTGAACGCGGAACAGGATTGTGAAGTGTTCAGGTATGCCCCGGCTTTCAAGCGGAGCAACAAGCGCAACTCGAAAGGCGGAAATGCAGATCTTGCAGGAGCAAGAATCTGCCCCCAACCGCGATACTTGCGAGGCCTCATCGCGACCCGGAGGGCCGCTCCTACGAAAGACGACTCCCGGTCGGTGATTTTCTACTTGGCTCCCGCCGGGCCGGACGGATCATGCGTGCGGCCATAGTTGTCC
>JBOIBB010000241.1:0-4728 GCA_050739335.1 Gammaproteobacteria bacterium
AGATCGACAAGCCCGGCATCTACCGCGGCGGCTGCACGGAGCTGTGCGGTCGCGGGCATGCCTTCATGCCGATCGTGGTGGTGGCCGAGCCGCCGGCTGAATACCAGAAGTGGCTGGCCGCGATGCAAGCGAGCAAGGGCAAATACATCAATCCCCAAACCTATCAGCCGGAGGATATTGGCAGTCCGGTGGTCTACGCGCTGCCCGAACTGGTGGTGCCCGGAGCCTCGAACGGCCAAGTGTCAAGTGTGGCGCCGAGCGCAAGCTCGGCCGCGTCCGCTGGTACGACGGCCTCGAAGGCGGCTGCGGCAGGCACGGGAGCGTAGTTTTGTGGTGATTGGGCAGTGCGGTTCCCGGGTCGCGGGGATCATCGATTTGAAAGCGGCGCCCTGAGCGACGCGTCGAGGAGAGCAGGATGAACACGGTAGCCATCGAACCTATTGCGCACGAGTTCCATGCGGACCATCCGCGTGGCATCTGGCGCTGGATCACGACTACCAATCACAAGGATATCGGCACCCTGTACCTGTGTTTCAGCCTGCTGATGTTCTTCATCGGCGGCACCTTCGCGATGCTGATCCGTGCCGAGTTGTTCACGCCCGGCAGCACCCTGATGGATCCCGAGTTCTTCAACGAGATGACCGCGCTGCATGGCTTGGTGATGATCTTCGGTGCAATCATGCCGGCTTTCGTGGGCCTCGCGAACTGGATGATCCCGATGATGATCGGTGCGCCCGACATGGCCTTGCCGCGCCTCAATAACTGGAGCTTTTGGCTGCTGCCGTTCGCCTTTGTCCTGCTGCTGTCCACGCTGTTTTTCCCGGGCGGCGCCGCGGGCGCCGGCTGGACCATGTACCCGCCGCTTTTCGAGCAATCCGGCATGGCGTTCCCATTCCAGATTTTCGCTATTCACCTGATGGGTATTTCTTCGGTTATAGGCAGCATCAACATCATCGCCACCATCCTCAACATGCGTGCGCCCAACATGCCGCTCATGAAGATGCCGATGTTTGTGTGGAGCTGGTTCATTACCGCCTACCTCGTAGTCGCGGTGCTGCCGGTGCTCGCCGGCGCCATCACCATGATGCTGATGGACAAGTACTTCGGCACCAGCTTCTTCAATGCCGCCGGCGGCGGCGACCCGGTGCTCTACCAGCACGTGTTCTGGTTCTTCGGGCATCCCGAGGTATACATCATGATTCTGCCGGCCTTCGGCATCATCTCGGAGATTGTGCCGGCGTTTTCCCGAAAACCGTTGTTTGGCTATACCTCGATGGTGTACGCCATTGCCGCCATCGCCTTCCTGTCGTTTACGGTGTGGGCGCACCACATGTTCACGGTCGGCATGCCCTTGGCCGCGGACCTGTTCTTCATGTTCACCACCATGCTGATTGCGGTGCCCACGGGCGTGAAGATCTTCAACTGGACGGCCACCATGTGGCGAGGGTCGATCACGTTCGAGACGCCCATGCTCTTTGCCATCGCCTTTGTAATCTTGTTCTCGATCGGCGGGTTCTCGGGCGTGATGATGGCGCTGGTGCCGGCGGACTGGCAGTACCACCAAACCTATTTCATCGTCGCGCACTTCCATTATGTGCTGGTGACCGGCGCGGCCTTCGCGATCATGGGCGCGGTGTATTACTGGTTGCCCAAGTGGACTGGTCACATGTACAACGAGAAGCTCGCCAAGACCCACTTCTGGCTGAGCGTGATTTCGGCAAATGTGTTGTATTTCCCCATGCATTTCCTCGGATTGGCGGGCATGCCGCGGCGTATCCCGGACTATCCGGTGCAGTTCACCGATCTGAACCAGATCGTATCGATCGGCGGGTTTGTGTTCGGTGCCTCGCAGCTGCTATTCGTCGCGGGCATCATCATCTGCGTGCGCGGCGGCAAAAAGGCCGAGGCACGTGCCTGGGAAGGCGCACTCGGTCTCGAGTGGACCATCCCGTCGCCGGCGCCGTACCACAGTTTTGTCGAGCCCCCCAGCAATGAACAGGTCTGGCCGGCCCCGTATCAGACCAATTGATGGCGGCGCTTGTTGGCTGCTGTGGGAAGGTTTGAGCATGATCCCTACGCGCGTCAGCGGCGTGCGGCGCTGCGCACCGCGGTTATCCTGGGTGTACTAGCGCTGGTGCTCTATATCGGCTATTTCTTTTTCGTGCGCTATCTGCACTGATGACTGAGCCCGCGCACCTGTACCTGCGATCCGGCCTGGCAAGCTCGGAGCGCAAGACCGTCCGCGCAGACGGGCGCTCGGCAATTCCGCAGTTATCAACAACAGCAATTAAGTAACACTGGAGACAAGCATGGAATCACATGCGCAGGCCGCAGACCGGTATTTCGTACCGCACGGCACGCACTGGAACATCATCGGCTCGGTGGGCTTGTTCTGCTTGGCCGTAGGCGGTGCGTTGTGGCTGGAGAAGGTCGAACCCGGCAAGTGGGTGTTCCTGTTTGGCTGGATTCTGGCCTTCACCATGGCGTTCGGCTGGTTTGGCACGGTTATCCACGAGAGCCTGAGCGGGAATTACAACGCGCAAGTGGGACGCACCTACCGCTGGAGCATGTCGTTTTTCATCTTTTCCGAGGTAATGTTTTTCGGCGCGTTTTTCGGTGCGTTGTTCTACGCGCGCGTGTTCGTGGAGCATTGGCTCGCCGGCAGCAGCAACAGCCTGTTTACCAATCTGGTGCTGTGGAAAGGCTACACGCCGGTGTGGCCGAGCAGCGGGCCGGCCAAGCTGGGCGGCCCGTTTACGCCCATGGACCCCACCAAGATCGCAGCGCTCAATACGCTGATTTTGTTGACCAGCGGCCTAACAGTCACCATTGCACACTGGGGCTTGCTGAAGAACCATCGCAAGCAACTGTGTTGGTTCCTGCTGTTTACCGTCATTCTGGGTTTCGCCTTCGTGGCCTTGCAGGCGCGCGAATTCATTGATGCCTACCTTGTGCAGAACATGACGCTAGGCAGTGGCATCTACGGCTCTACGTTTTTCGTGCTTACGGGATTTCACGGCTGTCACGTCTGTGTGGGCGCGATCATGCTGACGGTGCTTCTGATCCGCGCGCTCAAGGGCCACCTCACGCCCGAGAATCACTTTGCCTTCCAGGGCATTTCCTGGTACTGGCACTTCGTGGACGTCGTCTGGTTGTGCCTGTATGTCTTTGTGTACTGGCTTTGACGTCCGTTTAGCATCAGGGCATCACACAAAGCGCTGCACGCGCAGCGCGTTGGCTGTTTTGGGGATAGCAAACGGCCGCGGCCTCAGTGGTACGGTGGCGGCAGCAGGCCGTGCGGATGTATCCAGCCGGTCCAGTAGCCGATCATGAGGATCGCGAACAGGATCAGTGACAACACGATGCGCACGGTTAAAGCCTTGGCCATGCGCGTCGAGTCCCCTTGGTCATGCAGCATGTAATACACGCCACTGAACAAGCTGACGACGATGATGCCAAGGAAGACGATGACGACGATATTGGAAGTCATGGAACCGGGGCCGAGTGGCCTTGGCCACGGTAGCACGCGATTATGCGCATTGGCAAATGGCAGTTCCGGCCGCGCCTGTGGCCGACGGTGGTCACTGCGGTACTGTTTCCCGTGCTGATCCTGCTTGGCTTCTGGCAGTTGCACCGCGCGGATTACAAGCGCGGATTGTTGCAGCAGTATGTACACGTGGCGAGCCTCGCGCCCCTGTCACTGAATCAGGTGGTGGCCGCGGGCAAGCTCACGGAGCTGCCGCACTACCGGCATGTGAGCGTGCGCGGACATTACGACAGTACGCGTCAGGTGCTGTTGCAGGATATGGCCAACGCCGGCGAGGATGGTTACGATGTGCTCACGCCGTTGGTGCTCGCGCCGGGTGGCGCAATCCTGATGGTGGATCGCGGCTTCATTGCGCGCGCTCCCGGCGTCAAGACCTTGCCGGACGTAGAGGTGAGCTCTGCGCCACGCACGGTGAGCGGCGTGATGGCAACACTCCCGGCACCGGGCTTGAGAGTCGGCACGATCATTGTGCCGCCGGGCTGGCCGAAAGTGATTCTGTTCCCCACCTATGCCACGCTCACGGGGCTCTACGGTCACGCACTGCTGCAGCCCTTGCTGCAGCTCGATGCCGGCGACTCCGACGGCTTTGTGCGCAACTGGCGGCCGAGCGTCGGCATGACGCCATTGCGGCATGACGCCTATGCCATGCAGTGGTACGCGTTGGCGCTTGCCTTGCTGATAATCTGGATCGTGGTCAATACCAAGCGGGTGACAGCGAATGGCTGAAACCAGCGATACACCCAAAGCCTCGATTTTCCGGCGCAAGCCCTGGCTCGTGATCCTGATCCTGTGCGCAATCTCGGCGCTGCCGATCATCGCGGCCTGGCTCTTGTATCTCAATATCAACAGCGTGCGCTTGGGCACCACTCAGCACGGTGAATTCGTACGGCCGGCGCGCGCGCTGCAGGTCGCCGCACTGACGTTGCCGATGGCGGGCGGCACGCTGGCACGGGATTATTTTCATGGGCGCTTCACCATCGTTTACATGGGTGGTGCGTTTTGCACCGCGGATTGTGAAGAGGCCTTGATTCTAACGCGCCAAACGCGCCTTGCGCTTGGCCAGAAGATCGAGTCGGCGCAGCGCTTGTATCTGGTCGATGGCACGCCGGACAATCCCGCAAAGCTCGCCCGCGAACAACCGGACCTGACGGTCGCGAGCGTGGCAGGCCCCACGGGCCGGG